>CAVKLF010000004.1:0-54834 GCA_963657075.1 bacterium | reverse complement strand
CGGCTCATACGGCAGCAAAGGGCGTTGTTCTCGTCCTTGCTTACTGAAGAGCGATTGCTCTTCGTCTCTCGTTATCCCCAGTCTTCAGACTTGCGCTCGTGGCTACAGACCCTTCCCAACCGTTACGTCCACTTCGGCGACTTCGACCTTGCCGGAATCAACATCTTCCTCACGGAATTCCGTCGGTACTTGGGTGAAAGAGCCTCGCTTCTCATTCCTTCGGATATAGAGAAACGTTTGCAAGGCGGCTCTGCCGAAAGATATCGTGACCAGTACTCCCGATTTCGCAATTTCTCGTCAGACATTCCTGCGTTGCAGAGGCTCATAGACCTCATCCACCAGTATCATCGGGGGTATGACCAGGAAGGTTATATTGAATAGCTTGTGTCTATTTTTTATAGAATACGGAAAATCCGTAATCGATATGATTCGATTACGGATTTTCGTCCATTTTTTCTACGATACCGTCTACGATGCTGTCGGCAAGGGAGATATTGGGTACCAAGATGTTCTCACACTTCAGGTATTCGCACGCCTTGAGG
Organism: bacterium; assembly: GCA_963657075.1. Classification (GTDB taxonomy): domain Bacteria; phylum Bacteroidota; class Bacteroidia; order Bacteroidales; family Bacteroidaceae; genus Prevotella. Next base: position 54,292 of record CAVKLF010000004.1, on the reverse strand, counting down.
AATATCTCTGCGGCAGGGATAATGACGTCGGCACGATCTTCCTTTAGGCTGAAACTGATTTCTCGCTCTTCGATGCTGAGGGGCTTCATCATCGTGTAGAGACGCTTTAGCTCTGCCAGGGGGAGGCTTTTTACATTGCTCTTGCTGTGGCGAGCCAACTTGTTGAGTTTGTTGATGTTGCCACCCGAACCGATGATACGGATGTCGCCGTATTCCTCGGCGTATCTCGTCAAGTTGTCCTTGAAGAGCTTTTCGGTTTCAGCGGTTACCTTGCCGCCCAGCATACGGAGGGTTCCCATATTATAGGAGAAGCTCTCTGCCAGTTCGCCATCGTGTATGATGCTTACCTCGGTGCTGCCGCCGCCCACGTCGATATAGGCGAAATTACCCTCGTTAGAGTCGGTTTTCTCTACCATATTATTATAGAGGAGCTGAGCTTCTTCCTGTCCCTTGATAATTTCGAGCTTGATGCCTGTCTGCTTCTCTATCTTCTTCAGTATTTTTTTGCCGTTCTCTGCATCACGCATGGCAGAAGTGGCGCAAGCACGATAATTCTCCACATTGTTGAGTTTCATGAATTGCTTGAATCCCTTCATCATGTGGATCATCATTTTCTCTCGTTCCTTCGATACCTTGCCGAGGGTGAAAACGTCCTTGCCCAGGCGCAGGGGGATGCGGATGAACATCACTTTCTTGATGCGGTCTTCCTTGCGTTGCGCCTCCGGATCGAAACGCTTGATGAGGAGGCGGGCGCCGTTGGAGCCGATGTCTATGGATGCTAAATTCACCATAAAGTCCTAATTATAAAGTCCTAATTATAAATTATTCATTGTTCGAGTAGGCTTTGTAAAGTTCTGCCTGGCTGCGGAAAGGAGCGCCTTCCACCAGTTGGTTCGTTCCTTTGCCATCTACGATGCGCCCATTCGTTGTGTCTCTCATACCGTAGGCGATGGTGCGGAGCAAATCTGCCTGCATGTCCTCGTCGTAGACAGGGGTGAGCACCTCGATGCGGTTTAGTAGGTTGCGGGGCATCCAGTCGGCCGAGCCGATGAAATATTTTGGCTTGCCACCATTGGCGAAGATGAGGATGCGGCTGTGCTCCAGGTATCGGTCGATGATGCCCACGCAGTGGATATTGTCACTGAGCTTGGCGATGCCTGGTACGAGCGAGCAGTTGCCACGGATTACGATGTCTATCTTTACGCCAGCCTTCGATGCCTGGTAGAGTTTTGCCACCATGTCGGTGTCGGTGATGTGGTTGATTTTCATCTTCACCCAGGCCTCCTTGCCCTCGTTGGCATTCTTGATTTCATTGTCGAGCATGCGCAGGATGCGAGTCTTCATCGAGTTGGGGGAGACGAGCAGCTCGTTGAAGCGGAACGGAGAGAACGGACGGTCTATGAAGTCGAACACCTTGGCTACTTCGTTCACAATCTTGGGTCGTGCGGTCATCATCAGGTAGTCGGTGTATATTTTGGCGTTGCCCTCATGGAAATTGCCTGTTCCCACGCAGGCGATGTTACCCTTCTTCGACTCGATATAGAGCAGTTTGGAGTGAATCTTCAATCCTTCCACACCGAAGATGACGTTTACGCCCTCTTCCTGCATGCGCTTGCTCCACTTGATGTTGCTCTCCTCGTCAAATCGGGCCAGCAGCTCCACCACGGCGGTTACCTTCTTGCCGTTGCGGGCGGCGGTGATGAGGGCTTTTACTACCTTCGAGTCTTTGGCCAGACGATAGAGGGTGGTCTTGATGGCCTTCACCTCGGGCTTGAGGGCGGCCTCGCGCAGCAGGCGGATGTAGCCGTTGAAGTTGTGGTAGGGCACATGGATGAAGCGGTCTTTCTCCCTGATTTGGTCGAGGATGCTCTCGTTGGAGAGAAACTCGGGCTTCATGATGGGTGTCCACTTCTCGTATTTCAGTTCCTTGTGGCCGCAGTCGGGGAAGGACATTAGGTCCTTGTGGTTCTGGTATCGGCCTCCGGCGAGCGAGGTGTCCAGCTCCTTGGTATTCAGACGCTCGCGCAGTTTCTTCTGCAATTCCTTGGGCATCTCGCGGTCGTAGATTACGCGCACGGCCTCGCCCTTCTTTCGACTGTTCACGCCGAGGGCTATCTTCTCCATCGTGCCGAAGTCGGCGTCGTTGTCCATCTCCATCTCTGCGTCCTTCGTAAACTTGAAGCTGTAGGCTCTGTAGGTGCTCTCCTTGAAGCCGAGGAACACCAGCGGCAGGCAGAAACGCACCACGTCGTCGAGGTACATGATATTGTCGAAGCCATCGCTCGATGGTATCTTCACCCATCGGCCATACACGCGGTCGGGTACCTTTACGATGGCATACTTTTTCTTCTCCGTATCCTTCTTCTCCACGATGAGGTAGATGCGGTTGTCCTCTAGTATCGAGAGGTCGTCGATTTCTGAGAGCCAGATGGGAGTGACCGATCCGTTGAGCTTATCATAGAAAAACTGGGTGAGAAACTTCTGCTGTTCCTCGTTGAGCTTATCTTCGGTGAGCGGGCGAACCTTGTGAACTTCAAGTTCCCTGAAAACTGTGTCCACCGCTTCAGTATATTCTTGCGAATAGGATTCATTGAGCTTGTTGATGGTTTTGAGCGACTTCTTGATTTGCTGTTCGGTGTCCTTGGTGAGTTTGCGGTCGAGCATGCGGTTGAGCGATGCCACGCGAACGCGGAAGAATTCGTCGAGGTTGTTGGAGTAAATGCCGAGGAAGGAGAGACGCTCTAGCAGGGGCACATACTCCTTCTCAGCCTCTTGCAGAATGCGATGGTTGAAGTACATCCAGCTCACGTCGCGTTCCACGTATGCTTTCTTCATTATTTCTTCTTTGGTCATAAGTCTAGTGAATGATGCACGAGATAAAAATCTCAGTATGTTAATGGAAAATGTATTTTATTCTGCTTTCTTTTCTCCTACAGCTTTCTTTTCAGCAGCCTTTTCTTTCTTTTCAGCAGCCTTTTCTTTCTTTTCGTCTTTAGCCTTCTTCAATGGTTGCTCGGCGTTCTTTTCGGCAGGAGTTTTCTTCGTCTCGTCCTTCTCCTTTTTGGCAGGAGTTTCGAGTACGAGGAAGTCGGTGTCTCCGTCGATGAAGTGGAGTTCCTTGCGGAAGAACTTGCCAGCTCCTGTAGGTACGATGATGTTGTGGAGTAAGTCGCAGTCGTCAAAAGAGTGGCGGCTCACCTTGTTGGGCACTCCAGCGAAGGTGATCTGCTTGAGTTTGTCGCACTCGGCAAAGGCGTAGCTCTTCAATTCCTTTACACTGGCAGGCACGTACACATTGTCCAGTTCGTCGCAATCGTAGAAGGCATCGTGCTCGATGGTCTTTACGGTGCTTGGGATGATGATGTTTTTGAGGTGCTTCTTTCCTCGGAAAGCCATCTCGCCGATAACTTCTACGCCCTCAGGGATGGCGAAGCTCTCCTCGCTGCTCATGCAATAGATGAGGCGCTTCTTGTCGGCGGTGTATACTGCCTCGCCGTCGTATTCAAAGTTATCGCTGTCAATCTTCTGTAGGGCGAGATTGAGTACGAGCGTTTCAAACTTGTCGTCCTTCTTACCTTCTTTCTTGGAGCTCTTCTTCTTGAGAATGTCCAGAATAGCTTTCTTATTCTCTTTCATCTGACTATTGGAATTAATAAAATCTTGTTCGTCTGCAAATACCATCGGGTGGCCATTTCGCATCCTTTTCTTTTCGGCTGCAAAGTTACTACGATAGTTTGAAAGAGGAGCAGAAAAAGTGGTTACGTGTTTATGAAGATAATGTTACAGCAATGTTACGACCGCATTTGGGGGAATACAAAGAAAGGACAAGTCCCGTATTTAGAACTTGCCCTTTCTGATATGATCTCTCTCTATATAAAATATCTTGTCTTTTACTTGCTGAGGCACATGCGGTGGTTGATGTCTGCTACTTCTGGTATAGAACTGATGACATGCTTCAAGAACATGCCCATGCAAAATGTCATACCTGAAAACATAACTGCGGCGAAAGCCATAGTAAAAATCGTTGCCATAATTTGATTATCCTTTTATTAAAAAAATGAGTAATTGTTGTTTCAATCTTTTTACGAGTGCAAAGTTAATGCTTTTTAGCGAATTTACCATATTTTAAAAGATGAAACACCATTTACATTTGTATTTCTTGATATAGGTCAACAATGGGTAAAATGCATCTAAATCCCCTTTAAATCAATGGATTTTAAACTTTTTCTTACGCAATGAAAAGTAAAATGATAGCATGGTTTTCATTCTGTAATCTGTTAACTCAATTTAATAAACAGACTGTAAAGATGTGCCTGGTCAGAATCACCCTTCATCTGACCATGAATATAAAAATCCGCAGATTTTGAATAAACCTGCGGATTTGAACTGCGCCTACTTTCTTGTTGGGAGTAACGATTTGTGCCTAGCGTAGGCATAATATTGCCCCTTCGAGGGCAAATTCTTGCCCTTTCTAGAGCAAAAAACTGTCGTGGCGAGGCAACGAACACAACGTCGGGGACGTTGACTCAGAAGCGTCGGGACCCACGCAAAAGAATATGTGTGAAAAGACCTCACACTTCACTGATATGTTGTATTATGCTGGCTATAAATGCGTTACAGTAGTGTTGTGTTGCGGATAGACCTCACTTAGACCTCACTTAGACCTCACTTGTCACACCTCGATGCCAAGAAAAATGAAGGCAGTGTGGTAACAGTGAGGTCTAAGTGAGGTCTAGTTGCAACACCACACAAGGGTAAACCATCTGAAACACAATGCATTATGATGTGTTTGGTGAGGTGTGAGGTCAAAATGAGCAAAAGGAATGTGCCAGCAGTTCATTTAGAAATGTGTAAAAATCCATGTGTAATCCACACACTTTTGCAGGCGCCCCGATTCTTTCATCATTTTGTAACACGAGTGTCGCTTTCTCTTAACAACTTCTGATTAATTTTGCACCCGAAAAATATTCAGAAATAAAATATAATGAGAAAGAAAACAATGACTGCGGTGCTGCTCTCTATGATGGCGACATCGGCTTTTGCACAGGCTAGCGAGGGCGAGACTTTCGACAAGACCCTGAAGATTGGCGGAACCATCCGCTCTAAGTATGAATACCAAACCGAGGAAGGGGAGGGACGATTTGAGGTGCGTACCGCACGAATCAATGTAACTGGAAAGGTGGCTCCATCAGTGAGTTACAAGGCTGAGATAGACCTCTGTGACGAGGGTAAGATCAAGATGCTCGATGCCTATACTCGCATCTCGCCTTGGAAGACACTCCAGTTTACCATCGGTCAGGAGCGCGTGCCTTTCACCATCGATGCTCACCGCTCTCCTCATCAGCAGTACTTCGCCAACCGCTCCTTCATCGCCAAGCAGGTAGGTAATGTACGCGACGTGGGTGCCGAGATTGGCTATACTTGGAATGTAGGTTTCCCCATCGTAGTGAACGCCGGTGTATTCAATGGATCGGGCTTGACAGACCAGAAGGATTATTGGACGAAAGGCGTTAACTATTCTGCCAAGGCACAGTTTCTCTTTCCTAACGTAAACCTCGTATTGAGCACGCAGAAGATTAAGCCATCAGATGTTACGGTGACGATGTATGATGGGGGATTGACCTTCCATAAGGGTGGGTTCATCGCTGAGGCTGAGTACTTGTATAAGCATTATAGCAAGGATGCTTTCCACGATGTACATGCCTTCGACGGTTTCCTCTGCTACGATATTCCTGTGCACAATGCGAAGAGCCTTGTCAAGAAGGTTTCGCCATTGGCAAGATACGACTTTATGAGCGACCACAGCGACGGTACTCGGTATGGAGGCAGCGATACAGAGCTAGGTGCCTTGAAAATCAATGATTACAAGCGTCATCGCGTAACGGGCGGCGTAACCTTTAGCCTCGCCAAGCCTTTCGTCTCAGACATCCGCCTCAACTACGAGAAGTACTTCTATCGTAAGGGTGGAGTGGCCAAAACATCCGAAAAAGACAAGTTTGTCATTGAGTTTATGACTCATTTTTAAGCTTATATAAAAAATAGGTGTAATGATCTATGTTTTTTGAAAATCACAACGTGTGTCTGTCTGTAGAAGATTGATGCACGTTTTTTTTGTTTTTTCGGATAAAAACAGTAACTTTGCATCTAAAACGAGAAACGATGGAAAAAATCAAGAATGTCAAGGCGATAGCCTTTGATGCAGACGATACGCTCTGGGCATTGCAAAACTATTTTGAGGAGGTGGAGCATGAGTATTGCGAACTGCTAGCCGAGTATGGTAAGGAGAAGGAAATCTCGGCAGCTCTCTTCGAGACGGAGACGAAGAACATGCCCGACTTGGGGTATGGCTGTAAGGCTTTTACCATCTCGCTAGTAGAGAATGCCGTGAAAGTGAGCCATGGAAAGGTGGAGGCGAATGTCATCGCCCAAATACTGGATTTGGGAAAGAGTCTCTTGCATCTCGATGCCAAACCGCTAGAAGGGGTAGAGGAAACCTTGGCTCGCATCAGAGAGATGAAGCAAGATGGACTTGTGCAAAATAAGAACAAACGGAAGTACAAGCTTGCCGTCTTCACCAAGGGCGAACTGATGGATCAGGAGAATAAGTTGTGGCGTTCGGGCTTGCAGCGATATTTTGATGTGGTGAGTATCGTAAGCGACAAGAAACCTGAGGCTTATCGCCATCTCTGCAAGGACTTGGAGGTGGAGCCTGAAGAACTCTTGATGGTGGGTAACAGTTTCAAGAGCGACATTGCTCCGGCATTAAAAATCGGAGCCTCGGCTGTCCATATTCCTTTTAGTACCACTTGGGCGCACGAAAAGATAGAAGAGTTTGAACATCCGAAACTCCGGCGTATATCTAGGTTTGAGGAACTTCTCCAACTGCTTTGATATTTATCTCATACGGAACTTATATGGAATCGTAAAAATGTTTGTATTCCATTTAGGCTCCGTATGATTTTTTTTATTCTTCTGCAGAAGCCCCTGCGTCATCCAAAGATTCGAGCATCTCCACGAACGAACTATGGAAGGTGCTGAAAAGGAGCAATATCTCCTCGCGTTGTTCCTGCTCCTCGTCCCATAAGCTAATCTCGCCAGCCTGGTGAGCCTTGATGAGTTTGGCGCAGCGGCGAATCTTGCGCTTGTTGTTGCGAGCCTGTAAGAGGTCGCCCTGAATAGGCTTCTGGCTTACATAAGAGAAGGCGCAGAGTTGCTTCATAAACATGTCGAACATCGGGTCGTCATGGCTCCAGTCGTCTTCCTTGAGCCAGAACCACTGGAAGGCATATTTCTGTTCCATGGCGATGAGGTGTTGGCCGAGGGTGTCGATGTCCGTTCCCTTTGCCATCTGTTCTTGGACGAATGCTATCAGGCTGGCTGGATGAATATCAAAGTCAGCCTCTTCGGCGATAGAACTGCCTGCGATATTGATGCGCCAACGGTAATTCTTGTTCTTGACCAGTGCCGAATGCGCGCCCATCAGTAGTTTGCTCAGCTTGCCTTCCGAGGGTATTTGGTCTACGATGGCCATACGCTGGCGCTGGTCGCGTACCACTAGCTGTGCATCCTCGTGGCGAAGTACACACATGTAGACGAGTTTTTCGCCGTCGAGCTGTAGGGTAAAACGGTCATTGTTGTCATCACCCACAAAGTCGTAGCTGTAGTCTTCCACCTTGTCGTGAGCCACCTCCAGGTCACCGTGTACCTTATTGCCCTCAGCATCGTATAGCGAGAAACCGATGTAAGGTATCTGTAGATAGAGAGTAAAAGGATTTCCCTCCTCAGGTGTCAAGATGAGGCGCAATCCATCGTCTCCGAAGTCCTCCTTCTTGCATACGAATCCCTCGCCGGTCTTCTCCGCCTTCTCCACCTTTACATCGCCATGGCGCCAATAGATGTCGAAGGTGATGGTGCTGTCGTCCTCGGCAGCTACATGGATAAAGTCGTCGATATCCTGGCCGAGGTAAACCATCTTGGCAGGCTCAAACTCCTCGTCGTCATCGTCTTCGAGTGGCTTAATCCAGTTTTCGCCAGGGATAGGGTCGTCTTCCCATTCTGCATCTTGGGCAGCTGCGGTAGACTTGAATACCAAGAATATCAAGCGTCGCTCCTCACGAGAGCCATCCTTGCGGCAGAGAAACACCTTCGATTCCTTTGGGATGAAGAAAGGTGTAGAGATATAAGGGTTTTTGCATAATGCTGTGTACTCTATGTCAGTCCATGCTGGTAGAGTGTGGTTGTTTGTGTTGTTTGCCATATTCTGTTTTTTGTGTTATTCCGAAAATGGATGCAAAGTTACTGAGAAAAGTAGACAATACAAAATTTTATAGCCCTTTTTGAAATATTAAAGGTTGTTTTTTTTATTTTTGAGCAAGATGATTTGGTTCTTTCAAAAAATAATCGTAGTTTTGCAGAAAAATTCGAGAATCTTTAATACAATAGTATATTTATTAATATATAAGAAATGAAGATAAAGACTTTGGCCGTGATGGCATGGGTGGTATTGGCGGTGGCGGCTTGCCATAAGAATGACAAGAAAGCGCCTAAGATGGACAATTCCAAACTGGCCATCAGTCTCTCCAAGCCTGCCAAGGGCGATAAGGCTATATATGGATTGGCATGTATGGGATGTACGGATACTACAGTGGTGTTGTTGCCTAATGGTGGCGGCGACCCTGTGAAATACAATATCCTGGATGCTAACCGTAATCATCAGGTGTTTGGCGATATAGAGATTGGCGACTGGATTTGCGTCATCCCTTGTGCCGAAAAGGATGATAAGAACGGAGCGGATATGGTAATCGACCTCGATAAGCTGAAGGCTACATGGACTTATCCCGTGATGCCTCATCTGCGAGATGTTACCCATCTTTCCAAGCGTCAGCAGGCTCGTATCTTGGCGAATATGCCAGATAGTATCGTGGAGACCTATATGGTGCCTCGTTATTATGGTTTCACTTTGAACAGGATGAGCGAGGCGCAGTCGGTAGGTCATGTAATGGCGAATAGCGACGTAGAGGATGATAGTCCTGTAGAATACCCAGAGGTGCCCCAGTACACGGAATGGCATGCTTATGACGGCAAGCTCATCCTGGTGAAGGGCAGGAGAGAAATGGGGGGTGTGGTATTCAATGAGAAAACCACATACGATACCCTCAGCTTCGTATATATGAAGGGCGACTCCCTGGCTCTGCGTAATTCGGCAGGAGTGGTGACAGGCTATCATCGCAGTAAAGATGCCCATAGCGTAAATGCCAAGGCGCATGCTGCAGCCCAGAAACTCAGCAATAAACTCAAACAAGAGCTGAAATAATTGACAATTAATAATTAATAATTAATAATTAATGGGCTGAAAAACTGATTTCTCAGTTTTTTTGTCTAATTTTGCACCTTGGTATAGCCTGCCGCTCTCTCTGCTCGTACTTGTGGTATTAGACGGAGGCGTGTGGCTATACATTATTAAATATAAGCATATAAAGATATTGAAAGAATAATGAAGAAGAAAATTCAGTTCAGTCTCGTTTACCGAGACATGTGGCAGAGTTCTGGTAAGTTCCAGCCACGCAAGGACCAGTTGGCTAAGATTGCGCCAGTTATCATCGAAATGGGTTGTTTTAGCCGTGTAGAAACCAATGGTGGTGCTTTCGAGCAGGTTAACCTTCTCGCAGGCGAGAATCCTAACGAGGCTGTGCGCGCATTCTGTAAGCCTTTTAATGAGGTTGGTATCAAGACTCACATGCTCGACCGTGGTCTGAACGCTCTTCGTATGTATCCAGTGCCTGACGATGTACGTGCCCTTATGTACAAGGTAAAGGCCAAGCAGGGTACTAATATCACTCGTATCTTTGATGGCTTGAACGATGTGCGCAACATCATCCCTTCCATCAAGTGGGCAAAGGAAGGTGGTATGACTCCTCAGTGTGCGCTCTGTATCACCAATTCTCCTGTACATACACTCGAATATTATATGAACATCGCCGACCAGCTTATCGCTGCCGGCGCAGAGGAAATCTGCCTCAAGGATATGGCTGGTATCGGCCAGCCTGCATTCCTTGGCAAGTTGACTAAGATGATCAAGGACAAGTATCCTGAGATTGTCATCCAGTATCACGGCCACTCTGGTCCGGGCCTCTCTATGGCTTCTATCCTAGAGGTATGCAACAATGGTGCCGACATCATCGATACAGCCATCGAGCCATTGTCTTGGGGTAAGGTTCATCCAGATATTATCTCTGTTATCAGCATGCTGAAGAACGAGGGCTTCGAGGTGCCTGAGATTAACATGAGTGCCTATATGAAGGCTCGTGCCATGACTCAGGAGTTTATCGACGAATGGCTCGGTTACTTTATCAACCCAGGTAACAAGATTATGTCTTCCTTGTTGCTCGGATGTGGCTTGCCAGGCGGCATGATGGGTAGTATGATGGCAGACCTCGGTGGTATGCGCCAGACCATCAACAACATCCGTAAGAAGAAGGGTGAAGAGGAACTCTCTATGGACGACCTCTTGATCAAACTCTTCGATGAGGTAGAGTATGTATGGCCACGCGTAGGTTACCCTCCATTGGTAACTCCATTTAGCCAATATGTGAAGAACATTTCTCTGATGAACCTCCTTACCATGGAGCAGGGCAAGGGTCGTTTTGTAATGATGGACGACTCTATGTGGGGTATGATTCTCGGCAAGAGTGGCAAGATTCCTGGTACCATCGACCCAGAGCTCGTAGAACTTGCCAAGAAGCAGGGAAGAGAGTTTACCGATGTAGATGCTCACACCTTGCTTACCGACGCCCTCGACGATTTCAAGAAGGAGATGGACGAGAATGGTTGGGATTATGGTCAGGACGATGAGGAACTCTTCGAGCTCGCCATGCACCCAGAGCAGTATCGCAACTACAAGAGCGGTCAGGCTAAGAAGAACTTCCTTGCCGACCTCCAGAAGGCTAAGGATGCCAAGCTTGGCACCACATTGACTCCAGCCCAGCTTGCTGAGTTCAAGCATGCCAAGGCCGATGCTATCGTAGCACCAGTGGCAGGTCAGATATTCTGGGAGTTCCAGGGAGAGGGCGAGTGCCAGCCAGCCGTAGAGCCATTCATCGGTAAAGAGTATCAGGAAGGCGACGCATTCTGCTACATCCTTGCGCCATGGGGTGAGTTTGAGACCGTACCAGCCGCTCTCGGTGGCAAGCTCGTAGAAATCAATGCCAAGCAGGGCAGCAAGATTCGCAAGGGCGACGTCATCGCTTACATTGAGCGCAACGCTGAGTAATTGATAATGAATAATGTATAATGTATAATTAGGTCGCCATCCAGCTCCTAAGAATAATTATAAATTATGAATTATAAATTATTAATTGATAAGTATTATCCCGAGGATAATGAGCTTCGTCATATCCTCATCAACCATAGCCAATCTGTAGCGCGAAAAGCGCTGCAGATTGTTTCGTCTCATCCCGAATTGCATCTTGATGCACAGTTTGTAGAGGAAGCTGCCATGCTGCATGACATCGGAATCTTCCTTACCGATGCTCCAGGTATACACTGTTTTGGCTCTCAGCCATACATCTGCCATGGCAGACTTGGTGCCGAGCTGATGCGTAAGGAAGGGTATGAGCAACATGCTCGTGTATGCGAGCGACATACAGGTGCCGGTATCACCTGCCAGCAAATCGTGGAGCAAAAACTGCCTTTGCCTCACCAAGACTTCCTACCCGAAACGATGGAGGAAAAAGTGATTTGCTATGCCGATAAATTCTTTAGCAAGACTCACCTCGACAGAGAAAAGTCGATGGAAAAGGCTGAGAAAAGTCTCGCCAAGTTTGGCGAGGAAGGAGTGAAACGCTTCCAGGAATGGGAGAAACTTTTTGAATAGTTCCCCTAGTGATGTTTTGTGGGAGGTATCCCTAAAAATGTTTTGGCGGATTCGTCATCCGTTGATATTTGGGTAACTATTGCGGATTTGTCATCCGCTAATGAGACAGAAGCAAGAAACCAAAGGAGAGAGCGGATTATAAAATCCCAGGATTCCTTGATTTAAACTTCTAAACTTAAGTATTTGAATGAGAAAACAATCAACTATAGCCGTTCTGATGTTTGTCTCCATCACTGCGATGATGGTGGCAAATCCAGGTATGCCAGTCTTCAAGAAAAAAAAGAAGGCGCAGGCAGACTCCACCGCTGTGGCTGTGGGAGACTCCGTGTATGTCGATTCGCTCGTCAATGAAATCAAGTTGGATGCCGCCAACGACACTACGCAGATGGACTCCCTTCAGAAGGCTATATGGAAACACAATAAGGTGGTGGACGACAGTATCCGCCTCGATTCTATAGCCCGAAAGAAACAGGGGGGTATCGATGCCCCTGTTAATTATCAAGCCGATGACTCGCTCGTCTACGATGCCCATAGCAAGGTGGCTTTTCTCTATGGCAACTCTAACGTGAAGTACCAGAATATGGATCTTACCTCCGACCGTATCTCCATGGATATGGATAAGAGTAACGTCAAGGCAATGGGTACCCAAGACTCTACTGCGGAGGACGGCGTGAAAGGAAAGCCTGTCTTTAAGATGGGATCGGATACCTACGATACGGATACCATCAAGTTTAACTTCAAGAGCAAGAAGGCTCTTATTAACAATGTGTATACCGAACAGCAGGATGGGTTCCTCAGGGGTGTGAAGTCGAAGCGAGACTCTACAGGAACCATTTATCTGCAGCATGCCCGATATACTACCTGCGACGAAGAACACCCTGATTTTTACATTTCCTTATCCCGTGCCAAGATGCGTCCTGGAAAGGATGTGGTCTTCGGACCTGCCTATCTCGTGGTATGTGACGTGCCGATGCCATTGGGAATTCCATACGGATTCTTCCCATTCACCAAGAGTTATAGCAGTGGTTTTATCATGCCGACATACGGCGATGAGAGTGCTCGTGGATTCTATCTGCGTGATGGTGGATATTATTTCGCCATGAGCGATAAGTGGGACTTGAAGCTCTTGGGCGAAATCTATACCAAGGGTTCCTGGGGTATCTCGGCTGCCAGTAACTATCGCAAACGTTATAAGTATTCAGGCTCATTCTATTTTAGCTATCAAGACACCAAGAATGGAGACAAGGGAATGCCTGACTTTACAGAGCAAGAGAGCTTTAAGATTCAGTGGAGTCATCGACAAGACTCCAAGGCCAATCCTTTCAGCTCGTTATCGGCTAGTGTCAACTTTGCTACATCGAGCTACGAGCGCAACAATCTCAGTTCGCTCTACAATCCGCAGACGATGACGCAGAGTACCAGAACCTCGTCGGTAAGTTGGAGTACCTCGTTCTCCAGCATCGGCATGTCGCTCAGTTCTACTGCCAACCTCTCGCAGAATATGCGCGACTCATCGATAGCGATGACTCTGCCAGACCTCAATATCAGCATCTCTCGCTTCTACCCATTCCGTAGAAAGAAGATGGTGGGCGATGAGAAATGGTATGAGAAGATAGCGATGAGTTATACAGGACACATCTCCAATAGCATCAATACCAAGGAAGATAAGTTGATGCACAGCTCGCTTATCAAGGACTGGCGCAACGGATGGCAACACCAGATACCCGTGAGCGCCTCATTTACGCTCTTCAAGTATCTTAATGTGACTCCATCCTTCAATTTCACCGACCGTATGTATACCAATAAGGTGGAGAAATCTTGGGATACTGCCACACAGACAGAGAAAAGCGATACTACCTACGGATTTCATAACGTGTACAACTGGAACATGAGTGTTGGTCTATCCACCAAAATCTATGGTTTTTGGGTGCCTAATCGCAGGTTGTTTGGTGACAAGATACAGGCGATACGCCATGTCATTACACCGACGGTAAGCTTCAGTTATGCGCCAGACTTTGGCGCCTCTCGCTATGGTTATTGGGAAACCTATCAGAAGACTGATGCCGATGGCAACGTATCGCTCGTAAGCTATTCACCTTATCAGAATGCCCTCTATGGCGTGCCTAGTAAGGGAAAGAGCGGAAGCGTCAGTTTTACGCTCGGCAATAACCTGGAGATGAAGGTGAAGAGTGACAAGGACTCCACGGGTTACAAGAAGTTGAGTATTATAGATGCGTTCGATGTCAACATGAGCTATAATATGGCAGCCAAAGTACGGCCATGGAGCGATATGAATATCAACTTGCGCTTGAAGTGGTGGAAGAACTATACGTTCAATATGAATGCCGTCTTTGCCACCTATGCATACGAGTTGGATGATCAAGGAAATGTCTATGTAGGCAACCATACGGAGTGGGGCAGGGGAAGATTCGGCCGATTCCAAGGTATGTCGCAGAACCTCTCCTTCACTCTCAATCCAGAAAAATTGAAAAAACTCTTCGGTGGAGGCAGTAATGAGGATGACAAGAATAATAAGGATGGTAATCATGGTGACGACGAGGGGATGGATACTGATATCGAGAGCAATGTAGACGATGATATGGAGAAGGGTAAGACTGGGGCCAAGAAGAGCGGTGGCGGCAAGGCAAAGACCGATACCGATGGCTATATGGCTTTCAATATGCCTTGGTCGCTCACCTTCGGTTATGGTATCACGATGCGTGAGGATACTCGCCGTGAAAAGTTCAATGAGAAGACGATGCGCTATCCTTACAAGTTTACGCAGACGCTCAATATGAGTGGTAACATACGTATCAGCGATGGCTGGAATATCAGTTTCTCTTCTGGTTACGACTTCGAGAATTCCAAGATTAGTATGACCACTGCCAGCCTGGCCCGCGACCTGCACTGCTTCAACATGAGTTGCTCGGTGGTGCTTTCACCATATACCAGTTACAACTTCACCTTCCGATGCAATGCAGCCACATTGACGGATGCTCTGAAGTATGACAAGCGAAGCGGTTACTCGAATGCCGTGCAGTGGTACTAAAGTAATGTAAATATAGAGATGAAACGAATCGATTATATACTGACGGCAGCCTTGACATTGTGTCTTCTAGGCTCTTGTGCCGAAAAGAAAAAAAGTAATATCATCATAGCCAAGAAGCCTGTGGCTAAGGTAAAGAAAACCACTCAGAAGATGAGCGACTACGAGCAGTCTAGAGATGTAGTGTGGGTGGGCTCCACCTATCAGGTGGTGGTGAAACGTGCTTCTTCCACCGACCTTCCGATAGTGCAGCTCGATGAGGATACTAAGTATTATGATAACAAAATTACTGTTCGCATCTTGAGAAAGGATGGTTCGGAATTCTTCAACCGTACTTTTACGAAGTCTAACTTTACAGGCTATCTCGACAAACATACCAACGAAACTGGAGCATTGCTAGGCATCGTATTTGTCAAGGCAGAAGGAGACTATATCTATTTCGCGGCCAGTGTAGGCTCGCCTGATGTGACAAGTGATGAGTATGTGCCACTGGCGCTGAAAATATCTCGTATGGGCGCCGTAAGCGTTAGCAAAGACCAAGTGCTGGATACTGATGGGGAGGAAGACGCTGCCTCTGGCAAGAATACTTCTTCTGACAATTCTTCAGCGATGGATGATGACGAGGATGGCGTATAAAAATAGAATGATCATAAAAAAGCCTTTGAAGCACTAGCTCCAAAGGCTTTTTATATGACTTTTTACTTGAAAAGTTTCTTGTATTCCTTGTCGAAAATTTGGGGGTGACGCCCTATGAATAGTACATTGAGCAGGCAGTTGGCTGCTATCTCTACATCATTGAGATCTACTCCTTTTCCTTTTCTGATTTCCTTTCCCAGGCATACGTCCCAGGTAGTCTGGAAACAGCTGTCGTTGGCTCCCATGAACATGTTGTTGGAATCAGGATCTTCCATCAGTTCAAACTTGATAGTTTTCTTAGAACTGATTGGCTGGATTTCGCAAAGCATATTAAATGCCTTTTCAAAGACATCGCGATGCAACTGTGCATTAGGAAACATCTCGTTGACGGTAGGGAATATCTCCTCAAACTCGAACGACTGTAGCAACTGATAGAGTTTCATAATATATACCTTATTATATATTAGAATTTAGCCATCTTGATGGCATCAATAGCACACTCGTCACCCTTGTTGCCAAGTCTTCCACCACTGCGATCCTTAGCCTGCTGTAGGTCGTTGGTCGTCAAGAGACCATAGATGACGGGTATTTCCTGTGTAGCGTTAAGACGTGCTATGCCATAGGTAACCCCCTCGCATATATAGTCGAAATGGGGGGTTTCTCCACGGATTACGCTTCCTAGGATGATGACAGCGTCGTATCCTCCATTGAGTACCATTTGGTGGGCACCATAGATTAATTCGAAGCTGCCTGGTACGGTCTTCACATGGATGTTCTCGGTGAGCGCACCATGCTTTTCGAGCGTCTTGACGGCACCTTCTAGAAGGGCGCCCGTAATCTCCGGATTCCATTCGGCAACGACGATACCAAAGCACATGTTGCTAGCATCCGGTACCTTGGTAAAGTCGTAGTCTGATAAATTATGAAGTGCTGTAGCCATAATAAATCTGTTCGTTTGTGAGAATGTCTCTAATGGAAAATATTAGTTGGAAGCACGCTCAATGTACTTGTCAATCTCGCCGCTCTGTACGAGCATTGAGTTGACATACTTCTTCTTTACATCCTGATAGATGCTCAAGGCATCAGCTTTCTTGCCTTGGCTCTCAAGAATTTCGCCAGCCTTGACGAGGAATGCTGGCGAGAGACTGTTGTTGGTGTCGTCCTCAGCCTTTGCGTCAGCCTTTGAAGCTGCACTCTTGAAAGCTGCCACTGCCTCGTCCAACTTCTTGAGGTGAGCATAGACATCGCCAAGTGCAGCCTCTGCTGCTGGACTAATCATTTGGTCGCCCTTAGAAGAGAATGCGTCAAGGCTCTTCTCGGCCTCGGCCCACTTGCCGAGGTTGGCATAGCAAAGACCTGCATAGAGGTTAGCGAGGTTGCCAGCATCAGTGCTGCTGTACTCGTCTGCAATCTTCTTGAAACCTACATAGCCAGCGCCATCGCCGTTGAGTGCCTGCTCGTACATTTCGTTCTGGAAGTATGTCTGTCCCTTGCCGAGCAAAGTGCTAGCCTTGTCCTCACGAGGCCCAGTAATCTGAGACATATAAACGAATACACCTGCGATGACAACGATGACAGCTGCCACTGCGATAAGAATAGCCTTCTTATACTTCAAGAAGAAGGCCTCACGAATGTTAAGGCTCTCGATTTCTTGAGCCTGTACGTTGTTGTTTGCCATTTTTATTTTTTTGTTTTTTATTATTCTGCTCTAGTCATCATGACGATGTGTAGATTGCCCTCATGGAAGGATTGCCACACTTTAGACTGCAAAAATACAGATTTTTTTCCATATACTGCAATTTCTAGGCTACTTTTTTCGTTTTTTCCCCTTTTTCTGCTAACTTTGCAGTCTGTAACGAGCAAAGTGAGTATGATTTTAAAGAATATTTCCATCATCAATTATAAGAATATCAAGGGCTGCAACTTGGAGTTGTCGCCTAAAATCAACTGTCTTATCGGTCATAACGGCATGGGTAAAACCAATTTCCTTGATGCCATCTACTACCTCTCATTCTGCCGTAGTGCCAATAATCCTATCGACTCGCAAATCATTACTCACGGGGAGGGCTTCTTTATGTTGGAAGGCAACTACCGGAACGACCACGGCGATATAGAAAACATCTACTGCGGCATGAAACGTGGTACGAAGAAGCATTTCAAGCGTAACAAGAAGGAGTATAAGCGACTTTCCCAACATATAGGCTTGATACCGCTCATCTTTGTCTCACCGTCAGATGTCTCGCTCATCGAGGGCGGAAGTGAGGAGCGTAGAAGGCTGATGGATATAGTTATTTCGCAGTATGACAATTCTTATATCGAGGCTCTTTCCAATTATAATAAAGCTTTGCAGCAACGCAATGCCCTGCTGAAGATGGAGGCGGAGCCAGATGCTACGCTGCTAGAACTATGGGAACAGCAGATGGCACAGAATGGAGAGGTGCTCTATCAGAAACGACAGGCTTTTGTAAGCGAACTGGTGCCTGTCTTCCAACAGATATACCAGCACATCTCTGGCAATAAGGAGGCTGTGGGCTTGCAGTATATCTCGCATTGCACCCGTGGACCTTTGTTGGAAGTGATACAGCGCGACAGGTTTAAGGATAGGGCTGTGGGATATTCCTTGCATGGTGTACATAGGGACGATTTGGAATTTACGCTAGGCGACTATGCCATGAAGCGCGAGGGTAGCCAGGGGCAGAACAAGACCTTTGTTATTGCGCTTAAGTTGGCGCAATTCAGTTTCTTGCAGCGTACCTGTTCAAACACATCACCGCTGCTCCTGCTCGATGATATTTTCGATAAATTGGATGCCCAGCGAGTAGAGGCTATAGTACAACTGGTTTCGGGAGATAACTTTGGACAGATTTTTATCACCGATACGAATCGCGACCATCTCGACCAGATACTCCGTAATATGCATGGTGACTATAAGATATTC
Source organism: bacterium (assembly GCA_963657075.1). Lineage (GTDB taxonomy): Bacteria > Bacteroidota > Bacteroidia > Bacteroidales > Bacteroidaceae > Prevotella. Next base: position 35,800 of record CAVKLF010000004.1, on the reverse strand, counting down.
CATGTAGAGGAGGGGAATATTTGTTAGGAGTTGAGAGTTAGAAATTAGGAGTTATTGATATGTTTAGAAATAAAGTACGTTCGTTAGGAGAGTTGTTGCCTGAGTTTTTGAGAAACGAGGGACTGGAGATGCCGCTTCAGCAGAAACGTCTCTTGGATAGTTGGGATACCGTCGTTGGGAATGTCATTGCTGGCTATAGTGGAGATAAATTTATCAAAAACCAGACGCTTTACGTCAAGATCTTGAATCCTGCCCTTCGTGCCGACTTGCAGATGAATCGATCGATACTGGTTAATCGTTTAAATCAGACTGTAGGAGCGTATGTCATCTCTGATATCAGGTTCTACTAGATTCATGTGATTCTCCGAGTTATTCATTGGATGGGGAGGAGATGACTTCGTGCATTCTGATGTCTGATGGTTCTGTGGGTAGGACTTCCACTTTTTGGAAGTTGAAGCAGATGCCAATCTTATAAATATCAGGTGCCTGTTGCAAGAATCTATCGTAGTATCCTTTGCCTCTTCCCAGGCGGTTTCCCTCGTTGTCGAACCCCATGCCTGGGATAATGCCTACTTCTATCTCTTGGTATCTTTCCTTGGGGAAGAGTTTGCCTATCGGCTCTAGAATATGATAGGCACCTTCATGTAAGTCTTGTTGGCCTGTATACTCTCGAATGATCATATTCTTGTCGTCGATGACTACGGGGAGGAGTACTCGCTTGCCTTGCTCTACGAGAGAGTCGATGTATGTATGGGTGTTCACCTCGTCGGGTAGGGAATAGTACATCAATACCGTATGGGCTTGCTGAAGATGTACATTTAGGGATAGACGTGACAAAACGGAAAGCGACAGTTCCTCAAGTTGGCTTGAGGAATACTGTCGCTTTCTGTTTCTTATCTCTTTTCTGATTTCAGATTTGTTCATGGACTTTGCTCTTAGCCGATGTAGAAGTTGCCGCTATGCAGCGAACGGTAGTTATAGGGCGTATGAGGGGTCGCCATGGCTACCTTTTGTTTATTGTTGGCAGGCTTCGCTGCAGGTATTGGCTTCTTGGGGAATGCCTCGTGCTTATCGAAGACCTCCTGTACCTTCTTGATAACAGGGTCGTCCATGTTGATATACTCTGTCCATGCCTGTTCGTCAAGTATATTGTAAATGATACGGCTGTCTATGACACGGTCCAACAACTTGTGCGACTTCTTGATGAGGAGGTTGCGACGCTTCAATCCGTGCTTGTCGGCATAGGTGGCAAACTGGTCTACCATGTTCTGGCTGTCGAGATAGTCAGCGAGCTGCATCATCTCCTTGAAATTGTTGAGCTTAGGACGGTTGTCATCGGTATAAGTGAAGGCAAACTGTAGGATAAGTCCACTCATGCTAGCCTCTTTAAAGTAGGAGGTCATGCCGAGGGTATCTTCTGGTACAAAGATGTCTGGCGTGATGCCGCCACCGCCATATACCACTCTGCCGATGCCTGTATGGTAAGCCGGGCCCGTGTGCTTGATGCTGTCTTGTGAGAAGAACTCTCCGTGCTGGTAACGGTCTAGCAAATCCAGCTCGTAGTCCTTGTCGTCGCCCATGGTGTAAGGCTTCTGGATACATCTTCCTGCAGGGGTGTAGTATCGGGCGATGGTGAGACGGATGAGGCTGTGGTCAGGGAATTCTATCTGCTGCTGTACCAATCCCTTTCCGAAGGAACGACGGCCGATGATGGTGGCGCGGTCGTTGTCCTGCATGGCTCCCGCAAAGATTTCGGCCGCAGAGGCAGACCCCTCGTTGATGAGTACGATTAGAGGTATCTTCTGGTAAGAACCCTTGCCGTCGCTCATGTGGTTTTGGCGAGGAGACTTTCTGCCTTGGGTATAGACGATGAGTTTCTTGTCTGGCAAGAATTCGTTTGCCATGTTGATGGCTGCGGTAAGATATCCGCCATTGTTGTCGCGCAGGTCGATGCATAGGTTTTTGAAGCCCTGCTGCGAGAGTTTGGCCAGGGCGATGAGCATTTCGGGATAGGTGTTCTCGCCGAAGTTCTTAATGCGGATATAGCCTGTATTCTCGTCGAGCATATAGGATGCAGTGACGCTCTTGGTGGGTATCTCTCCACGAGTTACGGTAAAGTTCTGCACCTTCTTGCTGCCATAGCGGATGACTCCAATTTTTACCTTGGTGTCCTTAGGCCCCTTCAGGCGGTGCATCGCTTCTTGATTGGTCACGATCTTTCCTACGAAAGGCTTGCCGTCTACCATGACTATCTTATCGCCAGCCAAGAGACCCGCTTTTTCTGCTGGTCCGTTTTGGATGACATTCTGCACATGGATGGTGTCTTGGCGAATCACAAACTCGATGCCTACGCCCGAGAACGAACCCTTGAGGTCATCGGTAGCCTGGGCTGCATCTTTGGCACTGATGTAGACCGAGTGAGGGTCTAGCTCGGCTAGAATCTGGGGAATCGCCTTATCGACCAAGGAGTCGATGTTGACGGCATCCACATACTGGTCGTCTATCAGGTGGAGCAAATTGTTCAGGCGATTACTTCCACTATTTACGACGCTGAGGCGATTGCCTGCGAAATGATTAGAGAAGAATGTACCTAGGATGATGCCCACCACGACACAAGCTGCCATGATGAGAGGCATAAATCGGTAGATCTTCTTATTCTTGTTCATATCCATAACATTACTAACTTTATGATGATGTATACTAACGTTTTTCCTCTGGGTTGAGATATTCTACCTTGATGCCGGCTCTTTTCAGGAGGTCGATACCATCTGAGAGACGGTATTTCTCGGCATAGACCACTCGCTTGATGCCTGCCTGGATGATGAGTTTGGAGCACTCGATACAAGGGGAGGCTGTGACATAGAGCGTACTGCCTTCACTGTTGTTGCTGCTGCGAGCCAACTTGGTGATGGCGTTTGCCTCGGCATGGAGAACGTAAGGTTTGGTGACACCATTGTCCTCACAGACATTCTCAAATCCGCTTGGCGTGCCATTGTACCCATCGCTGATAATCATTTTCTCCTTTACTACCAGGGCGCCCACCTGTCGACGCTGACAGTAACTGTTCTCCGCCCAAATGCGGGCCATGCGCAGATAACGCAGGTCTAGTTTGGTCTGCTTGGAAAGTTCATTCTCCATAGTCTTATCTTTATAATAGATGTGAAAACTCCAGTCGTCTTGCTTCTAGCTTCTCTTGATTTCATTGCGCTCCAAGAGGGCATCGATGGTAGGCTCCTGACCACGGAATCGCTTGTATAGTGTCATAGGATGCTCTGTGCCACCTTTGGAGAGAACGTTGTCGCGGAAACTCTGTGCTGTCTTTTGGTCGAAGATGCCATTCTTCTTGAATACGCTGAAGGCATCGGCATCGAGTACCTCTGCCCACTTGTAGCTGTAGTATCCTGCAGCATATCCGCCAGACATGATGTGAGAGAACTGTACAGTCATACATGTGTTTGTCTGCTGCTTGCCGATGATAGCCTTCTCCCATGCCTTCTTTTCGAATGGGATGATGTCGTCGGCAAAGTATTCTTTCTTGGTGTAATAAGCCATGTCTAGAAGTCCGAAGCTAACCTGGCGAAGGCAGCCATAGCCTGCCATGTAGTTGCGGCTTTTCACGATGCGTTCTATCAGTTCGTCTGGCAAGGGTTCGCCTGTCTGGTAATGGAAGGCGAAGGTGCGGAGAAAGTCTTTCTCTACTGCATAGTTTTCCATAAATTGGGATGGCAATTCCACGAAATCCCACCATACGTTGGTGCCCGACAGACTCTCGAAGCGGGTGTTGGCAAACATGCCGTGAAGGCTGTGCCCGAACTCGTGCAGGAAGGTCTCCACCTCGCCCAGTGTCAGGAGGGCAGGCTTTTCCTCGGTAGGTTTGGTAAGGTTCATCACCACACTCACGTGAGGACGGATGTTTTGCCCTTTATGGTCTATCCATTGCCCTTGAAACTCGGTCATCCAGGCTCCGCCCTGCTTACCTTTGCGAGGGAAGAAGTCGGCATAGAATACAGCGAGATAACTGCCATCCTTGTCGAATACCTCGAAGGCCTTTACGTCTGGGTGATATACAGGGATGTCCTTGTTCTCCTTGAATGTAATTCCATAGAGCTTGTTGGCTAATCCGAATACTCCCTTGATCACCTTGTCGAGCTGGAAGTATGGACGAAGCATCTCTGCATCGAGATTGTACTTCTCCATCTGTAGCTTGTGAGAGTAGAATCCAAAGTCCCATGCCTCTACCTTGAAGTCGTCTCCCTCTAGTTTCTTAGCCAGGGCAGATACCTCAGCTACCTCCTTTTGAGCGGTAGGTTTGTAGGCATCTATCAGGTCGTTGAGCAACTTATATACATTCTCTGTATTGCTAGCCATGCGATGGCGGAGCACGTAGTCGGCATAAGTATCGTATCCCAGGAGCTGAGCTAGCTCACGGCGCAGGTTGATGAGGCGCTTGCAGATTTCGAGGTTGTTCTGCTCGTTGTCGTGGGTGCAGACGGTGTTGCGTGCCATGTACATCTGCTTGCGTAGCTCACGCTGGGTAGAGTAGGTCATGAATGGGGAGTAGCTAGGATAGTCGAGTGTGAAAATCCATCCTTCCTCGTTCTTTTCCTTAGCTGTCTGTGCGGCTGCGGCAATGGCTGTGTCTGGCAGACCGTCCAGCTGTGCCTTGTCGGTGATGTGCAGGGTGAAAGCCTTGTTCTCTTTCAAGAGATTTTGGGAGAACTGGAGTGTCAGGATGCTGGCTTCCTCGGTGAGTTTGCGTAGTTTTTCCTTGCCTTCCTCGTCGAGTAGGGCACCGCTACGCACGAAACCATCATAGCTGGTGTCGAGAAGCATCTTTTCTTCAGGGGTAAGCTCACGGTTAGGATGGTCATGCACAAACTGGATGCGCTCAAAGAGTTTCTTGTTGAGCGTGATGTCGTTCGCATGTTTGGTGAGGATTGGACTCATCTTTTGTGCCAATGCCTCCATTTCGTCGCAGGTCTCGGCACTCATCATGCAAGAGAATACATTAGACACACGTCCCAATAGGTCGAAGTAGTGCTCGCCCCTGTCTGTGTCTACACGGGCGATGGTATTCTCGAAGGTAGGTTCGGCTGGGTCATTGACAACCCTGTCGGTAGCCTCATCGTCGCGGCGTATTCCTTCCATGAAGGCTTCCTCGTAGTCTTCCAGGCGAATCTGGTCGAAGGGTACGGTATCGTGCGGTGTGTTGTAAGGTACGAAGAAGGGGTTGATTCTCTCTGCTGTATTGTTATGCTCTTGTGTCATTATCTTGTTTTTATGATTATGATTTCTTTCTTGTTATCTGTTGATGAGTTTTTCGAGTGCAGGGATGTAGATTCTGCCTCGGTGCAGATGCACGAGGTGCTGGTCTTGCATCTCATTGAGTGCTTGGGATACATAGATGCGCTTCACACTCATCTCGTCGGCTATTCTTGCCATCTTGACGTAAAACATCTTTTCGCCAGCTGGGCGCAGGCAATGGCTCTCAAACCATCGGATGATGCGCTCTTGCAGTGTCTTTGGCGGCACTCGGAAGAGGCGGCGGTTGTATTTCTGTGCCTGCGTGGAGAAGAGGTTGAGTAGATTGATACGGAATATTTCGTACCTGCTCGATAGTTTCTGCACCTCCTGCTTGCTGATGCTCATCACGCTGCAGTTGCTTTTGGCGATGTAGGTGCGGGTAAAACGTTGGCTCAGCCCGAAGATGTGTTCCACTTGGAATAGTTCGGGCGCTGTGATGTCTTCCTCGATGCGATAGCCATGGTCATCTGCCTCGGTGATGACGCTGATGTCGCCAGCCAACAGGAAGTACAGGCGTAGGCAAGCGTCACCTTCCTTTACGATGGTGGCGCCATCCTCTAGCTTTTGGAAGTCGAACTTCGTATGTCCCGCTACCTCCAGTAGGTCGTTTCGGCTCATTCCTAGGAAGAGGGGCAAGTTCAAGAGGTTGTCGTATAGCCTGTTGTAGTCTGGCATCTTATTTCGTTATTTTCTTTTGCAAGGATGGCGAGTACCATATCTGGTTGTTGCCTTTGCCATCGGCATAGATAAGGTATGCGTCTAGCTCGGGATGTCTCTGCAGTATCTTTTTGGCTCCGTCCAGTCCTAATACCATGAACGAGGTGGCGTAGGCATCTGCCGTGGCGCAAGTCTTGGCGAAGACGGTGGCAGACAGGATGTTGTGCTGTACTGGATAGCCAGTCTTCGGGTCGATGGTATGGGCGTATTTCTTGCCGTTCTTGTAGTAGAAGTTGCGGTAGTTGCCGCTGGTGGCCATAGCGATGTCGGTGACGCTGACTACATCTTGCAGTTCCTGCTGTGTATTGGTGGAGTCATCGGTAGGCTTGTTGATGCCGATGCGCCATGGTACGAGTTTCTCGCTATTGCCGCAGACTACGATTTCGCCTCCTATCTCTACCATGAAGTTTTGGATGCCTTTCTTCTTCAGAAATCTAGCTACCACGTCGCTCCCATATCCCTTGGCTATGGCCGAACAGTCGAGCATCGTCTTCTGGTTTTCCTTTATCACATAGCCATCTTTCAGCCTAACAGTCTGGTAACCCACGAGTGCACGCAGGCTGTCTACCTGCTGTTTGGTGGGGGGATTGCCTGTCTTGAATCCGAAGCCCCAGGCATTTACCATGGGGGCCACTGTGATATCGAAGGCACCGCCGGTTTCTCTAGAGATGCTTTCGGCGAGTGTAAATACCTCGCTGAACATGTCGTTTACCTTCACTTGCTCGTTGCGGTTGACGGCGGAGATGATGGAGGTCTTGTTGAATGGCGAGAGCGACTGGTCTACCTTTTGTAATTCTGCCTCTATCTCCTTCTGATAGTTGGTATCACTCTGGTAAGTGACGTGGTAGATGGTGCCGAAGACAAAGCCCTCGTCGTGCTTGTAAGGGGTATTGCGCTGTTGGCGAACCACATAGATGCTGCCAAAGACCAAGAGTAGCAGAAAGGGGATCTGCCAGATGAGTTTCTTCTTCTTCATAGTTTTGTCGTGCGTGTATGGGTAAATGTCTAATCTTATATCTCGAAGGTGACATTAAATGTGCCGCCGAGTCGCGAACCGCCCTGCTTGCCAAAACCTGGCACATAGTAGGTGTTGCCAAGGTTGCCGTTGTTGTTCGCAATCCTGCGTTTGTATCTGAAACTCCAACCCATGCGGATGGGGCCCCATATCTTAGCATCCACGCCTATCACACCTTCTAGCCAGTGGTAGTTGCAGGATACGCCCGAGGCTCCGTAGGGTGCTGTTCCTCCCCAGACGGGGTCTTCGATGTCGGGTGCCCATACATCATATTTATAATAGGTGAGGGCGTAACGAAAGCCGCCGAAGAGGCGATAGTCGTCGTGCTTGTTTTTCAGAAGGTTCCAGTCTATGCCGATGCGGGCATACGGGGCACTGGTCTTGTAGTGTATCTGTGTGCTCTCGTCGGTGGCGTCGCAATGGCCATAGCCTAGTTCAAAGACGGGGTAGAACTTGTCTTTCAGATTCACGCGCAGGTTGGCTTCGTATTGTCCGTAGTCGCTTACTACGAGCTGTCCGGGGCCGATGAGGTCTACACCCACGGCTATGCCTCGTAGCAGAGGGATGGAGTCTTCCTTGCTAGGCTCTAGTTTCTTCTGTCCCTGCGCCTGTGTGCTGAGGGAATGGAGAGCCAGCACACTGCTAGTCGCGAGTGCCAAAGTATATGTAGAAATGTGCTTGGGATGCATCATAATTCACTTCTTTATGGTTGATGACGATGGAGTCGATGAGGTTGTGGGTGGTTTCCACGCCTGTGATGGTGTGGAAGAACGATGGACTGCAGTCTACCGACTCGAAGTGGGAGTAGTTTTCCTTCTTCACGGTCACGGTGTCCTCGAATACCTGTCCGTCTTGGTTTGCCACCTTGAAGTAGAGTATGTCCTCGGGCTGCTTGTAGCTCATCGGCAGAATGAAGCTGTCTACCTGCACGTCCTTGTTGATAAGCACGCTGTCGGTGCCTTCCTGCTTGGTGGTGGAGATGGTCAGGGTATCGCTGAGCGTCGTGACTTTGCCCATCAACTTGTACTTGGTGTACGTGGTGTTGTTGAGCGGACAGTCGAGCGAGGTGCATCCTGCCAGGGCTATTGCCATGCTGCTGATGAACGGTATTATTCTGCGCATCTTATTTCCTTTTCTATTTGATAATCGTTACGGTTGGGGTTTTGGCGGCTGATGAGGTCGCCAAGGAAGCCGGCGAGGAAGAACTGGCTACCCAACACCATGGCTATCAGAGCGATGAAGAAGTAGGGCGAGTCGGTGATGAGATGGCCATATACGCCGCGGCAGAGGTCGATGCTCTTGTCGATGCCCAATCCGATGAGTGAGAGGAATCCGATAAAGAAGATGACGCTGCCGAGGAATCCGAACACATGCATCGGCTTCTTGCCAAAGTTGCTGAGAAACCAGAGTGTCATCAAGTCGAGATACCCGTTGACGAAACGGTTCCAGCCCATAAACTTCGATTTGCCGAACTTGCGGGCTTGGTGGTGAACTGGCTTTTCGCCGATTTTGGCAAAGCCGGCGTTCTTGGCGAGGTAGGGGATGTAGCGGTGCATCTCTCCATACACCTCGATGTTTTTCACTACGTCGCGGCGGTAAGCCTTCAGTCCGCAGTTGAAGTCGTGCAGATTGTGTATGCCGCTCACCTTGCGTGCCGTGGCGTTGAAGAGTTTGGTCGGGATAGTCTTGCTCAGCGGGTCGCCCTCCTTGCGGTTTTGCTTGTAGCCAGAAACGAGGTCGTATCCCTCCTTGGTTATCATCTGGTAGAGTGCTGGTATCTCGTCGGGGGAGTCTTGCAGGTCGGCATCCATGGTGATGACTACATCTCCTTCGGCAGCTTTAAATCCGCAGTAGAGGGCAGGGCTCTTGCCGTAGTTGCGGCGAAACTTGATGCCTCTTACCTGCTCATTTTTCTCGGCAAGTTCTTCTATGACGTTCCATGAACGGTCGGTGGAACCATCGTTCACGAAGATGACTTCGTATGTGAAATCGTTGGCCTCCATCACTCGCTTAATCCAAGCGAAGAGTTCTGGCAACGACTCTTCCTCGTTGTATAGGGGTATTATGACTGAAATGTCCATATCTTGCATTTTATATATTGTGTAAAATCCTTATTGCTGGTTGATGTCCTGCTGGTTGCCTATGCGCCTCTTGGCCATGATGGCTGCGATAATGGGGCTGAGGATGGCGCCTACAACGAGGTCGGTAATCATGAAGAGCGATGCCCATGCGATAGGTTTCATCTGTGTGATGGCATCCATCACGGTCTTCGCCTCTTGTGCCGACAACTGGTAGCTTTGCATCACCATCTGGTAGTTGGCTGTAAGCTGACTCATAAATAGTCCAGTGTCCATGTATCTGAACCAGAGATACTGTACGATAGTGAGCAGCAGGGTGGCGTAGAAGAAGCAGTGGCAACTGTAGTAAAGTCCGTTTTTGAACGAGATGGCTCCCTCTAAGGCATAGTCTCTGAACGATTTCAGGCGCTTTGCCACGATGAATGGGGTAGAGAGTGTGAGAATGTTGGCTATCAGTCCGAGCCACTGGTAAGTGGGTTCTACAGCCAGCATGGTGAATGCAAAACTTACCATCCATACGACTCCCAGTATGGCTCCGTCTTGTCGGGCGAAGGCCTTGGTCTGTCTGATTTTATCCAAGTTTATCACGAACGTTCTTATCTTCTCAAACTTTTCTTCTTGATGATCTGTATTCATTGTTTGTAAAGTTATATTTCAATCAATTTGCAAATATACGCATTTTTATTTATAATAAGGAGAAAAGGGGTGGTAATTTATAGATAATTAATTGAAATGTTGAAATATCGAAAGATGGAAAGATGGAAATGTGTGAAAAAGAAAGAAGGAACTTCTCCTAATGAAAAAGTTCCTTCTTAATGGATATTGTCTTGAGCCTCTTGTCGGATTCGAACCAACGACCCCGAGATTACAAATCACGTGCTCTGGCCAACTGAGCTAAAGAGGCGGGTGGACAAGCGATTCATATCGCACCGCTACAACCAAGTACCCTTGCTATGTTCCCATCCTGGGGGATTCCGAGGGAGCTGGTCGTATGAGACTTGTCCGTCTCAAATGTTGTGCTTCGAAGCAACTCTTGCTTTTAAGCGGCTGCAAAAGTACAGCTTTCTTTTGACCTTACCAAATTTTTCTCCAGAAATCTTTTATTTTTTAACGTCTGTTAATGGTTTGGCTTCCTTTTTGCCTTCATGATGGAATGATTGGGGCACTTGCAAAAGTGTGTGGATTAATTCTGGGTACTTGTAAATTTTGAAGGGATGTTGGGACAATCTCCCGATATGGGCATTTGTCAATGATTAATTCGCACGCTTTTGCTGGTGACCCGGAGATTTGCAATTCCTAGGTAACCTTTTTGCCTGACGGGAGGAAAGGTGCAGGGCTATAGTTTTGTTTTTTATATAAAAAAATAGAAATATTTGCCTGTTTGAAATAAAATTTTTATCTTTGCAATTAATTTATAAGGGAAATTGGTGTGAATAGGCAATAAATGCTAAATAATGTGATTCATACTGCGAACCCTTGGAAATAGTTGAGGGGGTAAATAGATGCAGGGATATAGTCATGGGATGGAGCAACATTTGAGGGAGATGGAACTTTTGTATAAGAAGTTCTATGTCTCGTTGTACCGTTATGCCCAGACCTTCCTGGATGATGAAGACGAGGCGAAAGATGTGGTGAGTGACGTTTTCCAGAAGGTATGGGAGTCGTGGCAAAATGAAGATTCCCATCAAGAACCATCTTCCTCTTTCCTCTATACAGCAGTGCGCAATCGCTGCCTGGACAAGCTGCGGCACGATAAGGCGAGCAATCGCTATGCCCACTTGGTAAAGGCCACGGAGTCATTGGCTACAGATAGCGAGGTAGAGGAGTTTGAAAAACGAATTACCATGTTACGCAGTGCCATTGACAAGTTGCCCGCCTACGAGCAGATGGTGCTCCGTTCAGTTTATTTCCAGCATCTTTCTTATAAGGACACTGCTGCCCAGTTGCACATGAGCGAGAACATGGTGCATAAGCATATGAGTAAGGCTTTTAGATTGCTGCGCGAAATGTCGAGGGAATATAATTATATAGCTTTATTGCTGTTTTGTTCTTACACAGCAATAAAGCTATAATGGAGTCTCTGGTGTTTATTTCAATAGCTCGGCCAACTGATTGAGCAAATCCTCACCACGCAAGTTCTTGGCGATGATGTTGCCATTCTGGTCTACCAGTACGTTGGCAGGGATACCCTTGATGTTGTAGAGAGAGGCGGCTGCGCAACCCCAACCCTTCAAGTCGCTCATGTGCGGCCAAGAAAGTTTCAGGGTCTTGATAGCCTTTACCCAAGCAGTCTTGTTGTTGTCGAAAGATACACCTACTACCTCGAAGCCCTTCTTGTGGTAAGTAGTGTAAGCCTTCACTACATGAGGCATCTCTGCGCGGCAAGGACCACACCATGAAGCCCAGAAGTCTATGAGGGTGTACTTGTTCTTGTTTACATAGTCGGAAACCTTTACAGTCTTGCCCTGTGGGTTGAGCATGGCAAAGTCTGTGTATTTCTGTCCTACCGCAGTGGCAGCCTCCGCCTTCTGCTCATCCAATGCCTGCTGGTAGAAATAGTAGTGGTGGCCAGCATCCATCAACTTCTCGATGGCAGCGCTTTCAGCTTCAGTATACTTCATGGCTGATGCCACGTAGAGATAATCGCTGATGGCAGATGGGATATGGTTGATGATAAACAGCTTGGTATAGTTGTCCTTGAATACCTGTAGGGAGTCTACCTCCTTTTGTGCCTTGTCGCGAATTTCCTTGGTAGCTGTGGTATCAGTTGCGATGCTCCATGGTTTCTCCATCATGTCGTCATACTTCTTGCCACCCTTCTCGTACTCCTGGTACATTGCATAGGCTGGACCGCCCTTTACGGTAGCCTCCTTATTAGGGTCGCTTGATATATGCAGTTCAATGTCGGCGTTCTCCAGCAGGAAGCCCGCTGTAGCTGTAGCCTTTTCGTTGTGGATAGGAAGGATGTAGCGGAAAGTGGCACCGTCGAAGTCGCCAGTAAACGTAAATTTCCCATCCTTGTCGATAAGGGTCGTGTCGATAGGTTCCATGGCAAAGAAACCTTGCATCTGGCAGAGGTACACGGTATCGCCTGGCTCTACGCCCTCGGCGGTACCGGTAATCTTATAGCCGCCAGCAGCTGATGCTGAGAGAAGCGTCATCGCTGCACCCAAGAAAAACAAAATTCTTTTCTTCATTGTTGTAGTTTTGCTTTATTTATTTTAGTAATTTTCCAATATTTCCTGTACGGCCTCAGGGGTAGAAGGGGAGTTGAGCACCTTGCCATCTGGGGTAAGTATAATATAATAAGGTACGCCCGCGCCTACCTGATACTTATCGAAGAGGTCTTGATAGCCCTTGGGGGTGGTCATATATTGTGGCCATGGCTCAGGATGTTTTTCCATCGCTTTGCGCCAAGCGGCTTCCTTCGTGTCGATGGAGACGCCGATTACCTCAAACTTGTCCTTGTATTGTTCTGTGAGTCTCTTGATGTCGGGCATGGCTGCCAGGCAGATGCCACACCAGGATGCCCAGAAATCTACCAAGACGTACTTGTTGTTCTTGGGTATTACATCTACCAGATGGCAAAGCTTGCCATTTACATCGTTCAGTTCCAAGTCTACGAGATTGCCTCCTCGGGTGGTTTTCTTGGCATAGGCCAAGCGTTGCTTGAATTCTGCCATGCGCTCTGGGTCATCTGGTACTTGGGTGATGGTATTTTCCAGATGTGTCACTTGCTCTTGGGTGAGATTGTAACCCCGTTTCAGGAGATTGTTGGCGAGATATACGGCGATGACAGACTGTGGATGTTGGTCGATAAACTTCCAGTCTTTGTCTTCCGAGTCGGGCATCGCCTGATAATCGTTGTAGTCTTGCTGAATGACACCTCCGGTGAGATGGAAGTTCTTGTCTACCGTGATATTGTCATCCGAAAGGAATATTTCTGTATAAGTCCAGTGGATGGAGTCGGTAGGCCAGTTGTTTTTTTCTACCAGGTCGAGATTGTTGGTCATCAATGTTCCTGGCTGTGGTTTCCCGATATGTCCTTTTAGGGTAAACTTGCCGTTCTTGATGATGCCATTTGCCACTTCCACGGAGAATGCTGTGTCGGTGTTGCAGCAGATGCCAACCGCATAGTTGTCGGGTAGGTTGACATGTCCCTTTACAACAAACTCTCGAACCTGGGCGCCCATGGAGAGGCAACCCAAGCTGAGAGAGAGTATGATGAATGCTTTACGCATAATAATCGAAAATAATCTATTGATTACAGAATTGTTCTTTTATTTGGCAAGGTTGATAACCTTCTTGCCATCTATGATGTAGAGACCTGTACCCATCTTGGTAACCTTTTGGCCCTGCAGATTGTAAATGCCCTTGTGGGCAGCCTTTACAGTATTTCCCTGCTTGATGTTGGAGATGCCTGTTGCACCATCTGGGTCGTTCCAGTAGATAACAGATGGAGCGGCTGTCAGTTCGATTTCTGTATAGCGTTCGTTTGGCAATGCCCAGTATGCTGTATTTGCTGGGATAGTGGCATCGTCGGCCAATAGCTCAAACTGCTGCTTCTCCAGGTTGATGGTGTAGTAGTGGCTGTCTACAGGGAGTGTGGCTACGCTTACAGCCTCATTGCCGTTCATCTTGAAGTAGCTGGTAGAATACTCGTTCTCCTCATCATCGCTATGGAATAAGGTAACTTCGCCATAGCCCAACAAGATATATGGTTCGTTGGCGTATATCTGATAACCGGCGGTGTCTGGAGTCAAGATGCACTTCTCACCACTTTGTGAGAGGTAAGGCTCATCGCTGTATTCTGAGTAGTCGAATGTCAAGACTCCTACATTCTGAGGAAGACTGGAGGCATGTGTGCTGTAGTAAATCTTCAGTCCGCCTTCCTCTGGGAAGTTGAGTATGTCTGCCTTGTCGCTGGAGAAGTGAGCCTGATAATGCGTGCATCCACTGACGGTCACGTTCAGAGGATTGTCTTTGATTTGCTCGCCTGTTTCCTTGTTGATCCAATAGTCGAACTTAGTGTTGCCCTCCTCGGATGGTGTGGCTGTGAGAGTTACATTGTCGCCAATCTCGTTGCAAACCTTTGAGATGCTGACGGTACCCAAGCTGTCTTGCCCCGTGCATACATCTACGGCAACATGAGTGAACAGAGCATAAATGGTCGTGTCGGGTACGAGTGGAAACTGTTCCTCTGCAGTGCCTCTGTCAGCATTACTGTAGTGGGATATCAGGGCAAGGGAAGCGGGGTTGTCTCTGCTTACGATGCTGTCATTGAAGACATGCTCTTCGTCCTGATCCTTCTTGCATCCGCTGAAACCAGCGAAGATCCATCCTTCTGCTGGTTTGGCACAAGCGTCGAAGTACGCTGTGTTGCCGTACTCGTACAAGAACTTCACTGCTACCTCTTCAGCTGGAGTTGTGATGGCCTCTGAATAAGGAGTGCCCGCCTCGTTCTTGTAGAGATTCCCTGATTCTACAGTGTCAACGTACACTTCACCGGCACCTGTAGGATAAGCCTTCAGGGTGGCGTAAAAATCGTTATAAGCTGCTTCGCCTGCCCATGCTGCAGGGCTGGATGCCAAGAATACGACTGCTAGTACAAGCAGATGCTTGAATACTCTCTTTAAATACAAATCTCTTTTCATAATAAATACCTTTTAAATTAAATGTTAATACCCAAATTATTGATTTTTCTTTAATTTTCTTTTCTTCTGCTGCCTTTTCTTTACCAAAGTGATACCTCCCATGCAGAGGCAGATGACAAGCGTAAGTGCCATCCTGGGGCGGAACCAACAGGAGTGAGCGTGATACACTTCAGGGAGAATGCTGATAGGCTTGCCTATGACAAGGCTTCGACTGCTGGTGCCTAGACTGTCTGCGATGTAGGCTTGTGGCAAAATTTCCCTGAGGTTTTCTGGAGTCAACTTATCCATGGGCGACATGTTGTCGCCTGTATCTTCCCATAACACGGCATGCATGAGAATATTGACCCACGGGGATTGCTGGTTTATTTGGTCTTGCCAGTCGGAGAAGGCGGCCTGAGTAAGGGCTGGCAGTTGCTTGAATCCTATTTTCTGGGGGGTGATGGATGACTGAATGGCATAAAATACCATCGACAGGCAGTTGACGGTCGTATAGTTGAACGTCCAACTGGCTCCTTCTGCCACGCTCTTGTCCAGAAACCTCCATAAGTTTTGCTTCTGTTTGGGGGTAAGATTCAGTTCGTAGGCGGTGATTCCTCTACCTTCTTGCTGGTAAGAATCTACAAACAGTGGAGTGGGCTTCATGAAGAATCCTGCCTTAGCCTTTTTCGTTAAGACGTCTATGTTGGAACTCACCGTCATGTCCATCTCAAAGGTAAAACAGTAGTCCAACTTCTTGCTGGGGCATACCATTCGGATGGCTGCATGGCCATACGTAGAATAGAAAGCCTTGCCTGGTGTCACGTCCATGATGTAGGCGTGCACGAAGTTGGGTTCTCCCGCCTCCTTATTGATGGCTGAAGCCTTGAGCGAGTCGGCCTGATGGCTGGCTATGGATGGAGTGGCGGGTGCTTGTGCCTGGCTCTCAGCATAACTGCCGATAACCATGTGTAGCATAATCCAGATTGCCATCCATTTACGACCTATCTGTAATTTCTTAATTCTGCACATCTCTTACATATCTTACGCTCATAAAGAAACTGTCTGCCGTGCTTTGGCGGCGCACCGAGGTGTTGTTGGCTATCAACTCTCGGAAGATGAAGAAAGTTTCGCCTTTGTCTGCATCGTTGGATGCTGTCCAGTAGTAGGCCTTGGCTCCCAGAAAGCGATAACCTGTCATACCCATCGTCATGTTGGGCGTGTAGTATCCGCCCAGTATCAGATTGATGGCTGGCTGGTTGTCGTACTCGGCGAGCATGCGGTAGGCGATGTTGCTGCGGTAGTCCATCTTGTTAGCATCCGATGCAGACATGCCTAGCTGCATCTCCAGGTTCTTCCAGTCTTCATCGGTTGGCAGTCTCCAACCATCTGGACAGGCATTTACGGCTCCTGTATGCGTATAGAGTCGACCATATTTGTTGACGTCTACTGCCTTGTCGTCTGCAGCGTAGAGACGGCAGGTAAGTTGGTTGTCGTTGATGTTGTAACGGAAATTGTCTGCCATCCACTCAAGGTTGCCGTATCTTACCCAGTTGTAGGTTTCGCCATCGCGAGGGTCGGTATAGGTGCCTACGGCAGTGGGGGCTATTGGGTCGGTAGGAGTCTCGGCATCGTTACTGCAAGCAGTGAGGGTGAGGCAACTCCAGATGAATGCTATGATATAAAAATGTATCTTATTCATTGTTGTTCCTTTTAGTCTTGTTGTGCATTATTCTTTTCGTTCACTCCGATTTAATAGATGTATCCCAAGCTCTCCAGGGCTTCCCTAAACATCTTTGCCTTGCTGATGATGAGCGGATAGGCACTGTATATGCTCTCTATCTGGGCATCGGTATAGCTGATGACGAGTGTGGTATAGGCATTGATGTCGTCCGACTGGGATGGGAAACTGTTGGCCTGTGTGGAATTTAGGAATCCCAAACTGCGAACATAGGCTTGTGTGGTCTGCCCTGATGGTACTGTCATGTCGGTGCTGTAGTAGCTTGAGCATACTGCACAGAAGTTGCTAAACGTAGGTGCATTGTTATTGGCCAGGTTCTGCACGATAATCAGGAGGTGGCGATTGGCCAGCTGCTGCTTCTGCGCATAGGTCTTAAGACTGCTTAGTTGGCTGCAAGCCAAGGCGATGCATCTCTGACCAGCCAGGGCGTATGGGCGTGTAGCGGCACCACTTGTCGTCGTATCGTAGATGTTGCCAGCCAGAAACCATGAGAAGGGCATCAGCTGGGCTGAGAGGTGAGGTATGATGAATGTCTTGAGATATTCTACCGCATTGCGACACTTCTCTGCCGTGTTCAGGTACGAGTAAGTAGGCTTGTAGGTGGCCGTACTGGTTTGGCCTACCTCATACTTGATGTCGAGCAACTCTGTCTTGTATCGGTCATCGCCATTGATGTCTTTGCCGATAAACTGATGGTTCAAGGTGTCGTTGAACAAGAGGAATGTTCCGTTCTCCTGATAGAACTCACGGCGTATCTGGGATATTTCGTCGGTGGCACTGTCGGCAGGCAGAAAACCGTCTCTCGGGTCGGTGAAGTCGAACACTGGGGCATCTTCCTTGCTACACGAGGTGAGCAGCGATGCCGCCACCATACAGACGAGGGATAATATATAGTATTTTCTTTTCATTTTAGTTTCTCCTTATTATATTAATTAGGTGTAGCTACTACCGTGTAGTCGCGGGCTATGTTACCATTGTTGGACATACCTGTATTGAAGTTGATGACTTCTTGTGGGATAGGTGCTGTCCATGATGCGTCGTCCTCGGTCAATACATATTGGCGAGTCTCGGTAGGTACAGGCGAGTTGTCATCCACATAAAGGGTGAAGGTATGTGTGATGGAAATCTTCTCTGGCTGTACCTGGCACACACGGTAGCGGCGTAGGTCGAACCAGCGATGTCCCTCGCAGAGCAGCTCTCTCTTGCGCTCATTGCGGATGTCGGTGATGAGTTGGCTGCCTGTAGAAGTAATCTCGGTATCGTTTGCCCCTGATATATAGCGGTTCTTGCGAATTTGGTTGATGGCGGTACGGGCTTCATTCTCGTTGCCCATATATGCTTCAGCCTCTGCCAGGTTCAGATAAGCCTCGCCCGAGCGCAACCAGAACAGAGAGGAGATGGCGCGCTGCAGTTGGCGCTCTGTATAGTTAGTGGTGTAGTATCTGGCATCGCTCGTAGACAATGGGGTGTCTTGGTTGCTGGATGCAGGCTGCTTGGTAATGCCATGAAACATGCCGAGGGTGTAAATCCAACGTGTCTTGCGCAGGTCGTTGTCGGCGTACGACTTATACATGTTGCCACTTACTCTGAGGGCTTGGGCTGCATAGTCTATCCAGTTGGGCAGGTCGTCGCCACCCATGGAGAACAATGTCTCAGGATTGGTGGTCAGGGCGAAAGCATTCTTGTCGGTATTGAGGTTGTCGAGGGCAGGGTGCTCGTCGATTACCTTCTGTGCATATTCGGCAGCCTTCTCCCAGTTTTGCATGTAGAGATATACACGGCTCAGCAAGAGCTTGGCCGATACGGCATCTACGCGATAGATGCTCTTGCGGGTGATGCTCTTGGCAGCCTCTAGTTCTGTGATGGCTGCTTCCAGGTCGCTTACTATCTGGTCGTAGCATTCTTGTACGGTATTGCGGCTGTACTTCACGTCTTTTACCTCTGGCAGGGTCTTCACTGGGATGCCAAGCTCGGTGGTCGCTGTCTCTGGGCTATAGGGCTGTCCGTAGGTATTGGTGAGCCAGAAATAGTAAAAAGCTCTCAGAAAGTGAGCCTGTCCATTCACATAGTTGACACCAGCCTTCTCTTCGTCCGTATTCTGAGGTACCTTGCTAGAGGTGTTCAGTACATTGTTGGCTACATTGATGTACTTGTATATTTGTGTCCATCCGCTATTCTCTGTGTAATAGGTGGTACCCGTCTCATTGACACCTACGCGAGGTTGCCAGGTTAAGTAACCGAATTCGTAAGAGTGGTTCTTGTAGGCCATCGCAGAGGTGGAACCTGATGGTGGCAATGCCTGCTCTTCCAGTTCGTCGGAGAAGAGGTGCATGTACATGCCTGCATTGGAGTAGGCGTTAAACATATTGCCAGCATTGACGGGCATGTAGCAGTCGCCGATGAGCAACTCATTGAGGTCGTTCCAGGTACGCACATAGTCGTTGTCTTGTGAGTATTCTTCCAGGAAACTGCCACAACTGCTCAGTGCAAGTGCTGCTGCCATGGCTAATATATGATGTCTGATCTTGATTTTCATTGTCCTGTGTTATTTTGAAATAACTTCTTTTTTCGTTACGATTCTCTTTACCTTTAGAAATTGATGGATACGCCGAGCGTGTAGCTTGGGGTGTCGGAGAGTTGTATCTCTGAGAAACCGCCTTGGGTAGGAGTCTGTCCGCGAAGGGCTGAGCTACACCAGGTATGTAGGTTGTATCCGCTCAGCGAGATGGCCAGACGCCCTAAGCCCCAACGCTGCAGCAACTTCTGGTCGAACTCGTAGGTGAGGGTTACTGAAGAGAGCTTCAGATAGTCGGCACTTACTACGCGTGCGGTACTGTAGTCGTACATCTCCCACCAGTTGCTGGCTATCGTAGCTCCAGTCCAAGGGTAGGCTGTGCTCCAGTGCGAGCTGTAGTTGTAGTAGTCGGAGGTACCCGGACCCAATACGGCTGGTATGTTGGTGGTCTTTTCATCGCCAGGCTTCTGCCAGCGGTTCAGGAAGTCGCGGCTGATGTTCTGCTCTGAGTTGAAGCCTGAACCACTGCTATATCCGTCGAAGAGACGGAAGAGGCGTGTCTTGGCTCCGAAACTGTAGAGCAAGGTAGTGCCGAGTCGCCATTGCTTGTAGGTGAAGGTGTTGTTGATGCTACCTGTCAAGTCTGGGTCGCGCTTGCCCGATGCTACGAGCACCTTGGTGTAGGTTTCATAGTTGGTGCCTTCTTTGATTTCGTCGTAACGGTCTTCCCAGTCTTCTATCATCGGACCACCATCTACAGGGTTGAGTCCCAAGAACTTGTAGGAGTAGAAGGTGCCTACTGCCTGACCTGCTACTACGGCGCTACCCGTTAGGAAGTCGTTGAGCTCGTAGGTCTCTGCGCCTGGGGCTGTCTGTACCTCATTGAATACTTTGGAGAGGTTGCCCGAGAATATCCAGTAGAAGGCTTTCACTTTGACTGGTGTTGCGGTAAGCGTGAAGTTGTAACCGCTATTGATGATGTTGCCGGAGTTGACTACATAAGAGGTATAACCATTGATGTCGGAGATGGTTTTGCTCATAAAGGCATCGGTCGTCTTCTTGTGATAGTACTCTACCTCTAGCTGCAGGCGGTTGTTGAGAAAACTCGACTCCAGTCCTACATTCATGGAATGGGTCTTTTCCCACTTCAGGTCAGGGTTGGCGAAGTAAGCTACCGAGGAGGTCATCTCGTTATAGAAGGAGTTCATGCCTCCCTTCTTGATAATCAGCTCTGGGGTCTGATTGTCGAGCATGTTTCCTTGCTCGCCGTATGAACCTTTCAGGCGGAGATTGTTGATCCAGTCGGCATTGATCTTGCAGAGTGACAGAAGGTTAAGGTTGCCTGATACCGACCAGATAGGCAAGAGCTTGTCTTTGCTCTGGCTGCCAAACTGATTAGATCCGTCGTAGCGCCCATTCACATTGGCTGTGAAGAGGTCTTTGTAGCTATACGACAAGGTGGCGTATGCTGACACCATATTGGTCTTGCTATCGGTAAGGGTGGGCACATTGGTTCTAGCCCACTCCCAGTAGTTGGTAAAAGTACTGGGGATGTCGGTGGCAAAACTCAAGCCACGGTCTTTGTAGAAGCCGCGTTGGGTATATGAGTCGCCTGTGTAGCGTGCCGAACTAGCCTCGAAACCTACTGCCACATTGAAGTTGTGCTGCATGGATGCACCGAAATACTTGTTGTAGTTGCCTTGCAGACGGGCTGTCCAACCGATATTCTTGGTGGTTTGCTTGTTCAACTCTCCTCCGTATGGCATCAGGCTGTTGCTATTGGGGGTAGATCCATAGTCGCATCCACGCAGGTCGGCAGAATGGAAGGAGTTTTCGCCATACCATGTCTGTATGTCGCTGTTTTGGGTGTTGGCAGAGAAGACGGCATTGAAGTAGAGGTCGTCGATGGGCTGATAGCGAAGGTTGAGGGTAGCCGTCACTGCATTGACTTCCTGAGTGGTGCCACTGTTATCATTCTCGCTCAAGATATTGTAGTCGTACCAGTCAGTTCCGGCGGTGGTAGTGCCATGCTTTTTGTAGAAACAGTAGCTTCCGTCGGCATTATACGCTGGTATGGCACGGCTGGTGTTGTAGGCATAGTTGATGAGGTTTACATCGCTTGCCTGATAGGTACGCTTGTTGTAGTATCCATTGATGTTTACCTGCAGTTGCAGCTTCTGGCTCAGCGTCATGTCTATCTTGGCCATAGCTGTGTATCGGCGGTTGGTATTGCCGTTGGTTACATCGTCTTGGTCGGTAAGGCCGATGGATGAATAGTATCTTACCTTTTCCGAGCCGCCCGAGATGCTTACGCTATGGTCTTGAGAGAAAGAGTTGTGGGTAAGGAGGCTAAACCAGTCGGTGTTTTGGTTTTCCATCTGCTGTACTTGGCTAACGAACTCATCGTGCGAAATGAGTCCGGCGTAGTACTGGCTCAGCGCATACTCATAGCCTATCTTAGGCATGTCGCTGGGGAAGGTATAGTGCATCTGCGTAAGGTCTTGCGAGAAGGCGATACGCTCGGCAGAGTTCATCAGGTTGATCTTGCTATCGGTATAGTAAGGGCGCTTGCGGAGGGTAAGCTGTGCGTCGTACGATATGACGGGTTTGCCCTCACGACCACTCTTGGTCGTAACGACGATGACACCATTGGCTGCACGTGTACCGTAGAGGGCTGTGGCTGCAGCATCCTTCAGTACGTCGATACGCTTGATGTCTTGGGGGTTGATACCGGAGATGGCATTACCGATGCGGTTGATGTAGTCGGGGTCGTTGAGTACGTCTGATGTCAGACTCACGGGGTCGGTAAGGATGATGCCGTCTACTACCCAGAGTGGCTCACGATTACCTATCAGCGTGCTGGTACCACGGATGCGGAGCTTGTTGGTGGCATTGATTTCACCACTGCCCGAGGTGGAGATCAAGTCGGGTATCTGACCTTCGAGCAGTTTGGATACATCGCTCACGCCACCACGCTTCAGTTCTTCCATATCCTTGGAGATGACAGAAGAGGTGAGGTTGCGGCGGTCTAGCTGCTGATAGCCTGTTACTACTACGTCTTGCAGATTGTGGCTTGCGTCCTTGAGGATAATCCATGCGTAGTCGCCACGCTTACCGCTCCAGGTAGAAGGCTTGCTGCCTACATAGCTCACGTCGAGGGTAATATGGTCTGATTCTGCATTGATGGAGAAACGACCGTCGGTGTCGGTTACCGTGTTTTGCTTGTTGGCACGGTCTCTGATGATGGCACCGATGACGGGCTCTCCTTTCTCGTCCATGACGATGCCTTGCACCTTGGTGTCGTCCTGTTGCTGACTGGGCAGGTTGGAGTCTTTTACGATAACGATGTATTCACCCTTTGCCATGGCTTTGAGCTGATGGCCTCTGATGATGTCGTTGACGGCTTGCACGGCTGTCTTCTTGTTGATGGAGACTGTTACCTTGAAGTTGACGTCGCCATAGTTGTACTGTATTTTCTTGCCCGATTTCTTCTCCACCTGATGCAGGGCAGAGGTAGCTTTCTCGTTGTTGAAAGATACAGAAATCAGCTTGTTGCTCTGTGCCATCGCTCCGATGGCTATTCCTGTGGTGAACAACATGGTAGTCAGTACTCTTTGGCTTCCTTTGCTAAACGTGTTGTAAGTACTCATTGTTTCTCTCTCTTTTTATGCTAATATGTTTTATATGCTTATTTGATGACTAATGCCTGCTCTTGGCTCTTCATCTCGATGTGGGTGTTGCCTATCATCTGCAGCTGGCGCACGATTTCGCTGATGGGGGCTGTGCGGCTGGCGCTGAAGTGGAGCTGCTCTTGCAGGTGCTTGTCGTTGGCAAACACGATGTTGAGATTGTACCATCTGCCTATCTCGGTCATGATTTCACGCAGGGTTTGTCCGTCGAAGTAGAAGTCTCCGCGCAGCCAACTTAGGGCGATGTCTTCGTCGGTAGTCTCTATTTCCAGATTTCCGTTTCGCAGCCATGCTGTCTCATTGGGCTTGAGATATACTTCGCTGGTGGCATTCTTTACTTGTACGAGACCTTCGGTAAGGGATATGCGGCAGCTCTCGTCCTTGAAGCTGCGTACGTTAAACTTGGTGCCCAGTACCTTGGTCTGCATGCCGTCGGCATGTACGATGAATGGTCTGCTCTCGTCGTGTGTTACCTCGAAGTAGGCTTCTCCACTGAGGCTTACTTCCCTGGTGCCCGATTCACGGAAGTGGTGGGGGAAGGTGAGTTGGCTTCCGGCGTTCAGACTTATCTGTGTACCATCGTCCAGCAGTAGCTTGGCTGTCTGTCCGGCAGGTACGTTGATGGTTACATCGGCGTGATTGGATGTTTGGTGGTCGAATACTCTGATGATATGGTCGCGTGTCAGTAAGACGCCTGCGTCTTTGGCTTTGTTGGCATCAGAGAGGTCTACAGTCTTGTCGCCCATGGATAGGGAGATGTATTGCCTGTCATTGGAGGCTTGGTACACCACGTTGCCCATCTTGGCAAGTTCCTTGTTGGGGGTAGGGGTGAGGGGGGCATACTCCTGTTTCCAGGGGGATAATATCAGGAGGAGGGCAATGCTGGCAGCTGCCAGGGTGGCGATGCTTATCCATAGTGGCTTGCGGCGGTGGAACTTCAGCTGGTTGCGCTCCAGGAATTCCTGGTAGGCTTGGTGGGCATCTGGGGCTGGTGTGCTGTCGAGCAAAGCTCGCTTTACTTCGAATGACAAACGGTCGTTGTTCTCATCGAAGAATTCTTCCATATTGTTATTGTTTTTATTCATTTTCTAGCTTTTTTAGTGTGGATACGTAATATGGCAAGACTTTGTGCCTGGATTTCTTGGGGATTTAACATTCTTTATAAGATTGGGTGGCGTAAAAAAGGTTGAAGGTTATGATATGCTTTCTTGGGCAATCATAACCTTCAACCTTCAATTTTCTATTTAAGAGGACTTCTTAGAAGTCTACCACAGTGATGCCGGCGCCACCGAATTGTACGTGCTCGTTGGCATAATGGGTCACGTTGGGCACGCTGCTCAGGTACTGGCGGATGAGCTGGCGCAAGATGCCGTTGCCCTTGCCATGCAGGATGCGCACTCGGGGCATCCCTACGAGGATGGCGTCGTCGATGAAGTACTGTACTGCACCAAGGGCTTCATCGCCACGCATGCCGCGCACGTCGAGGTCTTGGTGGAAGTTGGCCTTGCGCGAGTCGATGGTCTGGCGCGTCTGCTGACTGATGCCGTAGGCTGCAAGACTCTCCTTGCGCTGTTCGGTCTTGTCGACGGACTCTGTGGGGGCAGAGGCATGTTCCAGGCGGTTGAGTCGCATCTTGGTGCGCATGCCGCCAAATACGGCAGTAGCCATATCGCCCGCTATGCTCTCTATCTTGCCCACGGTGGTAAGGCCCTTGATGCGTACCGTGTCGCCCGCTTTCAGCTCTCGCTTGTCGTCGGCTAGCTGCTTGTTCTGGGCATTGCGCAGAGCAGCAGCCGCCTTCTCCTGACTCTCTTTTTTCTCAGCCTGTCGCTTGGCATGTCGCTCCTTACGCTGCTGTATCTGCGCTATCTTGCGTGCTATCTTGTCGTCAGATTCGCGGGTGTCTATCTCCTGTACCTCCTGCTTGAAGGCATCCAGTTCCTGGCGGATGCGTCGGGTCTCCTCCTTTTCTGCCTGTTTCTCGCGAATCTCGCGGATGGCATTCTCTATCTTCTTGTTGCTCTCCCTAAGCAGTTCGGCAGCCTCCTCTTTCGCTTTCTGAAGAATGGCTTTGCGACTACGCTCGATGTCCTCGATGTCGCTCTCGTAGCGCGAGATGGTCTTCTCCATGTCTTTCTCGCGTTGGTGTATGTTCTGTCGCTTGTTTTCCCAGTACCGCTTGTCGCGCACGATGTCTTGCAGGTACTTGTCGCTCTGTATGTACTCCGAGCCTACGATGTCGCTAGCCTGCTGGATCACCTCCTCGGGCAGTCCTATTTTTCTTGCTATCTCGATGGCGAATGAGGAACCGGGTCTTCCGATGGCTAGCTGGAAGAGGGCCTTCATCTCGTGGCGGTCGTAGAGCATGGCTCCGTTTACCACGCCCTCATGGCTGTCGGCAAAGTGTTTCAAGTTCTGGTAGTGGGTGGTGATGATGCCGTATGCGTGCTGTTGGCAGAAACGGTCGAGTACTGCCTCGGCGATGGCTCCGCCGATGCCTGGCTCTGTGCCGGTGCCAAACTCGTCTATCAGGATGATGGTGTCGCCCTGTGCCTGCTTCATCATGTTCTTCATGTTGAGCAGGTGAGAGGAGTAGGTGCTCAGGTCGTTCTCCAGGCTCTGTTCGTCGCCGATGTCGATCATGATGTCTTGGAAGATGCCCGTCTTAGAGCGTTCGCTCACGGGGATGCTCAGACCGCACTGCAGCATGTACTGCAGCAGTCCTATGGTCTTCAGACAGACTGATTTGCCGCCGGCGTTAGGACCCGAGATGATGAGGATGCGCTTCTCTTGGGTAAGGGTGATGTCGAGGGGCACCACCTTTTCGTGCTTCTTCTCTAGCGAGAGCCAGAGCAGTGGGTGGATGGCGCGTATCCAGTCGATGTGGGGATGGTCTTCCACTTCGGGTTCTATCGCCCTGAAGGTGTCGGCGATTTTCTGCTTGGCCTGTATGAAGTCTATCTTTGCAAGGAAGCGGTAGCTGTCCAGAATCTCCTTGGAGAAGGGGCGCACCTTGTTGGTGAAGTCGGTAAGGATGCGGATGATTTCCTTGCGCTCCTCGCCCTCCAGCTCGCGTATGCGATTGTTGGCCTCCACCACTTCGGTAGGTTCGATAAAGACGGTCTTGCCGGTGGCACTCTCGTCGTGCACGATACCCTTGATTTTCTTCTTGAGGGTGGGGATGACGGGGATGACAAGGCGACCGTCGCGCAGGGCAGGGGTAACGTCTTTCTCCACTACGCCCTCGGTCTGTGCCGCGCGTAGTATACTATATAATGTACGCGAGATGCTGCCCTCGGTCTTGGCCAGTTCGCGGCGTATCTGCAGCAGTTCGGGGGTAGCGTTGTCGCGTATCTTGCCAAACTTGTCGAGTATCTGGTCTATGCGCTGTATGAGCTGGGGGAAGGTCATTACGTCTTGCGAGAGTCGGTGCAGGGCAGGGTAGGGGTACTTCTTCTCCCTTTGCCAGCCGTCTTCCTGCTCGGCGTGTGCGTCGTCTTCGTCGCTATGGTTGAGTATCTTTACCATGGCGGCTATGGTGGCTAGCGAACGGCGCAGGTCGAAGAGCTCGTCTTCTTCCAAGTGGCTGTTTTCCACTCGTATGCGCAGTATGCTTTCCCTTACGTCATAGAAGTATTGTAGGGGGAAGTCTTCTACCTCCTCCATCAGTCGGCGGAACTCACGCACCTGTGTAAGTAGTTCGTTTACTTCGTCTGCCTGGCAGCAGAACGCCATCTTGTCCACTTGCTCTTTGCCCAGTGGTGAGAGGCATCGCTCGCGCAGCATCTTACGGATTTCGGTGAATCCTATCTTGCTTTCGAAATTGTCTGGATAAATCATGGGTGCAAAGTTACATCATTTTTGGCTAACTGCCAAACTTTTCTTCATATTGGCTAGATATTCCCTCTCATCTTTCCTGAAATTTTCCATTTCGAGAGTTAAAGATATAATGGCTACGCATAGTAGGCATTGTAGCCCTGATACATAAGAAAAAGACGAAAACATTTGGTGGTTTCAGAATAAAGTCGTAATTTTGCCTCGTTTAAACATGAAAGATGTGAAAATAAAGGAGGGCAATAATATAGAGAAAAGATAAAAACCATGAGCAAGTCGTGGCAGAATTCACTCACAAACGAAACAAATCAAAAAATAACAAATTTAACAGAAGAAGAGTAGCGATATGAGCGAACAAACACAACCGAATGATATAAAGGAGCAGCAGAATGCTGCCAGTCAGCCTCAAGTGGAGGCAGAACTGACCCCAGCCGAGGTGGAACAACCCAACGGATTCCAAGTGGTAAACGAGGGATTTTCTACCCGCGAGGCCATCGAAGAGGCCAAACGATGCTTGCACTGCAAGATTCCGCAGTGTAAGAAAGGATGCCCCATCGAAAACGACATCCCCGACTTCGTACACGAACTGTCGATGGGTAACATGGGCGCAGCGATGAGCATCATCAATGCCAAGAGCAATCTGCCCGCCATCTGCGGCCGCGTATGTCCCCACGAGAAGCAATGCCAGGGACACTGTGTGCTCGGCAAGAAGGGGAAACCTGTGCAGATAGGCAAGCTGGAGCAGTTTATCGCCGACTTCGATACCAAGATGAAACTCTCTCGTGAGAAGTTGCCGCAGAAGACGCGTGGCAGGGTGGCAGTCATCGGTTCGGGACCAGCCGGACTTACTGTGGCTGGCGACTTGGCACGCCAGGGCTTCAACGTTACCATCTTCGAGGGACAGGCTGAGCCAGGTGGTGTCTTGATGTACGGCATTCCCGAATATCGCCTGCCCAAGAGCGTGGTGCGCGATGAGGTGAAGAAGATAGAGGCGCTGGGCGTGCAGTTTATCACAGGTTGCATGGTGGGCGAGAACAACGTTACCATCGACAGCCTCTTCCGTGCCGGCTACGATGCCATCTTTATGGGTACGGGTACCAATGTGCCTCAGAATATGGATTCCACCCCTGGCAGCAAACTGCACGGCGTGAGCCAGAGTACCTACTTCCTGCACAACGTAAATGCCTACAATGAGGGTGCGCTTACCCGCGACATGGTGCCATTGAAAGATGGTGAGAAGGTGGGCGTTGTCGGTGGAGGAAACGTTGCGATGGATGCTGCCCGCACAGCCATCCGCCTGGGTGCCGACGTTACAGTATTGTATCGTAAGACCCAGGAGGAGATGCCAGCCATACAGAGTGAGTACGAGGATGCCGTGAAGGAGGGAGTAAAGTTTGAGTGGAAGACCACCGTAGAGGCTTTTCTGAAGGGTAAGAACGGTCGCTTGGGCAGTTGTGTGCTCAATACCCCAGAGGGCGAGCGTGTGGAGAAATTCGACCGCATCTACCTCGCCATCGGTTCCCGTCCTGCCAATCGTATCGTCTCTACCACCGCAGGTATCGAGGTAGACGAGAAGGGATACGTCAAGGTGGTAGACCGCCCATTCGGCATGACTACTCGCCGTGGTGTATTTGCAGGTGGCGATGTGGTTCACCGTCCGCAGACCGTGGTGCTGGCGATGAAGGCTGCCAAGGAGGTGGCGCAAGGCATCGCCCAGTACGTGGATGCCATCAAGTTGTTGGAAGAGGCAAAGCGCATCGAGGAAAGCCACGAAGCATAGGTTTGAGCGGGACACCTGTAAAGGTGTGTGGGGAAAAAGACCACACACCTCACTAGGTACATTGTAACGCTTTGTGCTTCAGGTCGTTTGTCCTTGTGCGGTGTTGTCGCAACACCTCACTAAGACCTCACTAAGACCTCACTGTCTTCATTTTTCTTGGCATCGAGTTTGTGATATGTGTGCGGTGTAGTGAGGTCTTAGTGAGGTCTTAGAGCCACACCACACTGCTATAATACGTTTATAATCAGTATGATACGGCGTATTAGTGAGGTGTGAGGTCTTTTTCCACACACGCACTTTTTCTGGTGGTTCGACAAATTAATCCTGAGCATTCAGGAAAACATGTCCCGATGCACCTGATACAACGTCCCCGACGTTGTGTTTGTTGCCTCACCACGGCAGTTTTTTGCCCATGCTAGAGCAAAAAACTGCCCTCGAATGGGCAATATTACGCCTACGCTAGGCACAAATCGTTACTCCCAACAAAGGGAGTAGTCGCCTTGTGGCTTGAACTTACAAGTATCTCGGATTAATCCACACACTTTTGCTGGTGTGCCATAATTCGCCTAAATTGTGTAATTTTGCATTCATAACAGTTTCTCGTAAAAGTTATAGACTTTTAAACAGAATTAATATCTCCCAAAACCAATGTCAAGTTTTGGGGGATATTGTTTTTTTTGTATACCTTTGTAAGTAAAAACAAGTTATACGAAGAAATGAAAAGAATATTCCTGATAGGCATACTCGTGCTAGCCATGGTGGGACTGGCGAGGGCGCAGAAAACCTGTGTCATCGCCAGCGCCGAAGACCATGTGCCCCTCCGCGAGGCTCTCATCCACACCGATAACAATCACTGGGCGCGCACTGACTACCGTGGCTATTTCAATATGCGCTACCATTTCGACTCCGCCACGGTATCCAAACCCGGCTACGTCAAGACCACTATCCGCTACCAGGAGTTGCCCGATACCGTCTTCCTCCTGCCCGAGTCGAGGCAGATAGGCGAGGTGACCGTGTGGGGAAAGAACATGGAGCACATCGACGAGATGGAGGAAAACGTAAAGCACAAAATCCTCGAAGACCCACGACCCATCACTGGCATCGGAATCAATGCCCTAGGGTGGCTGGACAAGCAGGGCAACCGCGACCGCAAACATCTCAAACAGGCTAAGAAGGTATTCAAGGAACTAGACCGCCGAGATCCTATCGTAGAAGCCTATGAGAAAGCTACGGGCAAGAAATACGCCAAGAAGACAGACTACGAGAAAAATCTCGAAGCACAAGACTCCATAGAAGCCAAAAAGCAAAAGGCCATCACTCTCCAGAAAGTAGCCTCCGTAGCCCTCGGAGCAGCCGTGGGCGTGGGCGAAGTTATATTAGACTCGAAAGCCAGCGATGCGCAGATACCCGACCTGTATAGGAAAGAGAAATAGGCAATTACTACCCGTAACGCTGATACTTACATCCTGAAAGTGACTTACTTACGCCTCGTAACGCTGATGGTTAAGGGGCGAAGAACACTTGGTTACTTATGACAGATATGACAGTTATGACAGATAATTTCTAACTTTTCCTCACGCGTAGGCGGGCGGGAAAAAAAATTTTGTGTTTTCCCGCCCGCCTACGCGTGAGGAAGATTTTGAAAAATAAGTGTCATAACTGTCATATCTGTCATATTTGTCTTCATTCGTAGGAGGATGGTCGCCGGTTCTCTGAGTATCGCTTTGTGCTTAATCTGGTTTGCGATGTCTTCCAACTGTCTCGTGAACAGAACCTTACTGGGTATGTTTTTTAAGATGCAATTATTCATAGGCTTAAGAAATATGCTTTGTGTTAAAACTGCTGCAAATATAGTGAAATAAAGGCAAAGTGCGGTTCCCACAGTGGGAACTATTTTGTAAATAACTACATGCTTTAACAAAATTTATTGTGTCAGAATAGAAATTTCAGGACAACAATAGCAAAAAAATAGGAGTTGACGAGTGTAATATCAGAAAAAAGTCGTAACTTTGTACCCAAAAATAAAAATCGAATAAAAAATAATGTTTGAAAATTTAAGTGATAGACTAGAACGCTCCTTCAAGATACTGAAGGGTGAGGGGAAAATTACCGAAATCAATGTAGCTGAGACCATGAAGGATGTGCGACGCGCACTCCTCGATGCCGACGTAAACTACAAGGTGGCTAAGGAATTCACCAACAAGGTGAAGGAGAAGGCACTCGGCATGAACGTACTGACAGCCGTTAAGCCAGGACAGCTGATGGTGAAGTTGGTACACGATGAGCTGGCAGAGCTGATGGGAGGCGAGGAAGCCCCTCTCAAGCTCGAAGGTCATCCAGCCATCATCCTCATGAGCGGTCTGCAGGGTTCGGGTAAGACTACCTTCAGCGGCAAGCTCGCCAATATGCTCAAGACCAAGAAGGGCAAGAAGCCATTGCTCGTGGCATGCGATGTTTATCGTCCTGCTGCTATCCAGCAGCTCCATGTAGTGGGCGAGCAGATAGGTGTGCCTGTATATAGCGAGCCTGAGAACAAGGATGTGTGCCAGATAGCCGACCATGCCATCCAGCAAGCCAAGACCAATGGCAACGACGTAGTCATCGTGGATACCGCCGGTCGTCTCGCCATCGATGAGCAGATGATGGAGGAGATTAGCAATCTGAAGAACCATCTCCGCCCAGACGAGACTCTCTTCGTGGTAGACTCCATGACTGGTCAGGACGCCGTGAATACCGCCAAGGAATTCAACGACCGTCTCGATTTCAACGGCGTGGTACTTACCAAGCTCGACGGCGATACCCGTGGTGGTGCTGCCCTCAGCATCCGCACCGTGGTAACCAAGCCTATCAAGTTTATCGGTACAGGCGAGAAGATGGAGGCCATCGACGTGTTCCATCCTGCCCGTATGGCAGACCGTATCCTCGGCATGGGCGACGTGGTTTCGCTCGTAGAACGTGCGCAGGAGCAGTTTGACCTGGAAGAGGCCAAGAAACTGGAGAAGAAGATACGCAAAAACCAGTTCGACTTCAATGACTTCTATGCACAGATACAGCAGATCAAGAAGATGGGTAACATCAAGGACTTGGCAGCAATGATACCGGGCGTGGGCAAGGCCATCCGCGACGTAGACATCCCCGAGGATGCCTTCAAGGGCATAGAGGCCATCATCCAGAGTATGACTCCTAAGGAGCGCACCAACCCCGCCATCCTCAATACCTCTCGCCGCCAGCGCATTGCCAAGGGATCGGGCACCGACATACAGGAGGTGAACAAACTCATCAAGCAGTTTGACCAGACCCGCAAGATGATGCAGATGATGACGGGCAACAAGATGGCAAGCATGATGGCACGCATGAAGGGCATGCCAGGTATGCCGAAAATGCCAGGAATGTAGTTTTAGTGAAGAGTGAAGAGGGAAGAGTGAAGAATTCTCGTGCTCTGTAACTTAACATTTAACATTTAACACTTAACATTGAAAAAATGCAGCTGATAGACGGAAAGGCGACGGCAGCCGCCATCAAGGAACAGATAGCCCAGGATGTGGCCCAAATCGTGGCACAGGGCGGCAAGCAGCCACATCTTGTGGCTGTGCTCGTGGGGCACGACGGAGGCAGCGAGACTTACGTGAAAAACAAAGTCTTGGCTTGCGAGAAGTGTGGATTTAAGTCTACCCTTATCCGCTATGAGGAAGACGTAACCGAGGAAGAACTCCTTGCCTGCGTAGACCGCCTGAACCAAGACGAAGACGTAGATGGATTTATCGTACAGCTCCCACTGCCTAAGCACATCGACGAGCAGAAGGTAACGATGGCGATAGATTACCGCAAGGATGTGGATGGTTTCCATCCAGTCAATGTGGGTCGCATGGCGTTGGGTATGCCCAGCTTCATCTCTGCCACACCGCTCGGCATCCTCACCCTCCTGCAGCACTATCATATCGAGACTAGCGGCAAGAAGTGTGTAATTCTGGGCAGAAGCAATATCGTGGGAAAACCGATGGCGCAACTTATGATGCAGAAGCAGTATGGCGACGCCACGGTGACGGTGTGCCATTCCCATTCCAAAGACTTGAAGAAGGAGTGCCAGGAGGCCGACATTATCATCGCAGCCATTGGCAAGCCCGACTTCGTGACCGCCGATATGGTGAAGCCTGGGGCGGTAGTCATCGACGTGGGGACAACACGTGTGCCCGATTCTTCGAAGAAGAGCGGCTTCCGACTCAACGGCGACGTGAAATACGATGAGGTGGCGGAGAAATGTTCCTTTATCACGCCAGTACCAGGAGGTGTAGGCCCCATGACCATCTGTTCGCTGATGAAGAATACCCTCGCTGCTGGCAAGAAAGAATACTACAAGTAGAGAGAGTCTTTCCCTCTCTCTCTGTATAAGAAACGGCAAGTAGACTGATCAAACGGAATACTTGACTTTTTTATAACTCTCTAATTTGTTGGGGGCGGGCTGCTGGGACGGCATCCTGCCCTTTTTAATATGGAAATATTGAAATATGGAAATATTGAAATATGGAAATATTGAAATATTAAAAGATGAAAGAATGACAATTATTATCAACAATATTAATGCTACAAACAACAAGTAATGATGAAACCGAAAATCCTATTGGCCTCGGCAGCCTTGGTTGCCTTGGCAAGCGCGGGAGCCAAGCAGCTACCTGCTACTCTAGCCGATAAAGACGCACCCGCCTATACCTTGGTGGGTAAAGACTCCACATGTCTGATATTCGTATATTCGCCAGCACCCAACCAGGGACTGCACTTGGCTTACCGCACCGACGATGACCGTTGGGTAGATGTAGGTCAGCTCTGTTCCAGCGACTATGGTCCTTGGGGGGCAGAGAAGAAAATGTACAACCCCTTTGTGATGAAGGCGAACGATGGTACGTGGCGAGCTCTCTGGAGCGTAAACGACCATTCGCCCCAGTTTGCTGTGGCATACTCCGAAGATTTGGTTACTTGGCGACCACAGGATTATCCCATCGTCAAGGAAAAGGGTGTTACCGATGTGGCTGCCTATCAGATGGCCGATGGCACCATCGACATCTACCTGAAAACCAAGCAAGGGAAACGCTATGTGATGGCTTCGTCAGATTTTCGTACCTTCAAGGAGAATGATATCGAGGCTACGGCCGACGAAATACTGTGGCAGAGAGATACCGCTACCATCCATGGCAATAAATATCAAGGCTGCTCCTTCGACGTGCCAGCCGTGCACCTGCAATACATCCGTTCATGGTTTAAGGCTCTCGACGAGGAGAACAAAGAGAATGCTCGCCCGATGCCTAAGACCGATGTCGACCTCCAGACACTGGGATGGCAGGGGGGAGACCTCACGGCCTCGCTCACCATCAGTCCCCAAAAGGCGCATCGCATCAGCGACAAACTGATGGGTATCTTCTTCGAGGACATCAGCCGTGCTGCCGATGGCGGCCTCTGTGCCGAAATGCTCCAGAACGGAGACTTCGAATATAATAAGGAAGACCGCAAGCATCAGTGGAATGCCGCGACGGCTTGGACGGGGGTACAACTAGCCGCATCCTCTTCTACCTCTTCCGCCGTGATTTCTACCGAGAATGGGGTGAGTGAAAACAATCCTCATTATGCCATCCTCAGTTCTACGCCCATTTATAACACAGGCTGGGACGGTATCGCCATCAAGCGTGGCGCATCTGTGGAGGGTAAGGCTGGCAAGCATCAGGCAGAGGTGTATGATGTGAGCTTCTATGCCCGCTGCATCGACGCAAAGCAGAAACAGCTCACGGTGGCACTCGTAGACAAGGAAGGGTTGCCTATCGCCGAGGCAAAAGTCAAGGTGGTGGGGGCCGAATGGACAGAATACAAGACTCAGCTCCGTATCACCGACAAATACAAGGGCGAGTTGCCCAGCGAGGCTTCTTCGGAGGCAGAGCGAAATGGCAAAGACATCCGCTTTGCTCTCATCCCTAAGGGCGACAGCAAGATGGCTGTAGACCTCGTGAGCCTCAAACCGCAAGATACCTACAAAGGGCATGGTCTGCGCAAGGACCTGGCTGAGGCTATAGCCGACTTGAAGCCACGCTTTGTGCGCTTCCCTGGTGGATGTATGCTCCACGGTCAGGGTTTGGACAATATCTATCACTGGAAGGAGAGCGTAGGACCGCAGAAAGACCGCAAGCCAGCCAAGAATATTTGGAGTTACCATCAGACTCGCCAACTCGGCTTCTATGAGTATTTCCAGTGGTGCGAGGATATGGGCGCAGAGCCTCTGCCTGTATTGGCGGCAGGCGTACCTTGTCAGAATTCCGGAGCCAACAAGGAGGGCATTGCCGGTCAACAGGGCGGCATCCCGATGAATCAGATGCCTCAGTACATACAAGATGTGCTCGATCTCGTGGAATGGGCTAATGGTGCCCCTGCCACATCGAAGTGGGCCAAGATGAGAGCCGATGCCGGCCATCCAGCCCCTTTCCATCTGAAGATGATAGGTATCGGAAACGAAGACCTCATCTCCACCGATTTCGAGACTCGTTATCTGATGATATGCAAGGCATTGAAGGAGAAGCATCCTGAGATAGAGGTGGTAGGAACGGTAGGTCCATTCCACTGGCCTTCGTCTGACTACATCGAGGGATGGAAGGTAGCTAAGGAGAATAGGAAGATTCTCGATGCCGTAGACGAGCACTACTACGAGCAGCCAGGCTGGTTTATCAATCATCAGGACTACTATGACAATTACGACCGCCAGGCTCCTAAGGTATATCTCGGCGAATATGCCTCACGTGGCAAAGATGCTGTAGACAATGCCTTGGCAGAAGGCATCCATCTCTGTAATGTGGAGCGCAACGGCGACGTGGTGGAGATGACTTCTTATGCGCCGCTACTCAGCAAGGACGGTTACAGCAACTGGAGTCCCGATATGATTTACTTCAATAATAATAAGGTACGCGCGAGCGAAAGCTACAAGATGCAGCGCATGTTTGGCCAGCACGCAGGCGACACCTACATCGCATCCGAACTCAATCTGCCAGCCCCACTCAAGAGATATGTGGGTACGAGCGTAGTAAAGGACTCTAAGACAGGCAAGACTTGGCTCAAAGTAGTAAATGCCCTGCCTCGCCCGCTGAAACTACAGATTTCGGGTCTCGGTGAAAGAAGTGTCGAAGTGTCAGCACGCAGTGCAGAGGTATTCGAACTGTAGAAGTTGGGATATAGAAGTTAAAAGTACTGTTTTCGAGGTGCAAAAATGGCAAAAAGGACTTCTAAAATGCTCTTTTTTTCAATATTTATGTTCTATAACATGAAATTTTGATGAAAATATTTGGTAGTTAAGAGTTTTTTATGTTACTTTGCACCCGATTTGAGAAAACGGGTTGTTTTTGCGCTCTAAAGGGTGTCATAACCAGCAATCAAAAATCAATCAATTATTGAAAAGTAAAAGAATTTATTTAAGGTAAGTTCTAAAAATTAGTTTTTACGAGTGATAGCCACCCCTTATGTATGAAT
>CAVKLF010000003.1:0-59346 GCA_963657075.1 bacterium | reverse complement strand
GCACTATGCTGCATGCCATATCTTAGAATTTTCACCAATTCTCTTTTTTGTTTTCTTTTCCATTTGCTCTTAGTATGCAGATGGTACAAGGCCTCCATATAAAATTTCCAATATGTAAGGTCACGCTTAAATTCTGTTACTTTCATATCACTTTGATTATTAATTCTATAGATCTACAAAAAAGCGAAACCTTATTTGTAGAACTATCACTTTATCTTGGTCATTTCACCCATCTTGTCCAAAGCCATCTGAGAATAGAAATCCATATACCCCCCAGAACTTGTGAAAGTCATCTCTCCAAAATATATCTTTCCATCTATATTATAAAGATCAACTCTAACCTGAGGAAAACCCTTAGACAACTTCTGGGCTATCTCTATCATCTCGTCATAATGCTTAGGCTTCGCCAACACCCCTCTACCATCTTGATAATGTTCATTGAATATCGACCATTCCGGATGAAATTCCCATGTCTTGTCATGCCACTCAGTTTTAGCGACAAATCCATGCCTGTCATAGCAAGCCCAACAGCCAAAGAACTCGCCGTCAAAACACCACATCTTGTAATCTATTAAAGAGGAAGAAAACGAATTGCACTCAACCAACAGTTCCTCCGCTATGACTTTCGGCTTAATTTTTGAATAGTGAGGTTCTCCATAGATTACCCCAAAAGTCTGCTTCAAGGATGCAGATATTTCCCGACGTATCTTTTCTAAATCTTCTTCTGATTTCTTTTTAACAATCCAGACGGTTCCTGAACCATTATTAGTTTTAAGAACAAAACTCTCAGGCAAAGTTGCAAAATTGATGTCCTCGGCTTTATCCCACACTCCATAGAGATCTACTAGATTTTTTGCCCCCCCCCAATTTACTGGCGACGAAATCTCTTACAGTGTATTTATCTGCCAATCTTGACCACTCGTTAGTGTCTGAATAAAACTTCAGCCAGTTGATTTTTTCATTCAAATCCGTAGGGTTGCTCCAATTAATACCTCGTGCAGTCTTCAGACGGCGCTTATAAAGCTTATCAGCCAACACCTTTGGATAATAGATGCCAAGAAAAGTATCCCAAAGATAATTCTTCTTGTTGATGATTCGGTTTAATATATTCATTTTTAAACATTTATATAAAAGTCACAATTCATATTTTTCATCGCCCACGACGAAATCTCTTTTATTTGCCTATCATTGCCATTGTTTATAGCGTTTGTATTTTCTAGATAAAGCGCACTCTTTTGATCAGAATCCGGCAAAACCATAAAAGTAGAAACCATACCAGAATATACCATTTTTGTTCCATGAACACGTTCCATGAAACTCAACCAAAGGTCATCAGCACACAAGCACGTCTTCCGAATGGCATCTTTATCAAATAATTCTTTCGAGCAAGCATGCGGAGGATACAGCACTCCTCCAACACCACAAGGAAAGACATTTTGAGCAGGTGTGTCTTTCGTTGTATATGCTTCCCATTGACTATAGTTACTGGTAATCAACGTTCCCAAATTAAATACCACACACCCCTGAAACTCCTTGCTTTTCTTTATCAACCCCGAAATGGTATGATGGTTATACTGCAAGTCATCATCTATCGTAATGATGTTTTTCTCAGGATAATCCTGGAAAGCATAGAAATACTTATTATGGCACTTCAAGTTCTCCTTGTTGAACTTCACCGTCAGACCTCGTTTCTGCAAGTCCTTGATCTCCTGCGGAAGTTCCAACCCCTCAAACTCCGACTCTATCAAGTAGAGGCAGATGGCATACTTGTCCTTGACGCCACGCTGGTGCGCAGCCATCTCTATCACACGCCAGACATTGCCCACACGCGCCGGATAGGTCGTCAGCGACACGACATAATCGCAATCCTCTGGCTTCGGTATCCTTTTCTTGTCGATGTGGCGATAATACCAGCAGAGAAGATTGTTGGTGTGGTAGATGCCGGAGAGGATGGCATGGCATACGAACTTCTTGCCGAAAAAAGGCTTGCCGGCGTTGATGCCCGGATATAAACTGTCCAGACAATCCAATAGTTTTGCTAACATAAAATTATATGATTTATATTCTAAGATATGCCTTACAAGATGCAGGCATGTCGATATTTTCCGAAATCACAAGAGACAAGGCTTTGCTCTATCAACTGCAACGCTTTGTCGGAAGTATGCCAGGAGCCAAAATACCTTTCACGCAGATGGCATGACATACGGAACACCAGACGGTCGATAGCCCAGTTGCGCAGCGAGCGGATGCGATTGTAATTCTGACTCACCTGATAAAGGAACACATCGTAAAGCGGGGCATCCGGCTTGATGCCCAGTTTCTCTCCATCCGCAAGCAGTTGCATCGTAACAAACAAGGTGTCGAGCACCTTGGGATTTCCCCCACATGTGGCACTGATGCCATTGGGATTGGAACGATAGTGATATACAATGTCGGGAATGGTGACACACTTGCCGCTCGTAGGATAAAGCAGGAAAGCATACATCGTGTCCTCAAACCAATAGCCATCGGGAAAACACAGATGCCGCAAGCGGTCTGCCCTGATGGCGATGCCCCATGGATAGCCATGCACGACACGGCACCAATGGTCTATCACCTCATAAGGATGAACAATGGTCGTTTGTGGCCAACGGGAGTCAGAAAAAGTGGTGTAGCCTCCCACCACCAAGTCAGCGTCCTCACGATAAGCTGCGTCGAGCCATGCGTCAATGCTGCCAGGATGAAGCTCGTCATCAGAGTCCAAAAACGTCACATACCTTCCCTTGATAGGTTCCATGGCTGCATTACGAGCACCCGATAACCCTTTGTTCTCTTGGTCGATGATCGTTACACGAGCGTCGCCCTCATATCTTCGCAGAATTTCCCGGGTCCCGTCAGGCGACCCATCGTTAACCACCGTCACGATGATTTTGTATCTTGTAGCTTGGTGCAACACGGAGTCAAGGCACCGCTCTATGTATTTCTCCACCTTATAGGCAGGAACTACAATCTGAAGGTCGGCCTGGATATCCAGGCGATGGTCAGCCAACGCACTTCCCTTCTTGTCATATAATGGGGGGGTGAGATATTTTGCGAGAGCTTCACGTATTTGCCCTACATCACCCATCTCCACCCTTTCATGTGCAAGAGCCACAAGCCCCTTCTTGACCACCATTGTGCGAAGTATGCGATGACGCACCTTGTTATTCAGCCTAGCGATAACTTGATAAAAATCCATGTCAGACAAAGTTTTATGATTTTACATGTATCTTGACGAGAGCCTTGTTGATGAGTGCGAACACATCATAATAACCCAGAAGTTGGACATAGAGCACGGACAACGTCACCCCCACGAATCCCTTCACGACCATCGCCAAGAAAGGAATGCCGATGGGCAAGAGGGAGGTGAGGTATAGCACGACACTCAACAACACCGCCAGCAACGCAGGGGCAGCCATCAGTCTGAGATAAGTCCAAAAAGAAGACTTCAAGGCATATACGTACATGATGAAGAAACAAATCAGCGTGGTGACAACCATGGCGGCAGTGAATGCCCATGCCAGAGCCTCGATGGAACCGAAAACGATAACGCCGAGGGCAATGGCTCCCACGCATATAATGGCACCTGCAAACGCATTCCAGAACATCGCCTTGGTATTGTTCGTCGCCTGAAAGATGGAACCGCTCGTACATCCCAAGATCTGGAAAGGAACACTAATCGCCAAGATTTTGAAGCAAGGCACCGACTTTCCCCATTGGTCGCCGAAGAACAAGAGAATCAGCTCGTCGGCGCAGAAATAAAGAAGCACCGCAATGGGAACGCCTATGAAGGCAAAGAAACGGAGAATCCTAGAATACTTGTCCTGGATGAAGACCAGGTCGTCCTGGTATTTGCTAAACACTGGCAGCATGACGGGTATCAGCACGGAAGAGACATACTGCAAGGGCATCAGCATCAAGTTGTAGGACTTATTGTAATACCCAAGCGGCTTCATGCCCATGTATTTTCCTACCAGCATGGAGTCCATGTTGCGTGAGAAATAGCCCATGATGTTAGCCAAGAACTGGAAGGCGGAGAAGGAAAAAATCCTCTTCAACGGTGCCCAGTCGATATGCCACACGAAATGCACCTTGGTGACATGACGGTAAATGAGCAGGGTGGGAATCGACATGATGACGTTGGGCAACACCAGCGACACGGGACCGCAACCATGGTAAGCCATCGCTATCGAGATGACGCCCCCCACCAACTGGGAGCACAGGGAGATGACCGTTATCAACTTGAACCTCTGCTGCCTGTACAGAATATTGTTGGGCACGGCATTCACGCACCCCATCAGGATATTGAAACTCATCACCTGGCATACCAGCTTTACCTGTGGGTTGCCGTAATACTCGGCGATGTAGGGGGCGCAGAAGAAGAACGCCGTTCCCAGCACCAGTCCCTGGTAGCTGTTGAAGGTATTGATACTGTTCATGTCGTCCGCAGTCAAGGTCTTGTTCTGGATGACCGCAGGTCCGATGCCGATGTCGGCAAACAAGCCGAAGAGCGAGAGCATGACAGTGGCGAGTGCCACCACACCATAATTCTCGGGGGTCAGCAACCGTGACAATATCGCGGAAATCAAAATGGTCATGACCATCCCGGAATATTTTGCGATGGCCATGTATATCGCACCCGATACTAATTCTTTCTTTAAACTCATAAGTGTTTGGTCGTTTCTACTTTTTTCTCATCCAATAAAGCCGGAAGTACTTTCTTGCCCAAGACTTCCGCCAATGCAACGCCACGTGGAGCAGCTTGCGCAAATCGTCTGCGGGCAACGCCTCCTGGAACAAGCCTTCACAGGGCAAGTACAGGTCACGATGGTCTATGATCTGGTTGATGCACATGGCTATCGTGCGGTGCTCCTTGGCAAACTTCCCACGCCAAGACTCCAGCACGCCCGGCATATATGAGTCCAGGTACTTGAAGACATTATACATGCCTATCACATAGTTCATGCAATACCGTGGGTAGAAACCTCCCACCCTCTGCACGCACAGGGGCATCTTGTAATACATCACCTCGTAGCCCACGATTCCCGTATAGAGGCACAGGAACCAGCTGTAATCCATCGTGTCTGGCTGCAAGTTCAGCTCCTTTCCCTTGAGCATGCAGCTCTTGCGGAAGATGACGGAAGAGATGAAACTCGGCCCCTTATCGAACTTCATCACGAAATCCGAGGCGTTGGGATAAGTAATCACCATCTCCTCATTCTCCAAGTTGGGATAAAGCAACCTGCCTCCCGAGAGACGGTCATTCGCCATGACATAGTTGAAATGAAGCATGCCCAGACGGTCGCCCCCCTGCTCCAACAGGGGCAGCACGATGTCAAGGAAATTGGGGCTCACAATGTCATCGTCACCCAACAGGAAGACAAACTCCGAGTCGGAATGCTCTATGCCAAAGAAGAAGTTGTTCATCCATCCGATGTTCTCCTTCTGCTCATAGAAGGTGAAAACCTCCGCATGTTCCCCTGCGAGTTCAGTCAGCTCCTCGAAAGTACCATCCTCCGAATGATTGTCGGTGACAATGAGACGCACCTTGTCACGATGCCCGATGACCTGTGGAAGAAGATATCTCACATTCTGCACCGCATACTTGCGACGCTTGTACGTGGGGATGGCTATGGTCAATAAAGTTTCTGTCATTTTCTCTCTTTATCAATAATCACCCAAAGAATCAAGAATGCCCCTCTTCGCCTCAAAGCCGATGGCATCCCTCAGTTTACTGCCGTCCAAGGCGAGGTACTTCATGCCGACATCCGCACGCTGTACAGACCCGAAACACCCCACAGGAACATCCTTGCCCATCGCATGATGAATCTTTGTCACGATTTCCTTGACGGTCAAAGTCTCGCTGCCCTGGATGTTGTAGAGGCCGGAAGGGAGATTTTTCTCCACCGCCACCCCCAGCATACGTGGAACCTCCGACACATGCACATACTGGCGAACCTGGTCGCCTGCCGTGAAATGCAGATCATCCCCCTGCCGTATGGCATTGACAACGTATGGAATCAGACGCTTGGGATTCTCCCCTGCCCCATAGATGGTAGGGATATAAAAATGCCAATGCACGAAGTCGTGACTGTAGGATGACACGAAACGGCTCAGCATCCGCTTGCTCACCGTATAGTCGTTTGGAGCCACACAGGTCGATGCCAGGACATCCTCCTCCGTGAAAAAACGCTGTTCGGTGGTAGCCCCCATCTCGAAGACACTGCCAAAGGTGACGAAGCGTCCCTTGTAGCCCAGTTCCTTCAACTTGTTGCAGATGGTGACCGGGGCGGTGACATTGAGACGATAAATCAAGTCGAAGCCCTCCCTCAGGTTGGCTTGGATGCCAGCGCCGATGGCATAGACCACCATGTCAGAATCCAGCAAGGGAGAGCCGTCGAGGTCAGAGTCCATCAAGTTGACCCGATGGAACTGATCACAGGAATGCAACTTGGGCTGTTCCAACCCATACATATCCAAAGTCCACCCCTCAGCTATTGCATATTGAGCGATGGCAGTTGAAAGGAACCCATTGGTTCCCAATATACTTACTTTCATGATTATTTCAAAAATTGGTTGATTTCTTCTACACAAAGGGCATAGACATCCACCGTCTTATAACGCTTGTACCAGTCGGCGACCAAAGCGAGGCAGGCTTTCATATCCAGTCTCGGATGCCACCCCAAACGAGCCTTCGCCTTGTTGATGTTGAGCATCAGGAGCTTCGCCTCGTGGAGGGCTTCGGGGTCGGAGGTGTCCTTCAGATCTCCATATCCATAATTATCCACCAATGCCGTGGCAACCTCCCATACCGTGCTGACGCTCTCCGCCTCTGGTCCGAAGTTCCACCCCTCGCAATACTCCGTAGGGTGGTTCCACATTTTCTGGGCAAGAAGCATATAGCCCGACAGCGGTTCCAGAACATGCTCCCAAGGGCGGACGGACTTCGGCGAACGGATCTCAATGGGGCGGTGAACCTCCAAAGCACGGATGC
Organism: bacterium; assembly: GCA_963657075.1. Lineage (GTDB taxonomy): Bacteria > Bacteroidota > Bacteroidia > Bacteroidales > Bacteroidaceae > Prevotella. Next base: position 52,334 of record CAVKLF010000003.1, on the reverse strand, counting down.
AGTCTGGGATGATGCGGTCCAAAGCCCAGTCACCCCCGCCTATCACATTGCCAGCCCTCACCGAAGCCAAGGAAACGGTATGTTTCCTGCCATAGTCATCAGGATTGAAGAACGATCGTCGCCACGACTGGATGGCTATCTCACAAGCTCCCTTGGAAGACGAATAAGGGTCATATCCCCCGAAGGGGTCTGTCTCCACATATCCCTCCACCTGCTCCTTGTTGTCATAGCACTTGTCGGTGGTAATCATCACTCCCACCCTGACACTCTCAGTGGTGCGAATCGCCTCCATCACGTGAATGGTTCCCATGACGTTGGTCTCATAAGTCTCGACCGGTATCTCGTATGACAACCGGACCAAAGGTTGCGCCGCCAGGTGGAAGACTATCTCCGGCTGGTACTCGGCGAAGATTTCCTTCAGCCTTTCCCCATCCCGGATATCAGCCCTTACATCAGCCTTCATCCTGTTCCCGATGCCAGACAGCACATAGTTGTCCTTGTCGGAATAAGGATCCAAGCCAACGCCTACGACCTCCGCTCCCAACTCATGGAGCCAGATGGAGAGCCACGAACCCTTGAACCCCGTATGCCCGGTGACAAGCACACGCTTGCCCCTGTAAAAATCATCAAATATATCTATCATTTCCTTATATGGTTACTTGATGGTGTAAGGAATGGTGTCCTTGGGGTCGTACAGCTTGTCGGTATAAGCCAATAGGATAAAATCCCTATCGGCATCGTTTACGACGATATGGGCCACCTTGTTAGGTATAAACACGGTCATCGCCTTCTCCAACGACATCGCGATGTCACGCCGCTCATGGGTTTCCATGTCTTCAAGTTTGAGAATAGCCTCTCCCTCTATCAGCGTAAACCACTCGACCGCCTCGGGGTGGTAATGCCCACCCTTGGCCTGTCCGGGCTTGCCCATGGTCAAATACACCTCGCCAGTATGGGAGGGTATGTCCTCCTCCGTGCCCGTTATGGCCTTCAGAAACCATCCCCTGTCATCCGAGATGAGACGGCGAGGGATAATGCGTACCTTATCTATCTGTGACATTTCTTATTCTTATGATTATCATTACCAAACTTTCCAGGGGGCTTGGTTAGCCGCCCACATCTTCTCCAGTTCCAGGTTGTCCTTCAGCATGTCCATGGGTTTCCAAAAACCTGTGTGCTTGAAGGCATGCATCACCCCATCCGCAGCTATTTGCTGAAGGGGCTCGCGCTCAAACATGACAGGGTCTGCGTCCTCGGGCAGATAATCGAACACACCTGGCTCGCAGACGAAGAACCCGGCGTTGATCCAGTTGCCCTCTCCATCGGGCTTCTCCTCAAAGCTCTCCACCGTGCCTGTCTCGGCATTGATGTGGACAGAGCCGAAACGCCCTGCTGGCTTATAGACCGTCATCGAAAGCAGCTTGCCGCTCTTGCGGTGCTCCGCTATCGTATCGGCGACATTGATGTCAGCCACCCCATCACCGTATGTCAGGCAGAAAGGTTCGTCGCCCACATACTTGCGTATGCGTTTCAACCGCCCTGCCGTCATGGTCGATAACCCTGTATCGACAACGGTCACCTTCCACTTCTCGGAATGGTTCTCGAGCAACTGGACGGAGTTGTCGGACAGCTCGAAGGTCACGTCAGAGTTCAACAGGTAATAATTCATGAAGTACTCCTTGATGACATTCTGCTTATATCCTGCACAAATCACAAAATCATTGATTCCGTATGCAGAATATATCTTCATGATGTGCCAAAGGATGGGCTTGCCCCCTATCTCTATCATAGGCTTGGGCATATACTGGGTCTTCTCGCTAAAGCGAGTGCCAAGACCTCCTGCAAAAATCACAGCTTTCATTACTCAAAATATTTTATTTATCTTTTTCTAGTCTCTCGTCGTATTGGCAAATGCCATCATCCACCAACCATCCATCTCAGCCACTTGATCCTAAACACATAGTCAGAAACGATCAAAACGGCAGCCAATATGACTGACATCAATATATACCGAATAAAGGAACTCACATGGGGAAACGGATTCAAAAACAGAAAGGCAAAGCTCATCACTGGGTAATGAACCAGATAATATACCATGCTGTTCCGCCCTATATGGGAAAGCAATGGTATTTGTCGATTGGCTATATTCCTGAAGACATTGTTGGCAACAATACAACCGCTCAACTCATAAATAACGCACAAGAAATAATGGCTTCCGTTAGGATCGTTTCCCCGAAAATCCATGAATGCAAAGAAGAAAAACTTGACGACGAAGAGGAGCAACGCCACCACCAACACCCAACGTTGAAATTGTTTCTCTTTCAACCAAACTCCCAACGTATAGAATGCCAATCCATGAAACATATTGCCGACATAAAAAGGAATATGCGCTCGCAAGGTCTTACCACAGATATTCATTGGATAATAGACATTGTTGTTGACCGAAAGTTCGCAAATACCCCATGCCAAGCCCAATGAGACCGCTACTATACAAATCGGGGGGGCAAAGTTTTAGCATTCTGCAAAGCGGAATATGCCACTCTTACCACAAAAAGGGAGAGCAAGAACCAACAGGCCAAAGTTGGGAAAAACGCTTCATTGTTCAACAGTCGCCAAAACTGCTCTTTCAAGAAATCCAACGATGTAGGGTTATAGCCTTGTATGTATTTTTGCAATGCCATAACAATAAACCCCAAAAATGAAAATACCAAGTATGGCACAAGCAAACGTCTGGCAGAGGAACGAATTACTTCCTTCATCGGTCGCTCCCTAAACACCATACCAGCCTTGAAGAAAAACCATGCCATAAAAAAAGACAATAGTCTCAAGACAAATTCGATGGCAGAATCACTGTGGTTGCAAAACAATGGCTGGTGACAAATGAATATCATGTGGATAATCAATAACCCACAGATATTGTCAAGATAAAATTGACGATGGTTCATAAAATGAATTCTTTAACCAGATATAAGTAATTGACATATAACACCACTATAAAATTGAAAACAATTTTATGGGGTGACTCAATGAACAGGCTATTGAAACAACAAATCGTTTCTCATCCTAAAATAGCTTAGACAGATAATACCAAAGTATGGTTACAATCGGTCCAACAGCTATAATCCAATATAGCAAGTACACATCAAATATATAATATCTAACGTTCAGCCATATCCACTTGAAATGACTTGTAGTTACATTGTCATTGAAGAGCAAACTATAATCTTTATCAAACGTAGTATGGTTGAGATTGTACTTCAACAAAATATTTTCATATTCATCAGATAGACTTGACACCCCATCCGGCTCCTCATCCACACCATTTTTAGAATTTTTCAGACACTCTATTTCATGATACAATCTGCTCAACTCCAAACCACATTTATTATAGTTGTCATATCGCTTGCCATAGTCCAATAAAGAGAACAACAGAGACAATACTAACAAAAACGTGGATAACACAATGGTCAATCCACTTATTACCTTAGACAATTCCACATTATCTATTTGCAATGATATGAGACTGACACAAATGATAGATGCCGAGAGAAATGCTTCCGCAGCTTTAGAAGCGATTTTGTTTCTTGACATCCTACGTGAAGCAGCGAAACGAGCATCTCGTGTTATAAAAACCCGATTAGCCAAGTTGTCTATATTCTTTCCGTCCATCACTCAAATATAAAAAATCAAAAGAAGGGAGACCCTATAAAACAAAACATTCCACGATTTCCGTGACAGAGACCTAATGGTCACTTAAACAATTTACAAATACTCTCTTTTGAAGAGCCTAAATCCAAAAGGATTCAAAGTCTCCCTTCTAATATTTACTCCCAATGCTTGACAAAGCAATTTTCTTTAAGTATTCTTTATAAGCATTGAACATATACAATATTTTGTCTTCTGAATAAATATCTTTTCTATCTATCCAGCCTCTTTTTTTAAGAAATACACGTCTTGCAGAATCTGTCTTTATATCATCAAAATTTGTCAGGACACTACCTGATTTTTTCTTGATGTTCCAATAAACCATTGGTAAATGTAGGATTCCGTTTTCAAAACTTTTTGGAATATCCTCATGGCACAACAACTTCTTATGGATTATATAATCTAAAGAGTACAACAATTGCATATCATTCATTGACTGAAAATATGCCAGCCATCCATATAGATGTCCATCTAACTTGAAACCCGCAATCTGTTCATTCAAAACTTCTTGATAATAAGAGTAAAAAGTAGTGTTTTCTTTTATAAATGCAGGTCGCATTGCCATATCCTTACTTTGATTTTTCAATAATGTAATCAGCCGAATTGTTTCTCTCATAAAGGTTTGGACATTTTTAGGACGTATACTAATAAGGTACTTATTTTTTATTATATACCCGATGTAATCAATGTCAACATCACTTTCACCAACTCTACAACACTCTGTTTTGTCCTTAGATAATGTCATTCGTAAATCATATTCTGAAATTTTTTCCATGAAAAATTTCTCATAATCGGCAACTTTAAAATTGCCAACTACTAGAATATCATCCACATATCTTCGATAGAAGAAACTTGAATTTTGTTTGTTCTTGAAATATTCATCAAATTCACTCATATATATGGATGCCAAAATATTAGATATAGCCAAACCTTGTGGAACTCCTTTCTTTGAACTTTCTACCGAATTTGGAGCAGTAGGTTTAGATGCTAAGATTGGTGTCGTTATAGCACTCCTGATAAGGTGTAACATCTCACAATCTACCAACATTGACAACTTCATTTCTAAGACCAAATGGTTAAGCGAGTCATAAAAATTCTCAAAATCTGTTTTAAAACAAGATACATCACCATTTAGTTCCGCCAGAAAAGCATTCAAAGAGGCCAAATACTGATTAGGAACATCGTGACAAACCATATCAGGAAGCAAAGCTTGCAAATATTCATTCAACACCCCTAAGACCATCCGATCCCTCATTGTAGGAACAGCTATTATTCGAGGAAACTTGTCACGTTCCTTCAATACAAGTTTTTCTTTATAATAGGAAAACTTGTAATTGCCATCCAAACATTTCTTTGCAATGTCCTCCAACTCAGACTCGTATCGTAGCCAGAATTTTTGAGGCGTTAAGCCATCAATACCTCCACCTTTCTTATGGCGCAATTTTCGATTATAAAAATCCTTGAAATAAGACACATTGAAAAAATCCTCAGGTTTTATATTTTCTTGAATCATAGCAATTCCTATAAACTATATCCCCAACACCACGTACCCACTATTTTCCAAGTAGTTACACGTATTGTTCTTTGAAAAAAGTTATTTTATTATCGTTTTTGCATAAGATAAGCTACACTCGGCAATTCGAAAGCAAGCTTTCAGTGCGCTCGTTTGCATTATCTTTAGGGTGAAGGATTGCTAAGCGCATTCCTTCACTTCATTGGTATTCTCGGTATAGTAACATGGAAGCATGAAACGATAGTCCTTACCCCATCTTTCATGCGGGTAAGGATGGAGTACGTTGATGGAGCAGGCGAAAACTTTCTATGCGTTCTTCATCCAAAGCCCCCTCATCCCACATTCGATTCATTTCCGCATCAGCCTTTTGCACAAAATAGTCTGAAATAACTCTATTTAAGTCTCTCAAAGCTTCTGGTGTCTTCACGAAAGACATCATTTCCAAAATTTGCATCTGTGCAGGATTTAATGTTGCTACTTGTGCCATATTTACTCATTTTAGGGTTTGATTTTGCAAATATAAGGTTTTTCTTGGAAACCTCCAAACTTTTCTTTATTTTTTAACGCTTACACTGCCCCTTTTATCATACTCTTGATCAAAAACGATGCACACCATTGCAAAGCATTGCCAATTCCTTTTGGAAATAGTCAATTTCAGGAGAGACAGCCTCTGCAGTTTGTATTTTTCCATCAAGAGACAAGAATATGCCTGCATGATAAGGCAAGCGTTTGCTAGGTTACTTCTAACCATGTACTTCCTCCAATATTCTTACAACATCCTGCTCCATTAACTTGCTATAAGTATGCGTAACCAAATGCCCATTGATTTTCAAGAATGCTACAACCTTATCGTTGGAAATAGTAATTCCCGCCATATCGTTGCCATGGGTATAGTCAAGATACAAGTATCCCCTTGCATCAGGGAACAACACCCAATCTTCCAAAGATTGACTATTGGCAAGCATGATGACTCTATGGACAAAGTCTATGATGCCCCGATCTATAGATTGGCTACCTTCTCCATCCCACCCATCGGCAAGATTCGACAACTCGTCCAATCGTCTCTGCATTTTATCCCGTAAAGAGGACTTTGCATCATTTGCCTTATCCAACAGTACCAAGAGGCTCCTATATATCGTCTCATTATCATTGGTGGCATAGGCAGCATCTATCAAATCATGACGCAAAATATTGACATCCGTATTTTGAGAGACACGAACAGCAACGGAGTCTTCTACGACATAAGAACGATCTTCTCGAACTGAATATGGTTTAACTTTATCCATACTTCCAAACATTTTGTTGCAAATATACAGCAAATAATTGAAATCTCCAAATTTGCGGACAGATTTAACACACTTCAGAAAGAAAATAATATCTGACTATTGTATATCGTAAGCATCCTATTCCGATCCTGCCTCCCTGGCCGTGGGGGACGCAGGGGCATGGGGCGTGTTCCTGATGGCTTTGAGCAGGTCGAAGAAGCCGCTGGGCTGGTAGGTTGCCATACGGAGGAGGGAACGGAGACTGCGCTGCATCTCCTTGATGACCGCCTCGGGCTGCCCTTCCTTGCAACGGCGATACTGGTGGGCTGCGAGGGTGAGGAGCTTGCGAAGACGGTAGTTGGCCGTGCTGTCGAGATGGTTCTGATAGGTGGGATGCGCCAGCTTCGTGGCGATGTCCTTGAACAGGGACAGCAACAGGCCGAATGCCTGCTGGCGTTCCTCCGATCCCGACTGCAATAACAGTGCCTGCGCCAAGACTGCCTCCTGCCTCCGGATGAAGGCGTAATCCGTGTTCTCGTCCGCCCGCAAGATGCCCGTGGGGTCGTGATGGTACAAGGAACGGCAGTGCATCAGCTTGACCCGGTGCCGCAACTGGTCCAGGATGGCGGCATCCTCTATCTGTGTCTGCGCCACGCTCAGATAGTCTTCCGTGTCATCGTACAACGACTTGAGCTGCGCGAAAGCCTCCGCATCCCTGAAGATCGGATGGTGCTTGTCGTAGAGGTCGGCGATCGTCTGCTGGAGAGCCAGCGACACATAGCTGCTTGCCACAGGACTCTCCAGGGTGAGCACGGAGGCTGCCTGGCGCCATCGTTGCAGCCTTTCCATCACGACCTCGTCTGCTGCCCGGTTCTCCGCCAAGGCTGCCATGTCGTCCTGTATCTTTTGATAATAAAAGGTGTAACGCAGGGAGGAGGGCGCTTCGTCGGTTATCTCGACATAGGTGTATTTGGCGATGTCGGACAGGGCGAGGGCGGTATTCCCCAGCCCATACACCAACTTGTAGTTGCCCTTGATCTGGAACAGCCTTCCCTCCAGGCCGGCAAAGGGGCCGTTGACGATGCGGATGCGCTTCTTCTGGAGGAAATAAGAGTACGGCTTGCGAAGCACCATCACCTCCGACTGCACGAAGGAGAGATAGTCCTTGAAGAGGCGTATCTGATAGTCGGGCACGACGATAGGCTCGTTGGCGACATTGGTATAAAAGCGACATGCCATCGACGACATTCGCATCCAAAGGTCCAGTTGCTCGCACGTGCTCTGCACGAACAGCAATCCCGGGATGACCGGCACCGTATGGACCGTCGGCAGATTGTGGTCATAGTCGGTGCCTGCCACCTGCCGAAGCGGAAGGAAAGTGTTGAACCTGTGAGAGTTTGAAAAATCACCCCCCCCGAAAACACCCCCGACAGGGTAGGCATCCAAGATCTGCTTGACCGCCCGCTCTTGATGGCGAGGGGTCGTTATGACATACCAACTCATATATGACTAGTCGAAGAAGAAAGGGGATGATACAATCTTTCCTCTCAAAGATCATTTTCCTTGAGAGGTATCATGGTCACCATGCCCCAAAAGGCAAGCGACGTTGCTTTCGGTTTGCAGCAGAAAAGTGCGGGGCAAACGCTACGGCAGTTATGTGCTGAGAGAAGGAACACACGACGGCATTCCTATCATTACATTTACTCATAGACACATCTTTTATCTAAATTTGTTGCAAATATAGTGAATATTTCTTATACGACAAAATAAAAAGGGATATTTTTGCGGTTTTCACATCATTCGAGGTAAATGGTCTCTTGGGATAAATTCACTTTCGTGACGAGTGCCTTATGCACCGAAAGTAGCTTAACATGCTTATAGCTAGGCTTTAATATGATCTTGCCGCTCCTGTGGAGCAAGCCGAAGTACTTGCCAGCCTGTTGGAAGACGGCATAATTGCCCACGAAGTCGGATATATAAGTATAAATAGGTGGCAGTATCTCGTCGTCCTCCACCCGAAGTCCATACAATCCCTTTTCCTCAAAAGGATATACGTGCATCAGGTACCTCCTGCGCTCCTGGATCGACATCAGGGGAAGGCTCTCGGCAGCCTTCTTGACCACCACCATGTCGTCTTCCACCGGAATGATGCTGGACAGCTTCTTCACGTATGGCGGTATGATTCCCTTGCCGTCACGCAAGCCCGTGAACATCGCCACCCACTCGCGCGGCTTGTCGGGCAGTCCGAACTTGCGGTAGTTGCCCACGTTGTCGATTATCATGCACACCTTGTCCTTATGGGTATGGTTGATGCGCAGTCCCCTGCCCACCATCTGCAAGTATTTCGCCAAGGAGAGCGTGGGGCGAGCCATCTGGATAAACTCCACGTCCGGGCAGTCGAAGCCCTCGTCAAAGAGGTTGACGTTGACCAGGCAGTCAAGTTCTCCCCTGCGGAACGCCTCCACCATCCGCACACGGGTCTTGGAGGGAGTCTTGCTGTCGAGCGCGACGCTCCTCAGCCCCAGCGAGTCATAGCACTCGGCGATGGCCTTGGCATGGTCGATGTCGATGGCATAGACTATCCCCCGCTTGCCATCGGCATATTTTTTCACGCTCTGATAGAGGCGCAGGATGGTTTGCGGAATGTTCAGCTTCTCGTCCATCTCCTTCACGGCATAGTCGCCATCGCTTCCCCGCCCTTTCAAGAGATTGACAGTCAGCTGGTCGGGCGAGAACTTACCGATGCACACATAGTCGTAGGACGCCAAGTAGCCCCGGTGTATAAAGTTCTTGGTGGCGGGAGAGACGAGCATCTTGGAAAAAACGCTCGTGAAGGCCTCCCTCTTCATGCGACAAGGCGTGGCAGTCATCCCAAGCTTCATGGCCTGGTCGTATGTGAGAAACACATTCTGGTAAGTCTTGGCGAGCGCATGGTGCGCCTCATCGACAACAATCAGACCGGGGGTTCCCCGCATCTTGCCCAAGTTGCGATTGAGCCACTGGATGGACATCACGCGAATGCGCACCTTTGCCTTGAGCACCATGCCCTTCTCGCCATAGTTGAGACAGAACCTGTCGAGTGTCTGCTGCATCTGCTCCACGAGTTCCCTGCGATGCGCCACGATCCACACCTCGCCGTTGTCGTAAGTATCCAAGAACCACTTGACGATCGCCCCCATCACGACGGTCTTGCCTGTTCCCGTAGGCATCTGCACCAACACCGAGTTGCCCTGCAGCACCTCCTTGCCGCCTATCTCGATGGTGTCCATGCTCTTGTCGGTCAGCACCTGGACGACATTCTCCAGCATCTCCTGCTGGTAATCATATAGCTTAATCTTTTTCATCGAAAACAAAAAAAGGACTTCCCCTTTAAGAAAAATCTCTTAAAGAGGTAACGTTGCCATCATGCCACAAAGGGGCACCCAGCTTTACATTCGGTTTGCAGCAGAAAAGTGCGGGGCAAACGCAAAGGCAGTTATGTCATGTGAGTCGAGGCAAGCAACGGCTTGCGAAACAATCCATTCGCTCATAGACATATTATTTATCAATCTGCAAAGATAGACATTATTTTCGAATGGACAAAGACAAAGGGGAGTTTTTTTCGATTTTACTCGAAAAAACTCCCCTTGTCTGACTTATGGCATCCGATGAGAGCAAGTGTTCTCACCGGGGGTTTTGTGCGAATTGCAGTTTTTGCATTTATCTTTCATCCAACGGCGTGTAATCCAACTCGCCCAAGATATTCTTGTAGGCTGGGCGGATGATGCGGCGGCCGTCGAAGTTCAACTCCTCGATGCGGTGCGCCGTCCAACCCACGATACGAGCCATCGCAAAGATGGGGGTATAGATCTCCTGCGGCAAGCCAATCATCTCGTAGATGAAACCACTGTAGAAGTCGAGGTTGGCACAAGCCGGCTTGTTTCCGCCCCGATGAGCCTGCAGGCACTTGATGCCCTCCTGCTCGATGAGCTTGAGGAACTCATACTCGTCTTCCCTGCCCTTCTCCTTCGCCAGTTCACCGGCAAGCTTCTTCAACTCCACGGCACGAGGATCGCTGAGGGTATAGACAGCGTGCCCGATGCCATAGATCAGTCCCGTCTTGTCGTAAGCCTCCTTATGGAGCATACGGGTGAGATACACGTCGAGTTCCTCCACGTTCTTCCAGTCCTTGATCTGCTCCTTCAGGTGATGGAACATATTGATGACCTTGATGTTGGCTCCACCGTGGAGAGGGCCTTTCAAGCTGCCGATGCCGGCGGCAATGGAGCTGTAGGTATCGGTGCGCGAGGACGAGGTGACACGTACGGTGAAGGTAGAGTTGTTACCACCACCATGCTCTGCCTGGATGATGAGAAGCAAGTCGAGCATACGAGCATCCAGCTCGGAATAGTTCTCGTGCTTCATCATATACAGGAAGTTCTCGGCAATACCGAGGTTCTCACGCGGATGGCGGATATGAAGACTACGTCCCTGCACAGAGTGACGGTAGATGTTGTAAGCGTATGCTATGATGGTGGGGAACTTGGCAATCAGCTCGATGCCCTGCCGCATGAGGTTGTCACGGCTGATGTCATCCGGGTTGGGGTCGAAGGTGTACATCTCCAGGACACAACGGGCCAGGATGTTCATGATGTTGCTTCCCTCCAGTTCGATGATATGCGTGATGGTACGGTGGTCGAGGGGCATGTTGTCAACCAGCAGCTCACGGAAGGCCTGCAGCTCCTCCTTGTCGGGCAGCTGACCGGAAAGCAGCAGGAACGCCACCTCCTCGAACCCGAACCTCTTCTCCTTCAAGAGCGGAGACACCAGGTCGTCCAGCTCGTAGCCACGATAATAGAGCTTACCCTGCGTAGGAGTCAACTTGCCGTCGGCTGCGCGATCGTAACCCACGACGTTACCGATGTTGGTGAGACCGACGAGCACACCCGACCCATCCTCGTTGCGGAGGCCACGCTTCACGTTGTATTTCTTGAAAGCCTCCTTGTCTATCTTGCATGAGTTCTTGACCTCATCGCTTAGCTTATATATCAAATATTCCTTGTTCATAAACAATCTATCATTTATCATGTATCATTACACATTGTACATGATACATTACACATTATACTTATTTACTACTTCTTTGCCGCATAGTTGAGCGCGCTTCCAGCCTTGAACCACGCAATCTGCGTGTCATTGTAGGTGTGATCCACCTCAAAGCTTTCCTCAGCCCCATCCTTGTGCTTGAGCGTGATGGTCAACTTGCTGCCGGGAGCGAAATCCTTCAGTCCCGTCAAGGAGATACGGTCATCCTCCTGCACCTTATTATAATCATCCTTGTTGCAGAACGTAAGCGCAAGCATGCCCTGCTTCTTGAGGTTGGTCTCGTGGATGCGGGCAAAGCTCTTGGCGAGAATCACCTTCACGTTGAGGAAGCGAGGCTCCATGGCGGCATGCTCACGAGAAGACCCCTCACCATAGTTGTCCTCAGCCACCACGATGCTGCTGATGCCCTCCGCCTTGTAAGCCTTGGCAGCGGTAGAGACCTCCACATACTCGCCGGAGATCTGGTTCTTCACCTGGTTGCTCTCCCCATTGAAGGCATTGACAGCCCCCATCAAGAGGTTGTCGGAGATGTTCTGCAGATGCCCACGGAACTTGAGCCAAGGACCCGCCATGGAGATATGGTCGGTGGTACACTTGCCCTCCGTCTTGATGAGCAGCGGCATGTCAACCAGGTCCTTGCCGTCCCAAGGCGCAAAAGGAGCCAGTTTCTGGAGTCGGTTGCTGTCGGGGGCAATGACCACCTCGACATTCGCGTTCGCCTCGCTTGGAGCGATGAAGCCCTTGTCTTCCACGGCAAATCCCTTGGGAGGGAAGGTAAAGCCAGTAGGCGCATCGAGCATCACACTGTTGCCGTCCTTGTCCAACAACGTGTCGGTTGCGGGATTGAAGTCCAGCCGTCCAGCGATGGTCAACGCCACCGTCAACTCAGGCGACCCGATGAACGCATACGTATTCGGGTTGCCGTCAGCACGACGGCGGAAGTTGCGGTTGAAGGAAGTGACGATGGCATTCTTGCGTGTATTGTCATCGGTATGGCGTTTCCACTGACCGATGCAAGGACCACAGGCGTTGGTCATGATCAAGGCGCCAATCCTCTTGAAGTCATCGAGGATGCCGTCACGCTCAGCTGTATAACGAATCTGTTCCGAACCCGGATTGATAATCAACTGCCCCTTCACCTGGATACCCTTCTCGTAAGCCTGTCGCGCCACACTTGCCGCACGAGCCAAGTCCTGGTAAGAAGAGTTGGTGCAACTGCCTACCAAGCCCACTTCCACAACCATCGGATAGTCGTTGGCAGGACCTTTCGCCTTCATGTGGGAAATCGGAGTCGCAGCATCAGGCGTGAAAGGACCGTTCAAATGAGGCTCGACCTTGGACAGGTCGATCTCCACAATCTGGTCGTAGAAGGCAGAAGGATTCTCCAGCACCTCGTCATCAGCCCTCAACTCCGCCGCATTCTGCTGGGCGAGGACAGCGATCTCCTCACGCCCCGTCTTGCGGAGGTACTCATCCGCATTCCCATCGAACGGGAAGATAGAGCAAGTGGCGCCAAGTTCGGCGCCCATATTGCAGATAGTCGCCTTACCCGTGGTAGAAATGCTATCTAAACCCACGCCGAAATACTCAAGAATGGCATTAGTACCACCTTTCACGGTAAGGCGACCCAATATTTCAAGAATGACATCTTTAGGAGTAGCCCATCCCGAGAGCTTGCCCGTCAAGTGGACACCAATCAACCGGGGCATCTTCAACTCCCACGGCTGACCCGTCAAGACATCGACGGCATCCGCACCGCCCACTCCGACAGCCACCATGCCGAGACCGCCGGCATTAGGCGTGTGTGAGTCAGTGCCCACCATCATGCCGCCGGGGAAAGCATAGTTTTCCAAGACCACCTGGTGGATGATACCCGCGCCCGGGCCCCAGAAGCCAATATGGTATTTCTGAGAGACAGACTTGAGGAAATCGTACACCTCCTTGTTGGTCTTGCAAGCCTCGGGGAGGTCTTGCGTAGCCCCCACGTCGGCCCGAATCAAGTGATCACAATGGACAGACGCAGGCACAGCGACCTTGTCCTTGCCAGCGTTCATGAACTGAAGGAGCGCCATCTGAGCAGTCGCATCCTGCATCGCCACACGGTTAGGTCGGAAATCGACATATTCGACACCTCTTTTATATGGTCTCAACTGTGAGGGTTCAAAAAGATGCGCAAAGAGAACTTTCTCAGCATAAGTGAGAGGTCGTTTCACGGTAGCCTTGGCCTGTGCTACATTTGCAGAATACGAAGCATAGAAGCTTCTCAACATTTCAATGTCCAGTATCATCTTATTCACTATTTAAATTAATAACTCCATTCTTATTCTTACAGATTATTCATCAGATATACTACCCAAAACTTACATCCTGAACTAATCTGTTTGCAAAAATACAAATTATTTTTCAATTAGTAGCATTTTTCTTTGATTATTTTACATTTTGCTATCACATTTTTATATTTCCGATATATTTGTTGCATATAAATACTTTTCTTCACATTTTTACATAATTGTAATACATTTATAGAATAATTTTAGTAATTTTGCAGCCGATAACAATAATAAGGGAGTATCCCTTCGTTTTATTAATTAATTTTTCATAAAAGGTATGCAGAAAAGATTGCATTTACTCATTGCTTTGCTGGCCTTTATGGTCTCCACCGCAATGGCACAGATCACAACCTCAAGCATGAGCGGTAAAGTTACCGCAAACGGCGAGGACGTCATCGGTGCGACTATCAAGGCTGTCCACCAACCTTCCGGAACAGTCTATCGCGCAGTGACCAACATGGACGGTCGCTATTCTATCCAGGGTATGCGCCCAGGCGGTCCATACGTCTTGGAGGTCTCCTATGTCGGCTACAAGACCAAGTCGGAAAAGAACGTGAGCCTTGCCCTCGGCGAGAACACCGTCTTGAACGAGAACTTGTCGGAAGACTCCGAGATGCTCCAGGAAGTAGTTGTCTCAGCATCACGCAACAACAACATGCGCACTGACCGCGCCGGCGCCACGACGAGCATCAACGCCGACCAGATAGAGTCAGTTCCAACAGTGAGCCGCAGCATGAACGACCTCTTGAAGTTGACTCCCCAGGGCGCCAACGTGGGCAGCGGTTTCTCAGTAGGTGGCGGCAACTACCGCCAGAGCTATGTGACAGTCGATGGCGCAGCGTTCAACAACGCCTTCGGTATTGGCGGCAACCTCCCAGGCAACGGTTCCCCAATTTCTCTTGATGCCTTGGATCAAATCTCTGTTTCTTCTTCCCCATACGACGTTCGCTTGAGCGGTTTCACCGGCGGTGCCATCAGTGCCGTGACCAAGAGTGGTACCAACCAGTTCAAGGGAACAGCCTACATGTACACCACCAACGCCCACCTGAAGGGCAACAAGGTTGACGACTACGAGTTGACCCGCCTCCAGTCCCACTCCACCACATGGGGTGCCAGCATCGGCGGTCCCATCATCAAGGACAAATTGTTCTTCTTCGTCAACGGTGAGTACCAGGCCAACGTTTCCGCCGGTCCTTCAGGCACAGCCCGCACCAGTGCATCCGACGAGTGGAGCCCTTCCACAGGTACCATTCACCGTCCTTTGGCTAGCGACATGGACAACATGCTCAACTACCTGAACACGACATACGGCTATAACCCAGGTCGTTATCAGGGATATTCACTCGATACACCATCCTATAAGTTCTTGGCCCGCATCGACTGGAACATCAACGAGAACAACAAGTTGAACTTCCGTTTCTCCAAGAGCCACGACAAGGATTCGAGTGCCCCTTCCAGCTCAACCACTCCTTTCAAGGACTCTTCCATCTACCCTGGCGGTACTTCTGATGGAGTATCCATCTCCAGCGGAAAGTCGCAGGCTGGTCGTACAGCCAATTCCGGTCTTTACTTCGAGAGTGCCCGCTACTACCAGGAGAAGAACTTTACCTCTGTTGCAGGTGAGTGGAACTCTATCTGGGGAGGTGTTCATAACGCACTTCGTTTGACCTACTCTTATCAAGACGAGCCACGCACATACGTCGGTGGCCTGTTCCCAACCGTAGATATTCTGAAGGATGGTGCTTACTACATGGGCTTCGGTCCAGACCCATTCACACAGGGCAACCTCCGCCAGGTGAAGACATTCGTGGCAACCGACGAGGCAACCTGGGCATTGGGCATCCAAAACTTCACAGCAGGCTTGCAGTATGAGAACAACAAGGCCGTAAACGGTTTCGGCGCAGCCTCTGCCGGTTACTACGTATATGACTCACCCGAGGCATTCATGGCAGGCGGTGCTCCATCAGCCTACGGTGTCACCTTCCCAATGGACGGTGGCGACCAGTTTAACGCCACGATGAAGTACAACCAGTTCTCAGCCTACATCCAGGACCAGATTAACTTCTCCGACCGTTTCCGCATGACAGCCGGCTTACGTTTCGAGCAGCCTATCTATCCAGAGCTGAAGAACAACTACAACAAGGCTTTCGCAGCCATGCAGTGGAAAGACGGCGTGAGCCAAAACAGCCATACCTACACAACAGACCAGTTGCCAGACGCACCTCTGACAATTTCTCCACGCATCGGTTTCAACTGGGATGTACTCGGCAACCACAAGTTGGTTGTTCGTGGTGGTACAGGTTACTTCATCGGCCGTTTGCCATTCGTTTGGCTGGTATCAGCAGTAGGCAATGCCGGTTGTGGCCAATACACCTATTATTATAATACCACTGGTGACAAGGGTGCCAACTACCTGATGGACAAGTTCTATGTCAACAGAGCAGACCAGATCGCAGCATTGCAGAAGCAAGGCTTGGCCGTAAGCCGTGACGACGCAGCAGCTCCATCCAGCCCAACCATCATCGACAAGGACTTGAAGATGAACGCAACCTGGAAGTCATCCTTGGCTGTGGATGTCAAGTTGCCTTACGACATCGACTTCTCTTTGGAAGGCATCTATAGCCGTGACTTCAACCCAGCCACCGTTGTCAACGTGGACCGCTACTGGGACGGCGAGAGCTACACAGCCGACCTTGCCAACTCAGGCGACAAGCGCAAGTACTACTCTCGCAACTCCAGCATCAACCCATACATGATCACCAACGCCGGCAACAAGGCATACTACTATTCAGTCACAGCATCACTGGCCAAGAAGTTTGCCTTCGGTCTGAACCTCTCCGCTTCTTACACCTATTCTAAGGCTAAGTCATACGGCGACGGCGTGGGCGACCAGGTATCTTCAGCCTACTACAACAACCGTTACTCAGTAAACGGCAACAACGACACAGAGTTGGGCTATGGAACATACGTAGCACCAAACCGTCTGCTCATCTCCGCATCCTACAAGAAGGACTACGGCAGAAACTACGGATCAGAGGTTGGCCTTGTCTATGAAGGCATGAACATCGGTTATGCAGGCGGCTACAGCTGCACACGCTACTCATACACGATGACCAGCAACATCGTAAATGACTACGGTTCCAACAACCTGATCTACATCCCGGCAACCCGCGAGGCACTTGAGAGCTGGACATTCGCCGACAACGGCGACTACACAGCCGCACAGCAGAAGGAAGACTTCTGGAACTACATCGAGCAGGACAAGTACCTCAGAAACCACAAGGGCCAGTATGCAGAGCGCGGTGGTGCGGTGATGCCTTGGCACCACCAGTTGGACTTCAAGTTCAACCAGAACTTCTACCTCAACGTAGGCGGTCAGAAGAACACGCTCCAGTTTGGCGTAGATATCAAGAACCTCGCCAACTTGCTCAACAGCAGCTGGGGTCTCTACAAGAGCGTCAACAACATGTCGTTGCTGAAGTACGACTCCAAGAAAAACACTTACCAGTTCCAGAAGAACGGCAAGAACATCTTGGACAAGACTTACACCAACTACACCAGCTTCAACTCAACCTACTCAGTACAGTTCTCTATCCGTTACATCTTCAACTAAGGTCACTTTCGCAAGAGAACCAACTAGCCTATCGGTTCCAAACAGAACCGAAAGCATAGAAGAGAATTCAAAGATGC
The DNA here is from genome assembly GCA_963657075.1 of bacterium. Lineage (GTDB taxonomy): Bacteria > Bacteroidota > Bacteroidia > Bacteroidales > Bacteroidaceae > Prevotella. The sequence continues at coordinate 34,746 of CAVKLF010000003.1, read as the reverse complement.
ACTTCATCGGCGAGCCGATGAAGTGCATCTTTTTTTGTTATTTTTCGATTACGCCTGCATTTTTATGTTTGCAAAAGATTATTTTTTCAAAAAAAATGTTTAATTTTGCGGCATAATAACAAAAAAGGGGCAACATCCCCACATTATTCATTAATATAAAAGAAAGGTATGCAGAAAAGATTGCATTTACTCATTGCTTTGCTGGCCTTCATGGTTACCACTGCAATGGCACAGATTACCACATCCGGCATCAGTGGTAAGGTGACTACCGGTAGCGAGGAAGTCATCGGTGCGACAGTCACCGCCACACACCAACCATCTGGTACAGTTTATCGTGCCGTTACCAACATGGACGGCCGTTACACCATCCAAGGCATGCGTCCTGGAGGCCCATACAAAGTAGAGATCTCTTACGTAGGCAGCCAGACCAAGACCTTCAGCAACGTGAACTTGAACTTGGGCGAAAGCACCAACCTGTCTTGCACCCTCAAGGATGACGCTCACGAATTGCAGGAAGTCGTAGTATCAGGCAAGGCAGGGATCGCAGCCTCCCGCACAGGAGCGGCAACGAGCATGAATGCGCAGCAAATCAACGATATGCCAAGCATCACACATGGCATCGCCGATGTGGCTCGCCTAAACCCACAGTTGACCGTCACCAACTCAGGAACGATGTCGTTCGCAGGCACCAACAACCGCTACAACAACTTCATGATTGACGGCGCCGCCAACAACGACGTTTTCGGTTTGGCATCCAACGGCAGCAATGGTGGCCAAGCAGGCACACAGCCCGTGTCCATGGAGACCATCGAGCAGATCCAGGTAAGCGTGGCACCATTCGACGTCCGCCAGAGCGGTTTCACGGGCGGAGCCATCAACGCCATCACCAAGAGCGGCACCAACCAATTCCATGGTTCGGCATACTTCTACGGAAACAACCAGAACCTCATCGGCAACAAATACCCATACCTCGACGGCACAGGTTATGCGCCCAAGTACCAGAAGCAGGAAGAGTACAACGCAGGTGCCACCATCGGCGGCCCCATCATCAAGAACAAACTCTTCTTCTTCGCCAACTACGAGCATACCAACAAGCAATACCCCAACCTATACGGCATCGACTCAGGCAACTCCAAGGTCAACACCGACCAAGCCAAGGAGATACTCAGCATGCTGCAAGACATGGCCCAGAAGCAAGGGCTGGAATACACAGACTATTTCAGCAACCAGGACATCTACACCAAGAGCGACAAGGCGGGCGTGAAACTTGACTGGAACATCAACGAGTTCAACAAGTTCGCCATCCGCTGGAGCCTCGTCAAGGCAGAGCAGTTGAGTGGTGGCGGAAGCTCTTCGAGCCTGAACTCCTATGGCTACAGCTATCCCTTCAAGAGCAACACCAACTCATTCATCGCCGAGCTGCAGAGCCGCATCTCCCCCGTCATCAGCAACGAGGCCCGCGCCAGTTTCGTGAGAGTGCGTGACAGCCGCGACATCAAGGCCAACTCGCCGATGATCTCCATCACAAGCGTAGGCAGCGGAACCGTGAACCTGGGTACGGAGCGAAACTCCCAAGCCAACTATCTGAACCAGGACATCTGGACATTCGAAGACAACTTGACCTGGCTGCACGGCAACCACACCTTCATCTTCGGTACCCACAATGAGTTCTACCACTTCAAGAACATGTTCATCTCCGACAAGTTCGGATCATATACCTTCAAGGGTTTCGACAACTTCAAGGCTTACTATGACGACTACATGGCAGGTACCCTCGACCCGACCAAGGCCTACATCAACCAGTTCCGCTACGGTCACGCCAACACAGATGTCACAGGCGACCCCAACTGGGCATCAGAGTTCTCATCCGGCCAGTTCGGTTTCTACGCACAGGACAAGTGGGCCGCAAGCAACAACTTCACCTTGACCTATGGCCTGCGCCTGGACATCCCCGTATTCTTCGACACACCAGCCGAGAACAAAGACTTCAACGATCTGTCGGACAAGATGGGCTGGGGCTTGAAGACCAACGACAAGCTCAAGTTCTCTCCCATGCTCTCACCCCGTGTAGGCTTCCGCTGGGACATCAACAACGACCGCCGCTTCATCCTTCGTGGAGGTGCAGGAGTCTTCACCGGCCGCATCCCATTCGTATGGGTAAGCAACAATTTCTCGGGCACAGGTCTGCAGATTTCATCATACGACAGCAACAACTCCTCCACGAAAGGCTTGCAGTTGATCCTCGACCCCAACAAACAGGAGCAGAACGCCCAATACATGACGGCAGCATCCGGCAGCCAAGACGTAGCAGTATGCGGCAAGAACTTCAAGTTTGCCCAAAACCTCCGCCTCAACCTTGGCTTCGACTTCAACCTGTTGGGCATCGACTGGACGGCAGAGGCCATCTACTCCAAGACCTTGAACGACATCCTCTACAAGAACCTTGCCCAAGAGCAGACAGGCCAGACCTTCGCACAGAAATATGGTTATGACTGGGACAACCGTCCTCTCTACCAGAGTGTCGTGAAGGGCACACCTATCGCAGGAGTCTATGCCCTGGGCAACACCTCAAAGGGTTACACAGTCAACATGTCGCTGAAGGCAGAGAAACACTTCGACTTCGGTCTTGACCTAATGGCAAGCTATACCTGGACCCAGTCAAGAAGTGCCGCCAACGGCGGTTCGTCCGTAGCCAAGAGCTCATGGACATACCAATACACCTACCGTGACTGCAACGACCTGGAGGTAGGCAACTCAGCCTACAACGTGCCCCACCGCATCCAGGCATCCGCCTACTACCACGTGAAATATGGTGCACAGAAAGCATGGCAGACAACCCTCGGCGTCATCTACCAGGCCAAGAGCGGTTCTCCCTACACCTATTATTATTACGGCGATGTCAACGAGGACGGATCCAAGGGCAACGACCTGTTCTACATACCAACCGACGCACAAATCGACAAGATGCAGTTCGAGGAGACCAAGTACCAGAAGAACACCTTCACCAACAGAATGTTTGGCGCAGATTACTCGGGTACGACCCTGACACAGGACATGCAGCGCGAGATGCTGAAGAAGTGGATTGCCGACGACTCATACCTGAGCAAGCACCGCGGACAGTACTACGAGCGTTACGCCGACAACCTTCCTTTCGAGCATCACTTCGACGTACACTTCGGACAGAAATACAGTTTCAAGGTAGCAGGCCAAATCAACTCCATCGAGTTGACATTCGACATACTGAACGTAGGCAACCTTCTGAACAAAGACTGGGGACACACCTACGGAGATGGCTTTGGCACCTACTACTCGCCCGTCAACTACCAAGGCGACGGAAAATACCAGTTCACGGGCGCATACGCCTACAAGAGCTACAGCGATTACTATAGCCGCTGGCGTGGACAGGTCGGTTTGAAATACACATTCTAACGACTCCATAAAAACAAAGAAAGGGATTTTGCTTGATAGCAAAATCCCTTTCTTTGTTATAAATCTCATCAATAGCCTAATATACCCTTGGTCCGAAGATGGTCGTTCCGACCCTCACCATGGTAGAACCATGCTTGACCGCAATCTGATAGTCGTGGCTCATCCCCCAGCTTCTCTCACAGAAGGCATCGTCATCCGCAAAGTACCGGGCCTTGACCTCATCGAAGAAACAGGCCGCCGTGTCGAACTCGCCAGCAATCTGGCTTTCATCATCCGTATTCGACGCCATCATCATCAAACCGCAAATCCGCACGTTCTTCATCTCCCGCCACTCACCTTCTTCCAGAAGTTGACGGCAGGCATCAAGCGTCAAACCATACTTCGTCTCCTCCTCGGCAATGTGAAGTTCCAGAAGCACCCTAACCACCCGGTCGTGCTTGGCAGCCTGCTTGTTGATTTCCCTCAAGAGCTTCAAGCTATCGACCGCCTCGACCATAGCGATGTAAGGAGCGATATATTTCACCTTGTTGGTTTGGAGATGCCCGATGAAATGCCACTCAATGTCCTTGGGCAGCGACTCCACCTTCTTGGCAAGTTCCTGTTCCTGGCTCTCACCAAAGACACGCTGCCCCTCCTCGTATGCCGCCTCGATATACTCATTAGGATGAAACTTGCTGATGGCCACGAGGCGCACACCACCAGGCAAGTTACCGAGAACCTCTCGGAGATTTCCTTTCACGTCGTACATATCAATTACTCTGCATCCTTAGGCTGAGCATTCTCCTGCTCATACTCAGGGACATCGTTCTTCTCTTCCTTCTTGTCCTTAGGAGACACGTGCTCGAAGACATCCATGATAGGAGTCTCGGCGATAGCGATGGTATCATAGTCAATCATGGTCTTGCCCATCACCTCGTCGATGTATCTCAAGGCACGAGCCAAAGACTTTGCCTGAACCAGATAGTTGACGTTGCTGCGCGTCTCCTTCTCCGACTTCTCGTCAATGGTGATAAACTGCAGCTTGGCCTTGTACCACTTGTCATCATCATCCACGTCGCTGAACCAAATCTCGCCAAAGGCAGACTTCGTGATACCCGCCACGTGGAATTCGCCGCTCGTATAGACAGACATCTCGTCGATGATACTGCTCTCAGCCTCCGTAAAGGTCAACGCATCCACCACATAAGTCTCAGAGACCACCTTCTCGGTGCCGTCTTCCTGAGTCTTCTGATATTTTACCTTGGTCGTAAACCAAGTACCCGTTCTTGCTCTCATATTCTTTGATTATATTTTAAAATTTGAAAATTCCATGCAAAGTTATACAAAAGAAAGCACATAAGCAACTTTCATAAGCGTTTTTTATGAAAAAACTAAAATTCTTTTATGAACATTCTACTTTCTCATCGAAATTCATTACCTTTGCAACCAAATGCAAAGTTGGGGGTACTATTCGAAAGAAAAGCAAGCCACTTTCGCAAAACAGATAATTATTATAGAAGAAAATAAGATGCCAGAAATTTCAGTACGCGGTTTGGAAATGCCAGAGTCACCTATCAGAAAGTTGGCTCCCCTGGCTGCCGCAGCAAAAAAACGTGGTGTCAAGGTTTACCACCTCAACATTGGTCAGCCCGACTTACCTACCCCTCAATGCGGTCTTGACGCATTGAAGCACATCGACCGTACCATCCTGGAATACTCCCCTAGCCAAGGCTACTTGAGCTATCGTGAGAAACTCGTGGACTATTATAAGAAATTCAACATCAACGTAACTGCCGATGACATCATCATCACATCGGGAGGTTCCGAAGCCGTGCTCTTTTCTTTCATGAGCTGCCTCAACCCCGGCGACGAGATCATCGTGCCAGAGCCTGCTTACGCCAACTATATGGCATTCGCCATCTCGGCGGGTGCCAAAATCCGCACCATCGCCACCACCATCGAGGAAGGATTCTCCCTGCCTAAGGTCGAGAAGTTTGAGGAGCTCATCAATGAGCGCACCCGCGCCATCTTGATTTGCAACCCGAACAACCCTACCGGCTACCTCTACACACGTCGTGAGATGAACCAGATTCGCGACTTGGTGAAGAAGTACGACCTGTACCTCTTCTCCGATGAAGTGTATCGTGAGTATATCTACACGGGAAGCCCATACATCAGTGCCATGCACTTGGAAGGCATCGAGCAGAACACGGTGCTCATCGACTCCGTTTCCAAGCGTTACAGTGAGTGTGGCATCCGTATTGGTGCCCTCATTACCAAGAACGCAGAGATACGCAAGGCCGTGATGAAGTTCTGCCAGGCCCGCCTCTCCCCTCCACTGATAGGTCAGTTGGTAGCCGAGGCATCACTGGACGCACCTGAAGAATACTACCGTGACGTGTATGACGAATACGTGGAACGCCGCAAGTGCTTGATCGATGGACTCAACCGCATTCCCGGTGTCTATTCCCCCATCCCGATGGGAGCATTCTACACCGTAGCGAAGTTGCCTATCGACGACTCCGACAAGTTCTGCCGTTGGTGCCTGGAAGAGTTCAACTACGAGGGAGAGACCGTGATGATGGCCCCAGCCTCAGGATTCTATACCACCCCTGGCGCAGGACGCAACCAAGTACGTATGGCATACGTGCTGAAGAAAGATGACCTAAACCGCGCCCTCTTCGTCCTTGCCAAGGCATTGGAGGCATACCCAGGAAGAGTGGAAGATGAAGGATTCTGATTAACGGACAATGGCCAATGTATAATTAATAATTTATAGTGCATAGTTTAATCAGCGTTCCATCTTGTCCTGAGTAAAAGCTATACATGATAAATTGTAAATTGCAAATCATAAATGAATTTTCCTCTTTTCATAGCTAAGAGATTATACCATGACCAGGGCGACAAACGTAAAGTTTCTCGCCCTGCTATCCATATAGCCACAGCCGGCGTTGCCATCGGACTGGCAGTGATGATAGCGTCAGTCTGCGTGGTCCTGGGATTCAAGCATACCATCCGCGACAAGGTCATCGGGTTCGGAAGCCACATACAGGTCGCCGACTTTATGACCCTGCAGCAAATGAACCAATACCCCGTGGTCATGAACGACTCGATGATGACGGTGCTGAAGAAAATGCCGGGCGTGAAGCATGCACAGCGTTTCGCCATGAAGGAAGGCATTCTCAAAACCGACGAAGACTTTCTAGGGGTGGGCTTCAAGGGTGTCGGACCGGAATGGGACTCCACCTTCATCCACCAAAACATGATAGAGGGAAGCATCCCTAAGTTTGATGACAAGTCAAGCCACAACCAGATACTAGTGTCCAAGCTGATGGCAGACAAGCTTCGACTGAAATGCGGACAACGCATCTTTGCCTACTTCATCGACACCAACGGCGTACGCACCCGCCGCTTCACCATATCGGGCATCTACCAGACCAACCTGAAGAAATATGACGAGGTGATGGTATATACCGACCTTTACACCGCCGTGAAACTGAATGGCTGGGAAGAAGACCAGACGAGCGGCGCCGAGCTGACAGTCAACGACTTCGACAAACTGCAAGACACAGAAGACTATATCATCAATAAGGTGAACCGCACCGTGGACCATTATGGGGAAACCTACAGTAGCGCCACCATCAAAGAGCTGAACCCACAAATATTCCAATGGCTCAGTTTGATGGACCTGAACGTGTGGGTTATCCTTGGCTTGATGCTTGCCGTGGCTGGTGTCACCATGATAAGTGGCTTGCTCATCATCATCCTGGAGCGCACCTCCATGATAGGCGTGATGAAAGCCTTGGGTGCCCGCAACAAGACCATCCGCCACACCTTCCTATGGTTTGCCGCATTCATCATCGGCAGGGGAATGGTCTTCGGAAACATCCTGGCATTGGGAATATTGACCATCCAAAAACTGACAGGGCTCGTCAAACTAGACGCACAAACCTACTATGTGAGCACAGTACCCGTAGAATTCAACTGGTTCTGCATCATCGCCCTCAACATAGCGACCTTGCTCATCAGTGTCTTCATACTCGTAGCCCCCAGTTATCTGATCTCGCATATCCATCCGGCAAAATCCATGAGATACGAATAAGGATTTAGCCTTCCATCTTGGAGAGGGAAGACAAGCCAAACACCCCAAGATTTTGTTCCATAATTGCCCAAAACTAGGCAATTATGGAATAAAACCCCACTTTTTTTCATCGTTTTGTAAAATAGTGCACATATTTTTTTGTACTGTGCAGATTTTATGGTATCTTTGCACAAAATTTCGTAAATTGTGCAATGAATTCAATACCAAGTTTCAACTCGTATATTGAGCAAAGCATCATCAAGAACTGGCATCTGGACGCACTCACCGACTACAAGGGGGTGACCCTTCAGTATCATGATGTGGCAAGAAAGATAGAGAAGCTCCACATCCTGTTTGAGAACAGCGATGTCAAGAAGGGCGACAAGATAGCAGTCTGCGGCAGAAACAGCAGCCAGTGGGGCGTAGCCTTCCTGGCAATTGTCACATACGGTGCTGTTGTCGTTCCCATACAGAATGAATTTAAGCCAGAACAGATTCACAACATCGTGAACCACAGCGAGAGCAAGCTGCTCTTTGTGGGCGATGTCGTGGCTACGGAAATCAACACAGAAGAAATGCTGGCATTGGAAGGCATCATCTACCTCCCGGACTTCTCGCTCGTGCTCTCCCGTTCCGAGAAATTGACCTATGCACGCGAGAACCTCAACGCCATGTACGGTCACAAATATCCCAAATATTTCCGACCCGAGCACGTGAAGTATCACATGGATGACCCAGAGGAGTTGGCTATGATCAACTACACCAGTGGCACCACCGGGTTCTCCAAGGGAGTGATGCTCCCCTACCGTGCCTTGTGGGGCAACCTTGACTATATGCTGACCGCCATCGCGCCCAAGTTGCAGAAGAACAGCAATGTCTTGGTATCCTTGCCGATGGCACACATGTATGGTCTGATGGCAGATGTCATCTTCAATATGGTGCAAGGCAACCATATCTTCTTCCTGACACGCCTCCCCAGCCCTTCACTCATCGCACAGGCATTCAAGGAAATCAAGCCCGACATCATCTTCGCCGTCCCCCTGGTCGTAGAGAAGATCGTAAGAAAGAAGATATTCCCACTCATACAGACCAACAAGGCCAAACTCTTGATGAACATGCCGGTCATCAACAAGCGCATCAAAGAAAAGGTACGCGAGTTCGTGCTCAAGGAGTTCGGCGGCAATGCCTACGAGGTTGTTGTCGGCGGTGCTCCGCTCAACAAGGAGATAGAGAACTTCTTCCTTGACATCAACTTCCCGATAGCCATGGCATACGGAACGACAGAGACGGCTCCGTTCATCACCTTTGCCAACCAAGACGAATATGTGGCAGGCAGCTGCGGCATCGCAGTGAAGCACATGGACGTGAAGATACTGAGCGACAATCCCGAACACGTACCAGGCGAACTGGTTTGCCGCGGTGTCAACGTGATGAAGGGATACTACAAAAACCAAGAAGCCACGGATGCCGTCATCGACAAGGACGGTTGGTTCCACACAGGCGACCTGGCAACCATCAGCAAGGACGGTCACTTCTTCGTGAAGGGACGCAGCAAGAACATGCTCCTCGGTCCCAACGGGCAAAATATCTATCCCGAGGAAATAGAAGACAAACTCAACTCAATGGCGATGGTCAACGAGAGCATCATCATACAGAAGGATGACAAACTCGTCGGTCTGGTCAACCCAGACATGGAAGAAGCCGGCACCCTGGGCTTCAGCCAGGAAGACCTGGAAAGCGTCATGGAGCAGAACCGGAAGGAACTGAACGCCATGATACCTTCATTCGCCAAGATTTCCCGCATCGTATTGCACGACAAGGAATTCGAGAAAACTGCAAAAAAATCTATTAAACGTTACCTGTACCAGGATGCCGTCTAGGCAAAGGTCTTGACACAGGATCAGTAAAAGCAAAAAAGTAATGGAAATACCTAGCTTTAACGCACTCATTCAGAAAAGCATCATCGACCATTGGGACATGGATGCTCTTACCGACTACAAGGGAGCTACCTTGCAGTTTCACGATGTGGCTCGCAAGATAGAGAAGTTGCACATCATGTTCGAAAACTCTGGTGTGGTAAAGGGTGACAAGATTGCCCTTTGCGGACGCAACAGTGCCAACTGGGCTGTAGCTTTCCTGGCTACCCTCACATACGGTGCCGTGGCTGTGCCTATCCTGCATGAGTTCATGCCCGACCAAATCCACAACATAGTGAACCACAGTGACGCCAAGCTACTCTTTGTGGGCGATGTCGTTGCGACACAGGTCGATGCGACCAAAATGCCGGGACTAGAAGGCATCATCTACATTCCCGACTACTCACTTGTCGTATCACGCACAGACAAGTTGACCTATGCCCGTGAGCATCTGAACGAGATGTTCGGCGTGAAATACCCTAAGTATTTCCGCAAGGAACACGTACAATACTACATTGAGCAAAATCCCGACGAGATGGCTCTCATCAACTACACCAGTGGAACCACCGGGTTCTCCAAGGGTGTGATGGTACCTTACCGTGCGCTGTGGAGCAACGCCGACTTTGCCGAGTCAGTACTGGGCAAGAAGCTCTACGTAGGTGCTCCCGTCATCAGCATTCTCCCGATGGCACACATGTACGGCATGGCATTCGAGTTTATCTTCGAGTTCATCAAGGGTTGCCACGTCTTCTACTTGACCCGCATCCCCAGCCCAGCCATCATTGCCGAGGCTTTCGGGCGCATCAAGCCCGCAGTCATCATCGCCGTTCCGTTGGTCATCGAGAAGATTATCCGCAAGAAGGTGTTCCCCAAGATACAGAACAATCGCATGCGCCTGCTCCTCAATATGCCTGTTATCAGCAAGAAGGTGCGTGAGAAGATTTGTGAACAAGTCACCAATGCCTTCGGCGGCAACTTCTACGAGGTCATCATCGGTGGTGCTGCCTTCAACCAGGAAGTAGAGAGTTTCTTGCATAGCGTAGATTTCCGATATACCGTAGGTTACGGAGCCACAGAGTGTGCGCCTATCATCTGCTACGAGGACTACAAGAACTTCGTACCGGGATCATGCGGCAAGGCAGCCAAGAACATGATGGTACGCATCGACTCCCATGACCCAGAGAATGTACCGGGAGAAATCCTGGCAAAGGGACCAAACGTGATGCTCGGTTACTATAAGAACGAGGAAGCTACCCACACGACCATCGACAAGGACGGTTGGTACCACACCGGCGACCTTGGCACGATGGACGGCGACGGCAACGTTTTCATCAAGGGCCGTAGCAAGAATATGCTCCTCAGTGCCAACGGTCAGAACATCTATCCTGAGGAAATCGAGGACAAGCTCAATTCGCTTGCCCTGGTCAACGAGAGCGTCGTCATTCAGAAGGGAGACAAGCTCGTAGGTCTCGTTCACCCAGATTTCGACGAGGCCCAGACCTTGAACCTCGGAAGAAAGGAACTGGAGGAAATCATGGAACAGAACCGCAAGGAATTGAATACGATGATTCCCGCCTATAGCAAGGTTTCCGAGATTCGCATCCATGAGGAAGAGTTCGAGAAGACTCCTAAGAAGAGCATCAAGCGTTTCCTCTACACAGAATAAAACAAAACACCCTGTAAAGGCAAGAGCTATCTGCTACCTTCTGCCTTTACAGGGCGACTTGTTTCTTGCCCAATGGAGATTCGTTCAGAAAGATTGTAACCTCACACTGCCACATCAGAAATCTTTGCGATTTCTTCATCGCTGAATCTCTTCTTAATCAGCTTGGCTGGCACTCCCCCTATAATACTATAAGGCGGGAACGACTTCGTGACTACAGCACCTGCCGCCACCACAGAACCATGGCCGATGGTGACACCTTTCAGTATCGTCACATTCGCCCCGACCCAAACATCATCCTCTATCACCACAGGCTGGTCATACAGGTTGACCCCATCTACGAACTTGTCTTCCACAGTGACATCCATGATGTATTTACCGGGAATATCAATACGATGGTCGCCCGTGATAATCGTAGGGTTCGGGCCGAAAAGCACCTTCTTGCCTATCGTGCAAGTCGCATCGGTGCAAAAGATGGTACTCCCCTTAGGAATCGAAGTACCATCTCCTACCGAGAGATTCCACAAGCCCTTGAAATCCGAGGACATCGGACGGATATAGACTCCCTTGCCACAATGCTTCATGCAACGCTTCCAAACAGGCGCCCACATCGCATCCCAGAGATATGCCGGCACCAGGCTTGCTTTCTGTAAAATCTGAAAGATACTCATCATATACTTATTATATACACCTCTTTGGGTTACAACAAGACACCCGAGCGAATACGAGACAAGGTCTCGGGTGTCATTTGCAGATAATTGGCAATATAGGTCAAGGGCGCACGCAGCACCACCTGAGGATTCAAGTCGCAAAGACGCTTGTATTTGTTGGGAGCAGACTCGAAACGCATCAAGTCAGCATGCACCTGCGACTGAATCAAACTCTCTTCCAATATCTTACGATAAAGCATCTGGATGTTGACATTGCGCATGGCAGCAGCCTCCAACTTCGGCTTCGGCAAAGCATAGACAAGCGTCGGCTCCAAAGCCTCGACCTGCAAGCGTGTCGGCTCCTCCCGAAACAAGCTCTCAATGCACATGAATATCGAATGATCCACCCCCAAGTGCTCCGTCACCTCCTTTCCGTTCTTGAAATAGAACTGGCGAACCAAGCCTTTCTCGATGTAAGAGATGTTGCGGCAAATTTCTCCCTCCTGGAGTATTTTCTCGCCCTTCCCATACTTGATAGGCACCAAAAGACTCTCCAATACGTCCAACTCATCATGGGTCATCGTACTGTACTTGCGGGCTAGTTCTCTTGCAATATCCCGCGTCAAAGGCATGTTCTTAAATTCAGGCATTTCTCTTGTCCTCCTTTTTATGTTATTAGTCTAGTTTCAATACGGCGAGGAAGGCTTTCTGCGGCACTTCCACGTTACCAATCTGCTTCATGCGCTTCTTACCCTTCTTCTGCTTTTCGAGCAACTTGCGCTTACGGCTCACGTCACCACCATAACACTTGGCTGTCACATCCTTACGCACCTGTTTCACCGTCTCACGAGCCACAATCTTGGCACCGATGGCTGCCTGGATGGCAATGTCGAACTGCTGGCGTGGAATCAAGTCCTTCAACTTCTCGCACATTCTGCGACCGAAGCTCACCGCATTGCCACGGTGGGTCAATGTACTGAGGGCATCCACCGGCTCGCCGTTAAGCAAGATGTCAAGTTTCACCAAGTCCGAGTGGCGGAACGAGTCGATATGATAGTCGAAAGAAGCATACCCCTTGGAGATACTCTTCAGCTTATCGTAGAAGTCGATGACAATCTCGCCAAGCGGCAACATGAAATGCAATTCCACACGATTGCCGCTCACATACTCCTGGTTGACCAGCTCCCCTCGCTTGTCCAGACAGAGTTTCATGATAGGACCAATATAGTCGGTAGCAGTGATGATGGTAGCCCGGATATACGGCTCCTCGATATGGTCAATCATCGTAGGGTCAGGCAATCCCGAAGGGTTGTGTACTTCCTTCTCCCCCCCCTGCTTGTCATATACCATATAAGATACGTTGGGCACAGTGGTGATGACATCCATGTTGAACTCACGGTCCAGACGCTCCTGCACAATCTCCATGTGGAGCAATCCCAAGAAGCCGCAACGGAAGCCGAAGCCCAAAGCCACCGAACTCTCCGGAGAGAAAGTCAAGGAAGCATCGTTGAGCTGAAGCTTTTCGAGTGAAGCCCGAAGGTTCTCGTAGTCGCTAGGGTCGATGGGGTAAACACCTGCGAAGACCATCGGCTTCACCTCCTGAAAACCTGCGATGGCCTTCTCGCAAGGACGCGCGATGTGAGTGATGGTATCACCCACCTTCACCTCCGTGGCATTCTTGATGCCAGAGATGATATAGCCAACCTCGCCCGTACCCAACTCGCAGCGAGGTATCATGTCCATCTTGAGCACACCAATCTCATCGGCATCATACTCCATGCCTGTATTGAAGAACTTCACCTTGTCACCCTTGCGGATGGTGCCGTTCTCTATCTTGAAGTAGGCGATGATACCACGGAAGGAATTGAACACGGAGTCGAAAATCAACGCCTGTAGTGGAGCCTTGGCATCACCAACAGGAGCAGGCACACGATTGACCACTGCCTCCAGCACGTCCTCTACACCCTCACCAGTCTTGCCCGAAGCCCGAAGGATATCCTCGCGCTTGCAACCAATCAGGTCAACGATTTCGTCCTCCACCTCTTCAGGCATGGCAGAAGGCATGTCAATCTTGTTGATGACAGGGATTATCTCCAAGTCATGCTCAATGGCCATATAGAGGTTGGAAATAGTCTGCGCCTGTACACCTTGTGTCGCATCGACAACCAAGAGTGCCCCCTCGCAGGCAGCGATGGAACGGGAAACCTCATAAGAGAAATCGACGTGACCCGGAGTATCGATGAGGTTAAGGATGTAAGTTTGTCCATCCTTAGCCTTGTACTCCATCTGGATGGCATGGCTCTTGATGGTGATGCCACGCTCACGCTCCAGATCCATGTCATCGAGCATCTGCCCCTCCGTAATCTTGATGGTCTGGGTCTTTTCCAACAAACGGTCTGCCAAGGTACTTTTACCATGGTCAATATGTGCAATAATGCAGAAATTTCTTATGCTATTTATATTCTCCATATAATCTTTTCACTCTTTAGGTTGCAAAATTACCTTATTTTTAGGATATTACCAAATTTTTAGGCAACATTTTCAAATAAGAAATGAATTTTTATAGACAAAATCTTTGATGTATCACAGATTTGTATTAACTTTGCACCCATAAAAAAGCAAAAATAGCACATGAAAAAGATTGTTTTTATCCTAGCGACACTAGCTCTAGCGGTGTCCTGCACAGAGAGTCTTGAGGACAAGGCTGCCCGTGAAGCCAAGGAATACACGGAAAAGTTTTGTCCCACTCCTTTTGTCAACGGCGGGCGCACCGACAGCACTGTTTTTGACAAATCAACACGTTCCTATATTTATTATATGACTTTACGTGGGAAAGCAGACAATGCACAAGTCATCAAAGCCAACCAAAAGCAATTGTACAATATCCAAAAGCAGTCGCTTGACAACAATCCAGGATTGAAGAAATACAAGGAGGCACACTTTTCATTCCGCTTCGTCTATCGCTCAGCCCAAAACCCTCAAGAAGTTCTCATGGACTATCTTTTCAAATACTAATCCTTCCTATTTATAATACCATGCTTTTGTGAAGTGGAACTTTCTGGAACTTCACAAAAGCATGAATCTCATCCCTCTCCCCCACCTTGTTTCTCGCCAACAATCATTAACATACGTCCACCATTCCGTTAATAAAAAGTTAAATATCACCTATTTTTTGATATTTCCTACAAAAAACCTCCAAAAAGTTTGGCAGTACAGAAAAAAGTTGTACCTTTGCATCAGTTTTCGCATATATTTGGGCAAATGGGGGTTGTCGTGAGACTGTACCCCATTTGTTTTTTTGTTTTATAAGGAGTATATGCAAAACAAATCTCGAAAATATGACTATTAGCAAAATCACATAAATCACAATACGGCATGAAGATACTCCCAGAAGAACAATACAAACATTTGAAGCTCACTCTACCTGACGGCAGTAACGCAGAAGGACAGTCCGTCTTGTTGCATGCGTGTTGCGCCCCATGCTCATCCGCCATCATAGAATGTATGCTTCGCAATGGCATGAAACCAACTGTCTTTTTCTCCAACAGCAACATCTACCCACTGCAAGAATATGAGACACGCAAGCATGAGATCATCCGTTTTTTGGAAACCCAAAACGTTCCATATTTTGAGGACGAATACAATCACGAAGACTGGCGGAAAGCCATTGCCGGACTGGAAGATGAACCAGAGCGAGGTTCTCGCTGTTCCGTATGTTTCCAATACCGTTTGCATCGTGCAGCCCATTACGCCCAAGAGCACGGATTTTCCCTCCTCACCACCACTCTAGCCTCATCACGATGGAAGAACATTCGACAGATAGATATGGCGGGGAACATTGCCGTAGCCGACTGTCCTAACGTGGAGTGGTGGGAACAAAACTGGCGAAAAGGAGGATTGCAAATGAGGCGTAACGAGTTATTGCACCTCAATAACTTCTACAACCAACTCTATTGTGGTTGCGAATTCAGCCTTGCCTCTTCCACAGCCATTCAAAAGAAGGATTTGTAAAATAAGCCCACTGGCGGTTGTTCGGCCAGTGGGCTTATTCCTTCTATTTGGGCAATACGCTAGAAAGGAAACAACAAAGGGAGCACAAACGTCATGACCACACCGATAATAATCTGTAGGGGCAACCCCACCTTCACGTAATCCATGAAACTATATCCACCCGCCTTCATCACCAGTGCATTGGGCGGTGTGGAGAATGGGGAGGCGAAGCACATGCTCGCACCCAGTGTCACAGCAAACAGAAAAGAATAGGGACTCACCCCTACCTGCTGCGCTGCCACCAAGGCTATCGGTGCCATCAATACGGCCGTGGCGGTATTACTGATAAACATCGTCATGAGCGACGTAGTGAAGTAGATGCCAGACAGCAATACCATGGGCCCCATCGTACCAAGGCTATCGACCAAGGTTTGCGACACCCACGCCGATACGCCCGTCTTCTCCAGTGCCGTTGACATCGGCATCATAGCAGCTATCAGTACGATGCTCTCCCAGTTGATGGTTTTGTAGGCCGCCTCCACATTACGGAAACATCCAGTGAGCACGGTAAGAAGTCCAGCGATGATTACAGCCGTGACAGGAGCTACAGGAATGAAGTCAAACACCATCATCGCCACCATCAACAACATGATTGCCGCCGCTAAAGGGGCCTTGTAATCCAGCAGCACCTTGTCAGCATTCTTCTCCGGTTGTCCGAGTACCACCCAGTTGTCTGTGTCGGTAGAGAGATGGGCCAGATTGGTCCATTCCCCTTGCACCAAAAGCACGTCACCCACATGGAGCTTGTTCTCGATAAGCCGTTCCGTGATGTATTCATCGCCACGCTTGATACCGAGCACATTGATACCGAAACGCTTCCGAAGGTTTGCATCGGCAATACGCAAACCCACGAAATTGGATTCCGGCATGACGACTATCTCCGTAAGTCCCAGATCGTAGAAGTCGATGTGTACGTCCCGCATCTTCCGCAGGCCGCACTCCTTGGCAAATTGCCCCATCCTTTTTTCATTTCCCATCACATAGAGGATATCGTGATCTCCTATCACACTATTGCTCTTCGCCATGCTTTGGTTCACGTCCTTCACGATTCCAAGACGAGATTTTTTCTCGTTCCGTATCTCAATCACACTCACACCATACCGTTTCTGGATGTCCAGTTCACGAAGGGTCTTTCCGACAAGTCCATTTCCATTCGGTACGATGTATCTATGGAGGTTGTTCATCAACTTGTACTCATCCACCAAGTCATCCGGCGACTTCACCTTGTTCTTCTTTCCCTTCCCATTCCCTTTCTTATTTAGAAACATACGGCTCAAAGGCATCAGCACGACAATGCCGATAGCTATCACAATGAGACCTACAGGAAAGAAAGAAAAGAAAGCCAACGACTCATAACCTGCTCCCGTAAGCGTCTCGTCGATGACCAGGTTGGGGGGGGTACCGATGAGAGTGAGCATACCGCCCAGACTACCAGCGAAGGCAAGCGGCATCAAGAAACGAGAGGACTGCAAGCCCGACGAAGCCGCCACACTCATGATGATGGGCATCATCAGTGCCACAGTCCCGGTGTTGCTCACAAAAGCCCCGATAAACGAGGTGACGAGCATCACCAGAAGGAAGGTGACTGTTTCATTGCCATGCGAGAGTGCCATGAGTTTGTTGCCCGTTAGCTTGGCAAGCCCCGTCTGCATGATAGCGCCACCCACGACAAAAAGCCCTATCATCATAATGACAATAGGAGAGGAGAAGCCCGCCAGGGCCTCTGAAGGAGTAAGTATTCCGAAAACGAGTAATGATGCCAAGGCTACAAGAGCCGTGATGTCGGCCCTGATCTTGCCCCAAATGAACATGGCAACAGTTAAAACTAATATGATTAATGTAATTGTCATGCTACTGCTAAATTTTAAGTTAAAGAAAACTGCCCAACTTTCCCAAGCAAGACAGCCGAATTATGAATTTGTTTTTTATTTAGCAAGACACTACGCTTAGCATCTCTTTTTCTTTAATCCTTTAACACCAGGTTACGACAGCCCTACAATCTCGCCGTTCACCACGTCGATGCGCTCTGCCTGCGGACTCTTTGGCAATCCTGGCATACGCATGATAGGCCCCGCTATGACCACAATCATCTCCGCCCCCATATTGACGGTGATGTCACGTACATGGAGTTCGAAACCGTCGGTAGGTCCATACGCCTTGGCATCAGTGGAGAAACTGTACTGCGTCTTAGCGATACAGACTGGGAACCGTTCTGCACCCAATTTCTTGATTTCCTCAATCATGGCCTTTGCAGACTCGCTGAGAGTAACAGACCCAGCACCATAGAGATTGAAAGCCACATCCTCTATCTTCTTCACCACCGGCTCATCATCCTTGTAGGCAAAATAAAGAGGTGCCGACGGATGCTCGTCGATGGTCTTCACCACAAGGTTTGCCAATTCCACAGCCCCCTTACCGCCCTCGGCAAAGGCATTGTTGACAGCAAATCCACAACCCATCTCCTCGCAATGCTTACGTAACACCTCTATCTCCTCGGGGGTATCGGTGGCAAACTGATTGAATGCGATAACCACGGTCTGACCGAAGCTCTGTAGGTTCTTCACGTGCTTGTCAAGATTCCAATAACCATTCTGCATGCCCTCAACGTTAGGTTTCTTGATGTCTTCCTGTGCCACGCCGCCATGCATCTTCAGTGCCTGAAGTGTGACTACCAGGACGGTCAAATCGGGCTGAAGACCTGTCTTGCGGCACTTGATGTCATAGAACTTCTCCGCCCCCAAATCGGCACCGAATCCCGCCTCCGTGATGGCATAGTCGCCATACTCAAGCGCTGCAGCCGTAGCCATCACCGAGTTGCACCCATGGGCGATATTGGCGAATGGACCGCAATGCACGAAAGCAGGAGTTCCCTCTGTCGTCTGCACCAAGTTCGGTTTCAGAGCATCCAGCAAAAGAGCTACGATACTTCCGCCCACTCCCATATCCTTTACAGTGAATGGCTTGTCATCCTCGGTGATACCCAGAAGAATGTTGTCAATGCGCCGACGCAGGTCTTCCACGCTGGTGGCAAAGCACATGATAGCCATAATCTCAGAAGCAGGCGTGATGTCGAAACCACTCTCCGTCTCAATTCCGTCCTTCGGACCAAGCCCCGTGATGATGCGGCGTAAGCCACGGTCATTGACATCCATTACACGACGCCATAAAATCTTCTTCAACTTGAAGCCTTCAGCCTCGTGTTGGAAACGATAGTTGTCGAGCAAGGCAGAAATCATGTTGTTTGCCTCCGTGATGGCATGGAAGTCGCCCGTGAAATGGAGGTTGATTTTCTCCATTGGCAACACCTGTGCATAGCCTCCTCCTGCAGCACCGCCCTTCATACCGAAACAGGGACCGAGCGAAGGCTCACGCAGTGCCACCACCGCCTTCTTGCCTATCTGGTGCATACCCAAGGCAAGACCCACACTAACGGTGGTCTTGCCGTTGCCAGCCTTGGTGGGACTGATGGCAGTGACAAGTATGAGGTGATGGTTCTCCAACTTTCTTTTGTCGATGGTCCCAGTCGTCACTTTGGCGATGTACCGTCCATAATTCTCTATGTCCTCCTCGTTGATTCCAAGCTCTGCCGCCACATCGTTGATGGGACGGAGTTTCACTGATTTTGCAATTTCTATATCTGACAACATGAAATCTTATTTAAATATGTATAAAACAATTCAATATATTTTTGTATCATTGATTGGAACAACTATTTGATGGCTCCGATAATTTCATGCACGGAAGTACAACCGTGCTTGTCCAACCAATCGCTAATGCCGTCCTTGACCCTCTTGGTCACAGTCGGGTCGATAAAGTTGGCGGTGCCGATTTCTATCGCTGTGGCTCCGCACATCAAGAACTCAATGGCATCTTCAGCCGTGGAGATGCCCCCCAAGCCAACGACCGGGATTTTGACGGCATGAGCCACGTCATACACCATGCGCAGTGCCACAGGCTTGACACAAGGACCACTCAAACCTCCCGTGCGGATACTGAGCAACGGCTGGCGTTTTTCTATATCTACCGCCATACCCATAAGCGTATTGATGAGCGACACCGA
The DNA here is from genome assembly GCA_963657075.1 of bacterium. Taxonomy (GTDB): domain Bacteria; phylum Bacteroidota; class Bacteroidia; order Bacteroidales; family Bacteroidaceae; genus Prevotella. Next base: position 14,918 of record CAVKLF010000003.1, on the reverse strand, counting down.
GTCGGCTCCCTCCGCCTCACAGGCTCTGGCAATATCAGCCACACTAGTCACATTAGGCGACAATTTGACGATGAGCGTCTTGTGGTAAGCCTGGCGCACAGCCCTTACCACACTGGCAGCCCCTTCGGTGGTCACACCGAAAGCCATGCCACCATCCTTGACGTTCGGGCACGAGATATTCAGTTCGATGGCTGGTATCTTGTCCAGCTCATCAATACGTGCCGCACAAGCCGCATAGCTTTCTGGGGAATGTCCCGACACATTGACAATCATATTGGTGTTGATGTCCTTGATCTGCGGATAGATATTCTTACAGAAATAATCCACGCCTTTGTTCTGAAGCCCCACACAATTGAGCATCCCCTGTGCCGTCTCCGCCATACGCGGATAGTCATTGCCCTCACGAGGCTCCAAAGTGGTGCCCTTCACAATGATACCTCCGATTTCCTCCAATGGCACGAAGTCGGCAAACTCCAGCCCATAGCCGAAAGTTCCAGATGCCGTCATCACGGGGTTATTCAATTTCAAGTTATGTATGTTTACGCTTAACGATGCCATATTTTTCTTGTTTTAGAACATAGCAAAAGTTCTTGACAAATTTCCTTGCCATCCTCGCTATCTCATTTCACTTTTTCTTTACAAACAGACCTTCTCACTCTCTACAGAGAAAAGACTATACCTGCGTCTCTAGAGACTCCACAACAGGTTCTTGACATTGATGACCGGACCTTCCTTGCAAACGCACAGGTTCCCCCGAGTGGTTTTCTCCACACAGCAGAGGCAAGCCCCCACTCCACATGCCATCTTATTCTCCAAAGAGACCTCGCATTCCACGTTTGCCTTTTGGGCATAGCGCGCCACGCTTGCCATCATCGGCTTGGGACCGCAAGTAGATATCATGTCGAACCGTTCGTGCTGCAAGATGGAATGATTGGTGACAAATCCCTGCTCACCCACGCTACCATCCTCTGTCGTGACGCACACGCGACCAACCTTGGCGAACTCATCCAGCTCCAAAAGGTCTTTTTCCGTATGGGCGCCCAACAAGAAGACAGGTTCCGCCCCCATAGCCTTGATGCACTTTCCGAAGTAAAGCAGCGGCGCGACACCTACTCCTCCACCCACGAGGAGAAACTTCTGTCCCTTCGCAGTCGGCATCGTGAACCCATTGCCTAGCGGCAGCATGCAGTTAAGCCTGTCACCAGCCTTCAAGGTACCTAACTGGCGTGTTCCATCGCCTACCATGGCGACAAGCAGCCAGAGTTGGTTGCTCTCACGATCCACATTATTAATAGAAATAGGACGGCGAAGCATGGTGGATGGCGAATGATCCACCCTCGCTTCCACAAACTGACCTGGCACGACCTCGGGAAGAGCCTTATCGTCGGTAAGCTTGATTAACACATGCTTGTCGCTCTGTGCCTCCACCGAAACGACCTTGAGGTCTAAAATGTATTTTTTCATCTTCACGATCTAGTATATTTTCTGCAAAGGTAATGTTATTTTTCGACAATACGGAAAGATTGCGATATATTTTCACTTTATTAAAGATTAAAGGTCATGCCTTAACTCCTTACTCCCATCCAACCAAATCATTTCTTCGGAACAAAAGTCTCCCAAGTCTGATCATCATAGAAGATACGTATTTCCGTAATTTTACGCTGCGGTTTGTCAATATATTTCGCATTTTCCTGAGCCGATTTTTTAGGTGTAGAATTTACACTGTGCGTGGAAGGTTGATCGAAAAGAGAAGCTTGCGACACTTGAGGAGCAGCAGCCGAACGTACCTGCTGCGATGTGAGGGCAGGAGAGACAACCGCATCATGATCCTTCTCTTCAGAAAAGTCGAAAGCCAGTGCTTCGACCTTGGGATGAGTAGCCTCTACGGCAGGCATCTCGCCACCCGTTTGAGACACATTTCCTATATACATCGGTTCAAGCCCATAGAGCAACCATTCTGTCCTCACTTGAGGAAACTTGCGATGAATGGCATCAACGATGTTTAGGGTCGGCTTGGTACGGCCGTTGTAGATTCCGCTCAACTGAGCAGGGGAGATTTCCAATAGCTGTGCGAAACTCTGCTGGGTGAGTTTCTGGTCCTCCATGAGGAGCCTGATTCTATCCTTCATGACTTGTAGGGTTTGTTTTTGTTTTACATTTATTAAGAATTCCGAGCGTAGCGAGGAGGCTGTTTTTCGACTCCGCCTGATATACTTTTTCGGAATGTAGAGCATTTTAGGGGTGATTTCATCACTTTTCCTTAGCGTTTACAAAGGTAAAACATTTTTTGGAAACCAACAAACTTTCTATAAAGAATTTAGTTTTTTAAACTTTACATTTACCTTTTTAAATTCGTAAATTGCATTGTATATTTTTTAGTTTTTCACGACCGCTTTACAAATCTAAATTTACAAATCTAAAAACATTTCAAATGTTTTATTTAGCGTAATTTGTGAATATACTGGTTTATCCATACATATACTTTACACATATAGCTTACAGAGTGCATATATTCAATTTACTAGAATTTACAGAAGTTATTTTACCAAACATTCACGAATTAACACGGCTAAACTTTTGGGTTTCGGGGATTTAGAAGTTTAAAAGTCAGTACGCATATTTATACACTTTACATATTTAAATCACAACATTATATTTACATTTACAAACCAAAATGCGCATTAATACGTTTCAGTTTCTTAAATTTACATTCACAAAACACAATTAGATTTACAACTTTACATATTTAAAAACGCAAAGTTTTGGAACCTAAACGTTAACGAAAGCAAACATCAAATTACGTTCATTCGAGAATGCTCTATTTTTCTATTTTTAGCATATTCCCACTAAGTAGTGAACCGCCGAGCAAATTCGCAAGTTTTGAGGGTAGCTAGCAGGACTTATCACGCATAACCATCTGATTTTCTTCTATTTACCACACAAATTCTTTTTCATGAAAAGTCCTCGTTCTAGCTCTTAAAAAACATAAAATGTATATTTTGGTTAGATTTTTTGCTCCCAAACAGCCAGTATAAAGGTCAAAAACAGCTCAAAACACCCCATTTCCAGAGATATTTACGTCTAGGAAGCCTCTTTCCTAGATTTCCTAGGAGCGATGACAGGTCCTTCCCCTACCTTCTGACCAATAGAAAAAGACTGCAAAGACTATCCTCGCCACAAGGCAAAAGGAAGAAACAGAGTACCGAAACAAGACACAAAAAAGGGGTGATTCCACCAAGAACCACCCTGCTAACAACTATTGAAATCTACAACAAAACCACTTCCCCCTACCCTAAAAAGCAGAAAACTCACAGACGAAAAATACAGTTTTCATACCTCTGGAACAGAAACGCAAGAGCATCAATGGAGGATGAAAAACACGAGTTCCCTCATCAGTTCGCCCGCCCCTGTATTAGGGTTTCCAATACCCTTAGACTTCGCATCCACCTCTCTAAACTTGTCGATAATCTGCATCACCTTCACTCCATTATAGTTCCTCATTCCTGCGGTATAGTCGCGCACTGCCCAAGAACTTTTCAAATCCAAGAATTTTGCAAGCTCATTTTCGTTCTGCCTATTGGGTGCATAATAGGCAAGCATGAGATTTTGGAAATAAGAAAAGAGCATCGGGAGAATCGCAAAGAGTGATCCACTCTTCGGATTGCTGTCAAAATAATTGATAATCTGATTTGCCTTGAAAACATCACGGTTCACAATAGCGTTGCGCAGTTCGAAGGCATTGAAGTCCTTGCTCACACCTATTACCTTCTCCACAATCTCGGGTGTCACCCTGCGGTCGTTCTCTGGGAGCGAGATGAGGAGTTTGTCCAACTCAGAAGTGAGGCGATGCAGATCAGCCCCTACATGGTCGGCCACCATCTGCGTTGCCTTCCGCTCAATTGCCGCCTTCTTGCGTTTGATGTAAGTCTCCACGAATCCAGGCAGCTGATAATCCTTCAGTTTTTTGCTCTCGAACACAACCCCCACCTGCTCGGCACGTGGCACCAACTTCTTACGGCGGTCGATGGAACCATTCTTGTAGGTCATCACAAAAATGGTCGACTTTACCGGATTTTCAAGATACTTCTCGATTGCCTCGAAATTTCGCAAATTTTGCGCCTCCTTCACAATTACCACCCGGTGCTCAGCCATCATTGGATACCCCTTGCACTGGTCAGCGACCTGCGCCGCTGTGGTCTCAGCCCCAAAGAGCACAATCTGATTGAAGTCGCGTTCTTCAGGTTGGAGCACATTGTCGGCAATGTACTCGCAGAGGATGTCAATGTAGTACGACTCGTCCCCCATCATGATATAAACGGGCGAGAAGTTGCGAGCCTTGAGGTCTTTCATGACCGACTCGTAAGTTATTGCTTGTTTTTTTTCTGCCATTGCGATATTTTTTGTACCTTTGCAGAGAACAACATGATAGCTCTGCACTCTTATTTTTGCGACAAAGGTACAAAATATTTTTGAACTATATATAATAAGGTGTAGAAAACTATATATAATAAGGTGTAAAAACATGACAAGACTCAACCTCCCCCCCTTCGACATCAAGCTCCGCGGATCGAAAGAGCATCCGATGATATTCGACATTCTGCGCAAGAAGTACGTCGCACTCACACCCGAAGAATGGGTGCGGCAGCACTTCGTGCATTTCCTAGTGGAACACAAGGGCTATCCTGCCAGTCTGCTTGCCAACGAAATTCAGATTTCCATAGGTGACAAGGTACTGCGCGCCGACAGCGTGCTCTACTCCCGCGAGCTGAAGCCTCGCATAATCATCGAATACAAGGCTCCTCACATACCCATCACGCAGAAGGTATTCGACCAAATTTCCATCTACAATATGCTCCTGCACGTGGACTACCTCATCGTTAGCAACGGTCTGCAACACTACGTGTGCAAGATGGACTATAATGGTAAAAAATATGTATTCCTGGAAGACATCCCCGACTATGAAGTTTTATTGACAAAGCAACCTTGAAATGCCAAATTTCGGAAAAGTGCATACGCCTACGCTGCACACCGCTGAATGTAAAAAAATATCATAATGCTTACTATACTCCCTCCCGACGGATAAAAAACTCCCTCGGGAGGGAAAAATTCCTACCTCGGGAGGGAAAAATTTCTGCCTCCCGAGGTAATTTTCAAAGTGGGGTCAGGGAAACACTTGAGACTCCAAGAGAAAAATCTGCAATTTGTCAATAATTTTCTGGCTTTTCCAACGATGAAAGCCCCACTTGGAAAAGCTGACTCATTAACGGCTATTGCAAACGTGCGATAGCCTATATAATAAGGTTATGAAGCAAAAGAGGTTGGAGTACGATCCAACCCTCTTATGCTATATAAAGCCAATAGATGCCAGCGAGTACGGCAAGCACGATGATGCCCACCACCGCCTTGATCAGACAAGTGGCAACTTTCTTTACAACTAAGAAGCCAATGATGAGTATCACCAAGGCGAAAACATAATATCCGAAATCCTCCATTTTTGCTTATTTTTACTTTTACTAACGCCTAAAATAGCATTTTCACAACACTAGCCTATTACTTGAAAAGGCGACGGAAATCTACAGGTATCTGTGTCTCGAACTCCATCGGCTGATGGGTCACAGGATGATAGAAGCAGAGCACATAAGCATGGAGACAAAGACGATGACAAGGGTCGTCGCCATTACCATACTTGATGTCGCCACAAACAGGATGCCCCATGTCTGCCGTATGCACACGAATTTGGTTCTTGCGCCCCGTCTCCAAACGGTACTCCACCAAGGAATGTTCCGTTGACCGTGCAAGCGTATGAAAGTGAGTGACAGCATATTTTCCGCCATTGTCCGTCGGGCTGCTATAAGTAATATAAGCCTTGTTGTCCTTGAGCCAGTTGGCAATAGTACCTTCGTCTTCTTCCATCTCCCCAGAGACAACGGCCACATACCGGCGATCATAGACATTGTGATGCCAATCATCCTCCAAGGCAAGCTCTGTCTGCTTGTCCTTGGCATAAATCATCAAGCCCGAAGTATCACGGTCGAGACGATGCACGACATGCGCCTGGCAGTTTTGGCGAGTCTTACGGAAATAGTCATCAAGCACCGCCTTTACATTGAGGGTGGAATGACCTGCCGCCATGCTCAAAATACCAACGTTCTTCTCCACTACGACAAGGTATCTGTCCTCGTAAACAATCTTGACATATCGGTTCTTGAACTGATCATTGTTTTTCTTTGTCTTGCTGACCGCCACCTTCATGCCCGGTCGAAGAGCATAGTCAAACTGGGTGACCGTCTTGCCATCCACCTTGATGCCGCGTCCTTGCAACGTCTGCTTAATCTTCGTCTTACTCTCGCCCTTGACATGAGCGAGCAACCACTCCAAGAGAGGAGCAGGCTTTCCGACCGTATAGTGGTCGTAGTCGTGAGGAGCACCATAGCCTCCCCGATTGTTCATGGCATGACTCTGCCATTTATTGCCTTGATGTGCCATTCGTAAATCCATTTTGAGTTACAAAAGTACTTCTTTTTAGGAATACCACCAAGCCTCAACCCTTTTTTAACTAAAAATTAAGCAAGTTTCCACAACAAAGCATTGGCATTCAAATCTTTTTTCGTAACTTTGCAGCCCAAAGTAAAGAAAGAATAAGGTATAAAATAAATGATTACAGTAACAAACTTAGCGATTCAATTCGGAAAGAGAGTCCTCTACAAGGACGTGAACTTGAAGTTCACTCATGGTAACATCTATGGTATTATCGGCGCCAACGGTGCCGGCAAGTCAACATTCCTCCGTGCCATCAGCGGCGACTTGGAGCCTAACAAGGGTACCGTGGAACTAGGACCGGGCGAACGTCTTTCCGTATTGGAGCAGGACCACTTCAAATATGATGAACATCGTGTAATGGATACCGTCCTCATGGGGCACCAACCTCTCTGGGAGAACATGAAGGAACGTGAGCGACTCTATTCCAAGCCCGAGATGACAGAGGAAGACGGCAACCGTGCCGCTGACTTGGAATTGAAGTTCGCAGAGATGAACGGCTGGGAGGCAGAAAGCAACGCAGCCCAGCTCCTACAAAACCTGGGAGTCAAGGAAGACAAGCACGACAAACTGGTCGGCGAGCTGTCCAACACAGAGAAGGTACGTGTGATGTTGGCGAAGGCTCTCTTCGGCAACCCAGACAACCTCCTCCTCGATGAGCCTACCAATGACCTCGACCTCGACACGGTAGAATGGCTGGAGGAATATTTGAGCAATGTGGAGCAGACAGTCTTGGTGGTCTCCCACGACCGTCACTTCCTCGATGCCGTCAGCACACAGACCGTAGATATCGATTTCGGTAAGGTAACTATGTTTGCAGGCAACTACTCGTTCTGGTATGAGAGTTCGCAGTTGGCACTCCGCCAGGCACAGAACCAAAAGATGAAGGCCGAGGAGAAGAAAAAGCAGCTGGAGGAGTTTATCCGCCGATTCTCCGCCAATGTGGCAAAGAGCAAGCAGACCACTTCCCGCAAGAAGATGTTGGAGAAACTGAACGTAGAGGAAATCCGTCCATCCAGCCGCAAGTACCCGGGCATCATCTTCCAGATGGAGCGCGAGCCTGGCAACCAAATTCTTGAGGTGGAAGGACTGAAAGCCGTTGACGAAGACGGAACTGTACTCTTCGACAACGTAAACTTCAACATCGAGAAGGGCGAGAAGGTGGTATTCCTTTCTCACAACCCCAAGGCGATGACTGCCCTCTTCGAGATCATCAACGGCAACCGCAAGGCTGATGCCGGCGAATACAAGTGGGGCGTGACCATCACGACCGCCTACCTCCCACTCGACAACACAGCGTTCTTCCAAAGCGACAAGAACCTAGTTGACTGGCTGAGCCAGTACGGTCCTGGCAACGAGGTGGCGATGAAAGGTTACCTCGGTCGTATGCTCTTCAGCGGCGAGGAAGTTTTGAAAAAGGTGAATGTGCTCTCAGGAGGCGAGAAGATGAGATGCATGATTGCCCGTATGCAGTTGCAGAACGCCAACTGCCTGATTCTCGACACGCCAACCAACCACTTGGACTTGGAAAGCATCCAGGCATTCAACAACAACTTGGTGGCATTCAAGGGCAACATCCTCTTCGCCAGCCATGACCACGAGTTCATCAACACCGTGGCCAACCGCATCATCGAACTGACTCCATCCGGCACCATCGACAAACTCATGTCTTACGACGAATACATTTACGACGAGGGCATCAAGGAGCAGAAGGCAAAGATGTATGGCCAACAGTAATCTTCCGACAAGAGGATTTCCAAAAAGCCAACAAGAAAGAACTTTTTAATTCTTACATATTTAATAACTAGGTGCCAGCCGATTTTGGTTGGCACACTTTTTGTGAAGATGATATTCAAAAAATTAAAAAGCAAATTTACGACTATGTCTAAAGAAAAAGAGATTAAGATAGAAGACGGAAACGTCAAGGAGCAAGCTCAAAGCGAGCAGGTTTCCAACACAGAAGAACAGAATGCTGACATTTCAGAGAGTTCTTCCGAGGAAAAGGCCGAGGAAGGCAAGGCTGACACGACCGCTGACAAAAAGGCGGATAGCGAAGAGGCTGCCGACAAAAAGGCAGAGGAAGTAAAGCTCAACCCATTGGAACAAGCACAAAAAGAAGTTGAGGAGCTCAAGAAACAGCTGCTCTACAAGACTGCTGAATTCGAAAACTACCGCAAGCGTACCTTGAAAGAGAAAACAGAGTTGATTCTGAATGGTGGCGAGAAGACCATTACCGCCATCCTGCCCGTCTTGGACGACTTCGAGCGCGCCATCGCAGACAAGAATGAGGACCCCAAGGTCATCAAGGAAGGCGTACAGATGATTTTCAACAAGTTCAGCAAGACTCTGGAAGGATTAGGCGTAAAGAAGATAGAGACTGCCAACAAGGACTTCGATGTAGATTTCCATGAGGCCATCGCCATGGTACCAGGCATGGGCGACGACAAGAAGGGTAAGGTCATTGACTGCGTTCAGACAGGATACACCCTTAACGACAAGGTAATCCGTCACGCCAAAGTAGCAGTAGGACAATAAGAGCCAATTAATAATTTATAATTGACGATTAATAATTATGGCTAAGAGAGACTATTACGAGGTGCTTGGCGTTGACAAGTCAGCATCCGAGGACGAAATCAAGAAGGCATATCGCAAGATAGCCATCAAATATCACCCAGACCGCAACCCAGGCGACAAGGAAGCCGAGGAGAAGTTCAAGGAGGCTGCTGAGGCATACGAAGTGTTGCACGACCCACAGAAGCGTCAGCAATATGACCAATTCGGATTCAATGGTCCACAAGGTGGATTCGGCGGATTCGGCGGCGGTGGAGGCATGAACATGGATGACATATTCTCCATGTTCGGCGACATTTTCGGAGGCCATGGTGGTTTCGGCGGATTCGGCGGTGGCGGTTTTGGCGGAGGTGCCCGTCAACAATACCAAGGCAGCGACTTACGTGTCAAGGTAAAACTCACCTTACAGGAAATAGCAACGGGTGTCACCAAGAAATTCAAGATTCGCAAGGATGTGACCTGTAGTGCTTGCCATGGCACGGGATGCGAAGGCGGAGCACAGCCCGAAACTTGCCCTACCTGTCATGGCTCAGGAGTTACCATCAAGACCGTACGTTCCATGTTTGGCATGATGCAGACACAGGTGGCCTGCCCTAACTGCCAGGGCGAAGGCACTATCGTCAAGCACAAATGCAAGGAATGCGGTGGCGAAGGCATCGTCAAGGGCGACGAAGTCGTAGAAATCAACATTCCTGCAGGTGTAGAAGACGGTATGTGCGTAACTGTTCGCGGCAAGGGCAACGCAGGCAAGCACAATGGCGTCAACGGTGACATACAAGTCCTTATCCAAGAAGAAAAGAACGATACCTTTGAACGTAACGGACAAGACTTGTACTATAACCTCGTGCTCGACTTCACCACTGCCACCTTAGGCGGAGACGTTGAGGTGCCGACCATCGACGGTAAAACGACCATCAAGATAGAACCCGGAACCCAGCCAGGCAAACAAATCCGACTGCGTGGCAAAGGACTTCCTGCCGTGCAGGGTTACGGCTTTGGCAAGGGTGACATCATCGTGAACGTAACCGTTTTCGTCCCCAAGACTCTAACCAAGGAAGAGAAGGAACTGGTATTGAAATTCAAGGAGTGCGAGAACTTCACGGCAGACAACGCCACCAAGAAGTCACTCTTCGAAAGCTTCAAGAACCTATTCAAATAAAACAAATTAAGAAACAGAAGGAGCAACCCTACCTTTTACTAAAGGCAAGGTTGCTCCTTTATATATATAATAAGGTATAACAAAAATGAATTACCAAGAAACCATCGAATACCTCTTCAACAGCACGCCTGTATTTGAAAAGGTAGGTGCATCCGCCTACAAACCTGGTCTTCAGACCACCGAGAAGTTGGACAAGCACTTCGGGCATCCACACCACCAATTCAAAACCATCCATATCGCAGGAACCAACGGAAAGGGTTCTTGCTCACACAGCCTTGCCGCCATCCTGCAAGAAGACGGCTATAAGGTTGGGCTATATACTTCCCCCCACCTTGTCGATTTCCGCGAGCGAATCAGAATAAACGGCGAGTGCATCCCCGAGCAATACGTCATAGACTTCGTGGAGCAGGAACGCTCATTCTTCGAACCATTGCATCCCTCCTTCTTCGAACTGACCACCGCTTTGGCGTTTAAATACTTCGCCGAGCAAAAGGTAGATGTCGCCGTCATCGAAGTAGGACTAGGCGGAAGACTCGATTGCACCAACATCATCACCCCCATCCTGTCCATCATCACCAACATCAGCCTCGACCACACCCAGTTCCTCGGCAACACCCTGGCAGAGATTGCAGGAGAAAAGGCAGGCATCATCAAACCTGGCGTACCCACCATCATCGGCGAAGACATCCCCGAGACAAGACCCATATTCGAGGCTAAGACCAAGGAGAAGAACGCCCCGGTCATTTTTGCCCAAGATGCGTCCCACCAAGAAGTACAGCAAGCATCCCATTGCGAAAACGGCATGAGATACGAGACCAAGAGCTGGGGCATCCTCACAAGTGAATTGCGTGGTGACTATCAAGCCAAGAATACGAATACCATCCTCAACGCCTGCAATCTTCTCTGTAGCCAAAACATTCATGTCATCCGCAACAAGGAAAGCGTCAAGAAAGGCCTTGCCAACGTTACAAAACTGACAGGTCTGATGGGCAGGTGGCAAAAGATACAGGACAACCCGTTGGTCATCTGCGACACAGGCCACAATGCAGGAGGATGGCAATACCTTGCCCCCCAGATCAAATCACAGTCCTGCAAGCAACTACGCATTGTCTTTGGCATGGTAGATGACAAAGATGTGAACACCGTAATGGAAATGCTACCGAAAAATGCTGTTTACTATTGGACACAAGCCACAACCAAAAGAGCTATCTGCGTTGACAAAATAGCAGAACTTGGAGAAAAACATGGGCTTGCAGGAAGCTCATATCCAACTGTAAATAAAGCATTTAAGGCAGCTATCGGAGATGCCGACAAGGAAGACTTCATCTTCGTTGGAGGCTCCAGCTACATCGTAGCAGATTTCCTTTCGTAAGATATTTTTTGTTTTTTTAAATCAATAAGTTGCAAAAAAGTTTGTAATAATCATTTTTTTTTAGTTACTTTGCAGTAGATAATAACTTAAACGATAAAGTAACTAAAAAAAATGATATTATGAGCGCAGAAGTAGCAAACATCTGTGGTCTGAAAAGAGAAGATTTTCAGACCACTGTCAATGGAAAGCAGACAGACCTCTTCATCTTGAAAAATGCTCAAGGTAACGAAGTCGCAGTAACAAACTACGGTGGTGCAATCGTTGCTATCATGATGCCTGACAAAGACGGCAACTATGCAAACCTGATACAAGGACACGACAACATCCAGGATGTCATCAATTCCCCAGAACCTTTCCTAAGCGTACTTATCGGACGCTATGGCAACCGCATCAAGGAAGGCAAGTTTACACTCCATGGCAAGGAGTACCAATTGGCTTGCAACGATGGTCCCAACCACTTGCATGGCGGTCCAACAGGTTTCCATACCCATGTATGGGATGCCACTCGCATGAGCGACAATGCGGTAGTATTGAAATACACAAGTCCATACGGCGAGGAAGGTTTCACAGGTGAGCTGACCGTTTGGGTAGCATACACATTGACCGACAACAACGAGTTTGTCATCAAGTACCAGGCGACAACCAACAAACAGACCATCGTCAACCTGACCAACCATGGTTTCTTCTCAATCCAAGGCATCGGCAATCCGACACCAACCATTGACAACATCATCTGCGAAGTAAACGCAGACTACTATTTGCCTATCGACAAAGTATCCATTCCAACAGGTGAAATCCTGAAGGTGGAGGGTACACCATTCGACTTCCGCACACCCAAGCCTATCGGGCAAGACATTGACGCCGACAACGAGCAAATCAAGAACGGCCAAGGCTACGACCACAACTACGTACTCAACAAGAAAGAGGAAGGTGAGTTGAGCTTTGCTGCTCGCATCAAGGATCCAGTGAGCTGCCGCACCATGGAGGTTTATACCACAGAGCCAGGCTTACAGATGTACACAGGCAATTTCTTGGCAGGCATCTCTGGCCAGCACGGTGCCACATTCCCACGGCGCAGCGCAGTTTGCTTCGAGGCCCAGAAGTTCCCAGACACACCTAACCATCCATACTTCCCAAGTTGCCGTCTGAACCCAGGCGAGACTTATTCACAGAAGACAATCTATAAGTTTGGTGTTGACAAATAAGTAAACAGCAGTTTGGAATCATTCTAAACTAGGAGGCTCCAAACGACAAACACATAGGAGTGGTTGCAAAAGACTTCCACTCCTTTAAAAGTGTAAAATATAACAGAAAATATCAACTATTATCAGAAAAAATGGAACAAAAAATTGGGAACAAAAACAGTCGGCTCGTTGCAATCATAACCATGTGTTTTATCTTTGCAATGATTTCATTTGTGACAAACATGGGAGCACCTTTTGGCAACATCTGGGGATTCAAATACACATGGGCATCCATGATGGGTAACATGATGAACTTTGCCGCTTACCTCTTCATGGGAATTCCTGCTGGCAAAATGCTGGAAAGCAAAGGTTATAAGAAAACAGCCCTCATCGCTCTCGCTGTAGGCGCCATCGGTCTGCTCATCCAGTATCTCTCCAGCATCTTCGGCGACTCTACCGTGGTATTCACCTTGTCTTCGGGAGCCGTCTGTCTCAACCTCATCATCTATCTTCTCGGAGCCTTCGTTTGCGGTTTCTGCGTATGTATGCTCAACACCGTAGTAAACCCGATGCTCAACTTGTTGGGTGGTGGTGGAAACCGAGGCAACCAGCTCATCCAAATCGGCGGTACCTTGAACTCACTTACGGGTACACTTACCCCATTGCTTGCAGGTGTGCTTGTAGGAACAGTCACAGCACAAACCAGCATGAGCGATGTCGCCCCTCTCCTCTTCATCGGTATCGCAGTATTCGCCATTGCATTTGTCATCATCTCTATTGTCAACATCCCCGAACCTCAGGCAAAGGCAGAGAACACCTCTTACGAGCACAGTCCTTGGTCTTTCCGTCACTGCACACTCGGTGTGATTGGTATCTTCTTCTATGTAGGCATCGAGATTGGTGTACCAGCGCAGCTTAACTTCTACATTTCCAACATGAGTTTTGTTGGAGCAGCTTCAGTAGGTGGAGCCGCAGCAGCCATCTACTGGCTTCTCATGATGTGCGGCCGTTTCTTGAGCTCATTCATCAGCGGCGCCATTTCCACCAAGGTTCAGATGACCGCCGTATCAGCATTGGCTATTGCCTTGCTCCTCATCGCTATATTCTTGCCTGAGAGCAACACAATCAACATCTCCGTGGCTGCCGGCAACGAATTTGCCAACTTGCTGAAATTGGAGGCAGGTTCATTCACCATCCCTACCAAATGCATCTTCATCGCCCTCTGCGGCCTCTGCACTTCCATCATGTGGGGTGGCATATTCAACCTTGCCGTAGAAGGTCTCGGAAAATATACAGCCCAAGCTTCTGGAATCTTCATGATGATGGTAGTTGGCGGTGGCATCATGCCTCTTATCCAAGACGCAATTGCCAAGGCTGCCGGTCCTATCGCATCCTATTGGATTATTATCGCCATGCTTGCCTACCTCTTGTTCTACGCCCTCGTAGGATGCAAGAATGTAAACAAGGACATCCCTGTAGATTAATGGTCCCCTATTCCCAAGGAAACCAAATGCCTTGGGAACACGCAACAAACAGAAACATTAATATAAAATAACAATCTAAACTACAACAACTATGGATATTGAAAAAGTAAGAAGCCGCTTCATCAAGCATTTCGATGGCAAGACTGGTAATATTTATATGTCTCCAGGCCGCATCAACCTCATTGGCGAGCACACCGACTATAATGGTGGATTCGTATTCCCAGGAGCTGTTGACAAAGGCATCATGGCAGAAATCCGTCCGAACGGCACCGACACGGTGATGCTCTACTCTATCGACTTGAAAGACCGCGTAGAGTTCAAGGTAAATGACCCAGAGGGACCTCGTGCATCATGGGCACGCTACATCTACGGTATCTGCCAAGAGATGAAAGCCCTGGGCGTAGAAGTCAAGGGATTCAACGCAGCGTTCTATGGCGATGTGCCTCTCGGTGCCGGCATGTCTTCTTCTGCCGCTTTGGAGAGTTGCTTTGCTTTCGCTTTGAACGACCTCTTCGGTGACAACAAGGTTTCCAAGTGGGACCTCGTATTGGCAGGCCAGGCCACAGAGCATAAGTACATTGGTGTAAATTGTGGCATCATGGACCAGTTCG
>CAVKLF010000002.1:0-65313 GCA_963657075.1 bacterium | reverse complement strand
AAGCTGAAGGGCAAGCCGATAGTAAAAGTGGGCATGAACTTCATGCTGAAGGACGGGGTGAACACGTTGGAGTGGAAGATAGGTGACGTGACAGAATAAGAAGACATTTCTATTCTCCCGTGTATTTCTTGATGGCGCGAATAAAAGTTTCGCCATACTTTTGGCATTTGAAGTCACCGATACCATTGATGAGGCTGAAAGCCTGGATGGTAGTGGGCTTCATGGCTGCCAGTTCGTGCAGACTCTTGTCGGAAAGCACAATGTAAGGAGGGTAACCTTGCTCGTCGGCGAGACGTTTGCGGATTTGTCGCAAGTGCTCGAAGAGTTGTTTGTCCTCGATGTGCTGGTCCTTGAAGAGTACCTTGCTGGCATGTACCACGGGGGTGCCACCATTGTGGTTTCTCGCCTGTGCGCCCTTGCTCTTGGACTTCAATACATCCTTGTCTTCCTCGATGAATGCGAGCGATACTTGATACTCACCTTTTAATACCTTCCATCCTAATTCGGTGACCTTCATGGTATTATGCGCATTGTAGGCTATCTCGAAGAACCCCATTTGGAGCATTTGTAGGAGATAGTTTTGCCAATCTTTGGCAGTTGTATCTCTGCCTACTCCGAAGGTCTTCATCTCATTGTAGTGGTTTTTCACTACGGCAGGTGAGTGCATGCCCCTTAGTATCTCGATGCATGTACCTACGGCTATCTTTTGTTCGGATCGTACTACGGCACTCAGCGCCTTTTGGGTACGGATGGTTCCGTCGAAGGTACGTGGTGGATTTTTGCAGACATCACAGTTGCCGCAGTTGCATGCCGAGGTCTCTCCGAAGTAGTTGAGCAAAATGCGACGGCGACATACACGCGACTCTGCATACTCTTCCATTCTGCGAAGTTTCTCAAGGTTAACTTCCCGCTGTCCGCTCTCTTCGCAGAAAGAGCGTAGGGTGATGATGTCGGCCATCGAATAGAAAAGAACGGTGTCGGCTGGTGCAGCATCTCGTCCGGCACGTCCTATCTCCTGGTAAAAACTCTCGATGCTCTTCGGTAGGTTGTAGTGGATTATCCACCTTACGTTGCCCTTGTCGATACCCATACCGAAAGCAATCGTGGCGCATACCACCTGTATCTGGTCCATCTTGAATCTCTCTTGCACGGATGCTCTTTGTTGGCTCGACAGTCCCGCATGGTAAGCTTCGGCATTGATGCCATGTGCCTTGAGTTCTTCTGCCACCATCTCTGTGTTCTTGCGTGAGAGACAATAGATGATGCCTGCCTCGCTGGGGCGGTTGGCGATGAAGCGGAATATGTATTTGAGCTTTTCCTTCTTGGTGCTCTCACGGCGTACGGTGAGGCTTAGGTTGGGGCGGTCGAAACTGCTTATGAAGGTGGAGCCATCAAGGTGGAGCTGCTGTATGATATCCTGGCGTGTAAT
This sequence comes from bacterium, assembly GCA_963657075.1. Taxonomy (GTDB): domain Bacteria; phylum Bacteroidota; class Bacteroidia; order Bacteroidales; family Bacteroidaceae; genus Prevotella. Next base: position 63,884 of record CAVKLF010000002.1, on the reverse strand, counting down.
CTTGTCTGCCGTAGCAGTAAGAGCCATGACAGGCACGCCGTGGAATTGCTGGTGTAGGAGTCCGAGCTGGGAGTACTCGGGGCGAAAGTCGTGGCCCCATTGACTGATGCAGTGTGCTTCGTCTACGGCGAAGAGAGAAATCTTGATGTTGCTGAACAGATAAGGTATTTCGCTCAGCAACTTCTCTGGCGATACATAGATAATCTTCAGTTGTCCCGCCTCGCATCGGCGTCGGATGATGATGTCGTCGGTATCGTCGTTGCCGCTATGGAGTGCTTCTGCGGGGATGCCGTTTGCCTTGAGCGCTTCCACCTGGTCGTGCATCAGGCTGATAAGGGGGGATATGACAACAGCTGTTCCCTCCATGGCAAGAGCTGGTATCTGGTAGCAGAGGCTCTTGCCGCCGCCCGTAGGCATCAGTACCAGGCAATCGTGCCCTTGCATCACCTCGCGGATGATGGCTTCCTGATGGGGGCGGAAAGAGTCGTAACCAAAATAGTTTCTTAGTATTTCGTTGATGTCCATTTTTGCAGATTTTCATGCAAAGGTAATAATAAAATTAGAGAAATGCCCACTTTGTAGATGCAAAACTACGAAAAAGCGTCAAAAAAGTTTGAAATCTAAAAATAATGTATTACTTTTGCAAAAGGATAAGTTGCACTCGGCAAATTGAAAGCTTTTTTCAAACCGCTCGTTTGCATAAGATAAAATAAGGATAAATGGCTACATGTAACGTTAACACCAATGAGCGATTCGCTGACATTCAGATGCTCCGCTATGAGTTGAAGGGATTTGAGGAACTTTCGCTCCAACAAAAATTATATATTTATTGTCTGTCAAAGGCAACCTTGATGGGACGTGACATCACTTTCGACCAACAGGGCAAGTACAACTTGCGCATTCGCAAGACCCTGGAGGCAATCTATCGTCATTATGAGGGGAATCGTGAGTCTTCCGACTTCCTAGAGTTGGAGGTGTACTTGAAGCGAGTATGGTTCTCCAGCGGTATTCATCATCATTATGGGTGTGAGAAATTCAAGCCTGGTTTTTCGGAGGAGTTTTTCTATGATGCGGTAGGAAAGCTAGGAGAGGAATACCTCCCGCTTTCTAGAGGAGAGAGCAAGGAAGATTTGCTCGACGTGCTCGTGCCCATTATCTTCGAACCCTCTGTGATGCCCAAGCGAGTAAACCAGACGGATGGTGAAGACCTGGTGCTTACCTCCGCTTGCAACTTCTATGAGAACGTGACCCAGGCAGAGGTGGAACGTTTCTACGCCAAGATGAAGGAGGAGACTACGGATACGCCTCCTTCCTATGGACTCAACTCCAAACTTACGAAGCGCAACGGCGAACTTGTGGAAATGAAGTGGATGGAGGACGGACTCTATGGGGCTGCCATCAAGGAGATTGTGGCTTGGCTGATCAGGGCACAGAAGTTTGCCGAGAACGAGAGTCAGCGTTGCATTATCGATCTCTTGGTGAAGTTTTATCGCACTGGCGACCTCGTGGATTTCGATCGTTACAGTATCGCATGGGTGAAACAGCAAGAGGGGCTTGTCGATTTTATCAATGGATTTATCGAGGTATATGGAGATCCGCTCGGCTTGAAAGGTACCTGGGAAGGTATCGTAGAATACAAGGACTTGGTGGCTACCAAGCGTACGCAGACCATCAGCCAGAACGCACAGTGGTTTGAAAATCATTCGCCTGTAGACCCACGGTTCCGTAAGCCTGAGGTGAAGGGGGTTACTGCCAACGTCATTTGCGCTGCCATGCTAGGCGGCGAGGAATATCCTGCGTCGGCTATCGGCATCAACCTGCCTAATGCCAACTGGATACGCCAGGAACATGGTTCGAAGAGTGTCACTATCGGCAACTTGACTGATGCCTACAACAAGGCAGCGCAGGGCAATGGCTTCCGTGATGAGTTTGTCATCGATGCTGATACCATACACATTATAAATCAATACGGAGACATTACTGACGACCTACATACCGACCTGCATGAATGTCTCGGACATGGTAGCGGGCAACTGCTGCCTGGCACCGACCCTGATGCCTTGAAGGCCTATGGCAACACGATAGAGGAGGCTCGTGCCGACCTCTTTGGCCTTTATTACGTGGCAGATGAGAAACTTGTGGAACTGGGGTTGACACCCAATGGCGATGCCTATAAGGCGCAGTACTATACGTATCTGATGAATGGTCTTCTTACTCAGACCATCCGTATCAAGGAGGGCGACAAGATAGGGGAAGCTCACATGCGCAACCGTGCGCTTATCGCCTGGTGGACCTTGGAGCATGCCGAAGGTGCAGTGGAATTGGTCAAGATAGATGGAAAAACTTTTGTGAAGGTGAACGACTATGAGCAGTTGCGCCATCTTTTCGGCACGCTTCTGGCCGAGATACAGCGCATCAAGAGTGAAGGCGACTATGAGGCTGCCCGCAACTTGGTGGAGAAGTATGCTGTAAACATCGCCCTCGATTTGCATCGTGAGATCTTGGCCAGATACCAGAAACTCGATCTCGCTCCATATAAGGGCTTTATCAATCCGAAAATGACGGTAAAACATGATAAGGAGGGTAATCCTATCGATGTGGAACTGGATTACGAGGAGAGTTACGTAGACCAGATGCTCCGGTACTCGGATGAGTATGGAATCTTGTAAGCAGGGGTTTTTAGTTATGATATGATGATGGATAATAAAAACGAGGAATTTCCGATAGTCGATGAGCAGGGTAATATCTTGGGTGCCATTACCCGAGGTCATGCCCACGATGGGTGTAGGATTCTGCACCCAGTGGTTCATCTGCATGTATTCAACGGCAAAGGAGAATTGTACCTGCAGCATCGGCCTGCATGGAAGGACATACAGCCCAGCAAATGGGATACCGCTTGTGGCGGGCATGTAGATCTGGGTGAGAGCGTGGAGCAAGCGTTGCGGCGCGAAGTGAGGGAGGAATTAGGTATTGCCGACTTCCAGGCAGAGTCAATGGGGCACTATGTCTTTGAGAGCGCACGAGAGAAGGAGTTGGTATATGTGCATCGCTGCGTGTATGACGGCGAGGTGAAACCGAGTCTCGAAGAGTTGGATGGTGGTCGTTTTTGGTCGCCGACCGAAATCAAGGAGAATATCGGTAAGGGGGTGTTTACACCCAATTTCGAGAATGAGTACCTGAAATATTTTGGATGAGGAGATGGATAGAAAAATGCGTCCCGACATGGCTGAAGCTATGTCGGGACGCATTTTCTTTTATGTCGTGACGTAGTCTTCCCAGCGTCGTGACGTGTTTCCTTATATGTCGAGGATGTCTCTCAAGGCTCCTCTGGCTATTTTCTCATACATCTCACCGAAGTCGCAAAATCTCATTACCGCATTGATGGCGGCGTGCTTTACGCCCATGTTGTCGCCTTGCAGGACTGCTGCGGCTTGGTCGAGAAACTCATTGATACCTCGCTCATTGGGTTCCTGGCCATTGGCAAAGAGACGGGCTAGCAGTTGGAAACCGGCTATGTTGTAGAGAGACTGGTCGCTTGCTATCCATTGGTAAGCGATGACTGGAGCGTAATCTACATGTTGCAATAGGTTGAAGGCGAGCATCTCTGCCATCTCTTGACTCTGTACTTGCTCCATCCAGAGGTCGGTAATCTCTGCCAACATCTTGTCGGCAGGCATGATGAGAGTAGCCAGTATCTTGCATTCGCGTATATCCTCTTTCCAAAGCTCGATGGCAAGGTCATAGTCCTTGCCATATTCCAGTGCCATCTTCTTCAGTTCTGGATATGGCACACCCCAGTTTAGTTTGTATCCTAGTCCCTTGTCGCGCATCGACTGCGAACCGGGACCGTTCATCAGTAAGCGAAAGCTTCGCTTAATCTCCATCAGTTTCTGATGTGTTTCTTCACTTAACATTTAATACTTAACACTTAATATTAATAAAGTTTCATCGTCTTACAGAACATACCCTCAAACTGCTCCTCGATGTTGGCGGGTTTGTGCTTGAAGATGCCGAAAATGGCACTTCCACTTCCGCTCATGGCTGCATAGGCAGCTCCGAGGTTGTACAGTTTCTGCTTGATTTCGGCCAACTCTGGATGCATGGCGAAGATAGGTGCCTCGAAGTCGTTGACGAGTTCCTCTTTCCAGGTGTCGATAGGTTGACGTACGATGTCGCGGCAACATTTGGCCGGTTTCTTCGGTGTGATGGCAGCGTAGGCCTCCTTCGTGCTTACTGCGATGTCGTCCCGCTTCACCACTACGATGTACTTGCCACTTAGGTTGTCGTTAGGTACGCTTACTGGCATCAGTATGTCGCCGATTCCCTCTGCATAGCTAGCGGAGTCGCCGTCTTCAGGGTTGGCTGTGATAAAGAAGGCACTGTCGGCTCCTAGTTTGGCAGCATACCGTTCCATCTCAGGGTTTCCGATGTTGAGGCGGAATCGCTCGTCGAGCAAGCGAATCATAAAGGCGGCATCGGCAGAACCTCCGCCAAGCCCAGCCTGCGAAGGGATGCGTTTTACGAGGTGGGTGTGTATGCGTGGCAATTCGTAGTCGGCAGCCAAAAGATTGTATGCATTCACTACGAGATTCTTTTGCTCGTCACAGTCCACGGCATTGCCTGTTACCTTGAGGTCGCAAGCCACCTCGCTGGGAAACTCCTCGTCCATACGTTTGATTTCTAGCGCATCGGTCAGAGGAATGGGGTAAAACACGGTTTCGAGGTTGTGGTATCCATCCTCTCGCTTGCTTACAATGTTGAGTCCAAGATTAATCTTGGCGCATGGGAATGTAATCATATGCTTGTTTGTTTGATAGGTCGTTATTACTCTTGCAAAGATATGAAAAATATTTGGAGTATCGACAAATGTAGGGAAAATATTTGCGTTTGAGATTTAAAAATATTAAAAACGTCTGCTATCTCCAATAACTTTTGTATCTTTGCATAAGCTAAGCTATATATAAAACAAGGTGAAACGAAAAATACAGAAATATGAAAAAAGGAGATAAGGTTAGGTTCTTGAGCGAAGTGGGGGGCGGCAAGGTTGCTGGCTTCCAGGGAAAAAATATCGTGTTGGTAGAAGACCAAGACGGATTTGAAATCCCAATGCCCATCAATGAGGTGGTGGTCGTGGAACAGGATGACTATGCCATGGGCAAGATGATTTCTGCCAAGATGGATGCCAAGGAGAAGGCTGAGGCTCATGCCAATACCGAGCTGCACCAGGATAGCCGCAGCATCAAGGCGATACTCAACGAACATGATGCGGAGGTGGATATGAATGTGGATGAATATGATGCGGCCGATCGTGAGATTACCTTCCAAAAACAAGCACAGGAGCGCATGGGAGGCAACAAACTGAGTGCCTATCTCGCCTTCGTGCCCATTAATGTCAAGGATGTGAACAACACTCGCTTCGAGACCTATTTGGTGAATGACAGCAATTATTACCTGAGCTATACTTATCTGGTAGCTGAAGGCAATGCCTGGACTCTGAAATCGAAGGGGGAGATAGAGCCTAACACCAAGCTCTTCGTTGAGGAATTCGGTAGAGAGCAACTCAATGAGATGGAGCATATCGCCCTCCAGATGATAGCTTATAAAGTGGACAAACCATTCCTCTTGAAACCTGCTACCGACGTGCAGTTCCGTCTCGACCCAGTAAAGTTCTATAAGTTGCATCTCTTCGAGGAAAATGACTTTTTTGAGACTCCAGCCCTCCTATATACCATCGTGGAGAATGATGAGGTGGCTCGCCCATTGGTGGTAGACAGCAAACGCCTGAAGGAACAGATGTATAAGGACGAGAAGGTAATCGCCAACACTGAAAAGAGGAATGCAAAGAAGGATGATGGCACAATTGTCATCGACCTGCATGCTGATGAAGTGCTCGAAACCACTGCTGGAATGAATTCTGCCGATATCCTTCATTATCAGATGGATATATTCAAGAATACGATGAATGAATATCGCAAGAAGAAGGGACAGAAGATTATCTTTATCCATGGCAAGGGTGAGGGTGTGTTGCGCCAAGCACTCATCCATGAGCTGAACTATCGCTACAAGAGTTGCACCTATCAGGATGCCTCTTTTCAAGAGTATGGATATGGGGCTACACAGGTTACAATTAAGTGAAGAGTGAAGAACGAAGAGTGAAGAACGAAGAGTGAAGAACGAAGAGTGAAGAATTCTCTAGCTCTTGAGGGCGTTAGCCTCATTATTGATTCTTAATTATTAATTCTCAATGATCAATGAAGTACGGATATATTAAGGTGGCGAGTGCTGTCCCTGCTGTGAAGGTGGGCGATGTAGTATTCAATGCCCAACAGATAGAAGACCAGATAGCACAGGCTGAGGGTAGGGGAGTGGAAATCATTACCTTCCCTGAACTTTCCATCACGGGCTATTCTTGTCAAGACCTTTTCCGCCAACAGTTATTGCTCGACTCTTCTGAGCAGGCGGTAATGATGCTGCTCGACTTTTCGCGTAAGCTCGACATCATCTCTATTGTGGGCGCACCTGTCATCGCAGGTGATTTGTTGCTGAATTGTGCCATCGTCATACAGCATGGGCAGATTCTAGGCATCGTGCCTAAGACTTATTTGCCTAATTACAGTGAGTTCTACGAGAAACGTTGGTTTGCCTCTGCGCAAGACTTGAGAGATTGCACGGTGCGCTATGCGGGACATCAAGTAAAGTTGACCTCTGATGTGCAGATCTTCTGCACAGGCGATGGTGTACAGTTTGGTGTGGAGATATGCGAGGATGTTTGGGCGCCAGCCCCTCCAAGCAACAAGTTGGCTTTGGCAGGAGCCGACCTTATCTTCAATCTTTCAGCTAGCGACGAACTGATAGGCAAGCATGACTATCTGAAGAGTCTGTTGAGCCAACAGAGTGCTCGCACCATGACAGGCTATATCTATAGCTCTTGTGGATTTGGTGAGAGTACCCAAGATGTGGTATATGGTGGTAATGCCTTGATATACGAGAACGGTAAACTCTTGGCTGAGAGCGAGCGATTCTCGCTGGAGGCGCAGATGGTCGTTTCGCAGATAGATGTAGAGAAATTGCGTTCGGAAAGGCGCACTAATTCTACATATGTGAATGCGCAGCGCAATATCAAGTATTCCATGCAGAGTGGTCAGTTCGGCATCCGCATCATCGATGCACATCCTGCTGAGAATGAGCGCGAGTTTGTGCTGGAGCGTGAAGTGAATCCGCATCCTTTTATCCCGATGAGCAGAGATATGGATGCGTCGTGCGAAGAAATCTTCAATATCCAGCTGATGGGACTTGCCAAGCGTATCGTGCATACTCATGCCAAGTGTGTGGTGGTGGGTATAAGCGGTGGGCTCGATTCTACGTTGGCATTGCTGGTTTGCGTGAAGGCATTTGATAAGCTGAAGATGAACCGCAAGGGTATAGTGGGAGTCACCATGCCTGGTTTTGGTACCACCGACCGTACCTGCAATAATGCCATTTCGCTGATGCAGAGCCTCGGTATCACCATTCGTGAGATAAGTATTGCCAAGGCTGTTACCCAGCATTTTGAAGATATCGGGCATGATGCCAGCGTACACGATGTTACCTACGAGAATTCGCAGGCTCGTGAGCGTACCCAGATATTGATGGATATCGCCAATAAGATGGGCGGCATGGTTATCGGAACGGGTGACCTTTCGGAGTTGGCTCTTGGGTGGGCTACCTACAATGGAGATCACATGAGTATGTACGGCGTGAATGCCAGCATACCGAAAACCCTCATCCGCCACTTGGTAAACTATGTGGCAGAGAGTGGGGTAGACGAGCAGAGCCGTACTACGCTTCGCGACATTATCGACACGCCTATAAGCCCTGAGTTGATACCTGCTGACGAGAACGGTAATATCAAGCAGAAGACAGAAGACCTTGTGGGGCCATACGAGTTGCATGATTTCTTCCTCTATTACTTCCTTCGTTTTGGTTTCCGTCCTGCCAAAATTTACTTGTTGGCAAAGAAAGCCTTTATTGATTTAAAGGTTGAACGAGTAAAGATAAGCGACAACGATCCTGATAGTTACGATGAAGATGCGATTAAGAAATGGCTCAAGACATTCGTGCGCCGTTTCTTCAGTCAGCAGTTCAAGCGCAGTTGTTTGCCAGATGGACCTAAGGTGGGAAGTGTGAGCCTAAGTCCGCGTGGCGACTGGCGCATGCCGAGCGACGCTGCCAGCACTATTTGGCTGCAAGAGGCAGAGAACCTGTAAAAAAAAGTTTTCAGATTAAATGATATGTATGCCGAGAGAAGTAGCTTTCCCTCGGCATATTTTCGTTCAGCTCGCAAGGTGAAAATGCTTTCGCCCCATAATATCTGGGTGAAAGTGAAAAAAACGTTTCTATTTTTGCTTAAAAGGATTTTTTTTAGTAACTTTGCGCCCAAAAGTAAAAACAATAAATAAATAAGATAATATGGCTAAGAAATTCGCCGAACACAATGGTCTCAATTTGACTAAGACCAACCAAGACGTACTCGCAGCGTGGGAGAAGAGTGATATCTTCCACAAGTCTATCGATGAGCGTGAAGGCTGCCCTCAGTTTATCTTCTTCGAGGGACCTCCATCAGCTAACGGCCACCCTGGTATCCACCACGTGCTGGCTCGTAGTATCAAGGATACGTTTAACAGATATAAGACCATGAAGGGATTTCAGGTTCACCGCAAGGCAGGATGGGATACACATGGTCTTCCTGTTGAGTTGGGCGTGGAGAAGGAACTCGGCATCACCAAGAAGGATATCGATAACAAGGCTTCCGAAAAATATATCTCTACGGAGGACTATAACCATAAATGTCGTGAGAACGTAATGAAGTTTACTGCCGAGTGGCGCGAGCTGACCGAAAAGATGGGTTACTTCGTAGATCTCGACCATCCTTACATCACATACGACAACAAATACATCGAGACGCTTTGGTGGCTCCTCAAGCAGCTCTATAACAAGGGCTTGCTTTATAAGGGATATACTATTCAGCCATATTCTCCAGGTGCAGGTACAGGTCTTAGCTCCCACGAGTTGAATCAGCCAGGATGCTATCGCGACGTAAAGGACCTCACCACTACCGTACAGTTCCTTATCAAGGACCCTAAGGCGGAGTGGACCAAGTGGGGAAAGCCATATTTCATAGCATGGACTACTACACCTTGGACTTTGCCATCTAACGTAGCTCTCTGTGTGGCCCCAAAAATCGACTACGTGGCTATCGAGACTTACAATCTCTATAATGGTGAGCCTATGACGCTTATCATGGCGGAGGCTCTTGTAGGCTCGTACTTGAAGGCTGACCAGGAATGCAAGGAGGGTGACCTCCTGCCATTTGACAAGGAGAAGAAACTGTGCCCTTGGCGCATCGTAGACCACATGAAGGGTGCTGATCTCGAAGGGTATCACTACGAGCAGTTGATGCCTTGGGTGAAGCCATGCGAGAAGGTAGATCTCTTCGCTCCAGCCTTTGTTACAGAGTATGCTGCTACCCACAAGGACAAGGTATTTATCTCAGAGGATGGCAGAGACCAGTTTGTGGAGATGGAGAGCGAGGCTTTCCGTGTTATCCTCGGCGATTATGTGACTACAGATGATGGTACCGGTATTGTACACATTGCTCCTACATTCGGTGCAGACGATGCCAAGGTGGCTAAGGATGCCAATGTTCCAGCCCTATACCTTATAAATAAAAAGGGTGAGACTCGCCCAATGGTAGATCTTCAGGGTAAGTTCTATGTATTGGAAGACCTCGATGCCAATTTTGTGAAGGCTTGCGTCAATGCTGAGGCTTATGCTCATCATGCAGGCGACTACGTGAAGAATGCCTATGACCCACAGTTCAACGAGAATGGTGTGTGGGACAAGGCGGCTTCCGACAAGGCTGAGGACCTCAATATTGTACTCTGCTACGAACTGAAGCAGGAGGGCAAGGCATTCAAGAGCGAGAAGCACGTCCATAACTATCCTCACTGTTGGCGTACCGACAAGCCAATCCTCTACTATCCATTGGATAGCTGGTTTATCAAGGATACAGCCCGTAAGGAGCGCATGGTAGAACTCAACAAGACCATCAACTGGCAGCCTGAAAGTACAGGTACAGGTCGCTTCGGCAACTGGCTGGAGAACTTGAACGACTGGAACCTTTCCCGTTCTCGCTTCTGGGGTACACCATTGCCTATCTGGCGCGACGAGAACCGTGGCGAGAAGTGCATCGGTAGCCTCGAAGAACTTTACAATGAAATAGAGAAGGCCGTAGCGGCTGGTGTGATGACGAGCAACCCATTGAAGGATAATGGATTCGTGGTTGGCGACTACAATCGGGAAAACTACGACAAGATAGACCTCCATCGCCCATACATGGACAACATTGTGCTGGTGAACGAGGAGGGTAAGCCTATGTATCGTGAGAGTGACTTGATCGACGTATGGTTCGACTCAGGTTCTATGCCTTACGCCCAACTCCACTACCCATTCGAGGGTGAGATGGCTCGTGGTACTGAGGCAGACCGCGATGCTTTGATTCATAGTACTTATGAGGGGTATGCTATCCCTCCCAAGTTCTATCCTGCCGACTTCATCAACGAGGGTGTTGACCAGACACGTGGATGGTTCTTTACCTTGCATGCCATCGCTACAATGGTATTTGATAGCGTAGCCTTCAAGAACGTGATTTCTTCTGGTCTCGTGCTCGATGCCAAGGGCAACAAGATGAGTAAGCATGTGGGCAACGTAACCAACCCTTTCGAGATGATAGACAAGTATGGTGCCGACCCTGTTCGCTTCTACATGATGACCAACAGTGAGCCTTGGGACAACCTTAAGTTCGACCCTAACGGAGTGGACGAGACACGTCGCAAGTTCTTCGGTACCTTATATAATACATACAGCTTCTTCGCCCTCTATGCCAACGTGGATGGTTTCGACCCACAGACAGCGGAGGTACCTGCAGAGAAGCGCCCAGAGATAGATCGTTGGATACTCTCTTCGCTCAACACATTGGTTAAGGGAGTAGACAAAGAGTTGGCTGGATACGATCCAACACGAGCAGGTCGTCTTATCGACACATTCGTCAATGATGACCTCTCTAACTGGTACGTTCGCCTCAATCGCAAACGTTTCTGGGGTAAGGAGATGAGTGATGACAAGCTCAGCGCTTACCAGACACTCTACACCTGCTTGATGACCGTGGCAAAACTCTTGGCTCCATTCGCACCATTCTATGCCGACGAGTTGTATCACGACTTGGGTGGCAAGTTGGAGAGCGTACACTTGGACAAATTCCCTGTAGCTGATGAGGCTGCCATCGACAGCGACCTGGAGGAGCGTATGGGCATCGCCCAGAAGATTACCTCTATGGTATTGGCTTTGCGTCGCAAGGTGAACATCAAGGTGCGTCAGCCGCTCCAGCAAATCATGATTCCTGCAGTAGACGTTGCCCAGAAGGCTCATGTCGAGGCTGTAGCAGACTTGCTGAAGAATGAGGTGAACGTAAAAGAGGTGAACTTCATTGAGGGTCAGGGTATTCTGGTTAAGAAGGTGAAGTGTAACTTTAGAGTGATGGGTAAGAAGTTTGGTAAGTTGATGAAGGGTGTAGCTGCCCAGATGTCAGCCCTCGACCAAGACCAAATCGCCTCTTTCGAACAGGCAGGAAATATCACTCTTAACGTAGATGGACAGGAAGCCGTAGTAGAAGTAGCCGACGTGGAGATTATCTCTGAAGACATCCCAGGATGGCTCGTTTCCAACGATGGTAACCTGACTGTGGCACTTGAGGTTGAGTTGACCCCAGAACTGAAGAAGGAAGGTATGGCTCGTGAGCTGATCAACCGCATTCAGAACCTACGCAAGGAGACAGGTTTGGAGATAACAGACCGTATTCAAGTAACCGTGGCTTCTCATGAGGAGACCAATGCTGCTATCGAGGCTTTTGGTGATTATATCAAGGGACAGGTTCTGGCAGACGACATTACTGTCGGTGATAATGCTGGCGTCGAGACCGAGTTTGATGACTTCAAATTGAATATTCTCGTAGAGAAAAAATAAGAATAGTGGGAAGTTAGGGGTAAAGAGTGCACTGAGTGCTTCTTGCTTCTAACTTCTTATGCATATAGCTTAAGGAAGAATTATAACTCAATTGCATAATTTAACGTCTATGGCTAACGAAAAACTACGTTATAGCGATGAAGAACTCGAAGAGTTCCGCGCTATCATTGAAGAGAAAATCAAGGTAGCAAAGCAGACCTATAAGGACTGTATGACACAGTTGAATCACTCTGACAGTAACGATGTGGTAGACACATCACCTACCTACAAGGCACTCGAAGAAGGAAGCGAGGCACAGAGCAAGGAAGAAATCATCCAGATGGCTCAGCGTCAGCAGAAGTTTATCAAGGGTTTGGAGGCTGCCTTGATTCGTATAGAGAACAAGACCTATGGTATAGACCGCGAGACTGGCGAACTGATACCTAAGGAACGTCTTCGCATTGTGCCTCATGCCACATTGAGTGTAGCTTCCAAGGAGGCTAGAAAACATAAATAAATGAAAGCAACAAACAAATTACATATCGGATGGCTCGTCACAGCAATGGTGGTGGTACTCCTTGTTATCGACCAGATTATCAAGGTGTACGTCAAGACTCACTTTTGCCTTGGCGAGTCTGTTCGTGTCACAGACTGGTTCTTCCTGGAGTTTGTGGAGAACAAGGGCATGGCTTGGGGAATGTCGTTCATCGGCAAACTTTGGCTCAGCCTTTTCCGCAGTGCAGCTATTATCGTGCTGATATGGTATCTGCACCGCATCATATGTGCTGGTAAGCATCGTTTGCTCTATATTATCTGTGTGACATTTGTGCTCACGGGTGCAATAGGCAATATGATTGACTCCATGTTTTATGGACTCATCTTCAATGCATCTTCCCCTTATTATGTATCTTACACAGTACCCTTCGGCGAGGGCTATGCTCCTTTCTTGATGGGCAAGGTGGTAGACATGTTCCGATTCCCGTTCTTTACTTACACATGGCCTGAGTGGGTGCCTTTTTGGGGCGGACAGCAGGGTACGTTCTTCGACCCTGTATTCAATTTTGCCGATGTCTGTGTAACTGGGGGTATTTTTTCCCTACTGCTCTTCTGCCGGGAGGAACTGGAAGAGTTAGGCGGAGACAAGGCGCACAAGGGACAGACTGGTCAGTCAAAAAAAGTGGAGGAGGAATAAAAGATGAGAAAGTTATTGATTTCTCTGTTGTCGCTTGTCTGCATGATGCTGTGCTTGGCATCTTGTAAGCCTTCCTTACCGAGCGGTGTGCTCTCCAAGGGAAAGATGACGGACATACTCTATGACTATCATCTAGCATTGGGAATGGCTCAGAACGATGGCGACTATAACAAAAGTTTGGCTTATCGCGAGGCCGTTCTTAAGAAGTACGATGTTACTACAGAGGAGTTTGACAGTTCTATGGTATATTACATGCGCCATACTGAATTACTCCATGATGTTTACAAGGATTTGAGCGACCGTCTTAATAATCAACTGGTAGCCTTAGGTGGTACAGGTAGTGCAGGAGGCGAGTTTGACAACCTTTCAGCAACAGGCGATACAGCCAATGTCTGGAAGTTGCAAACTTCTATGGTATTCAGTACCTTCAAACCATTCAATCAGACTAGTTTTGTGATACAGGCAGACACAACCTACCATAAGGGTGACTGTCTGAGACTAGACTTCGAGGCCCAATTTATTTACCAAGACGGTATTCGCGACGGCATTGCTCTCCTGGCGGTGGAGTTTCAGAATGATAGCGTAGCACAACAAGTTGTTCACGTGCAGAGCAGTCAGCACTACTCTGTGGAAATCTCAGACACACAACGGCTCGGTATCAAGAGCGTCAAGGGGTACTTCCTTTTGAGTGATGGCGGGTTCAGTTCGGATATGGGTTCTCAGACCACATTGAAGTTGATGTTTATTGACCATGTCAAGCTCATCCGCATGCATGCAAAGAAAGCTGAGGCTGCGAAGTCTGCGGAGACAACGGATAGTTTGAAAGTTGATTCGTTGCGCCACCCCGTACTTCCAGCCCATGCGCCGCAAGTGGATGGCGAACTCAAACCATCGCTTCCTAATGAGGCGCAGCCACTTCCAGAACAAACGCTTCCTTTTAAGAAGTCGGATCGTATACCTCTTCGCAAGGTGGATAAGGCTGATTTAAAGCCAATGAAGCTCACTCGATAAATAAACAGACAGGCAATGGAGAGCGTGAGAAAATGTGGTGCCCATTCTGTCGTCTTGCCAGATGGTTCACGATTGATGCAAGCAGTTGTCGAAATAGTGGAGGACAGAGTGGTCAATTACTTTGAGTTTCGCGACGAGCTGCCCATGACGGAATGGCTTGGCGGTGAGATACGGGTGAAACGTGATGAAGAAGGCATACTTCGAGCTCAATGGCAGGGCAAGAGGCTTTTGAGTTAGAAATAGGAAGTCTGAAGTTATAATTAGTAAATATTCATTGTAAATAGTAGATAATAAATTATGTTAAGCGTAGAACAATTAGAAGATAAGTTGATAGACTTGGCGTTTGCCGAGGATATCGGTGATGGCGACCACACAACCTTGTGTTGTATACCAGAGGACGCCATGGGTAAGAGCCACCTCCTGATCAAGGAAGATGGTGTGCTGGCTGGTGTAGAGATGGCAAAGAAAGTGTTTGCTCGTTTCGATCCTACCATGAAGGTGGAGGTGCTAATGCAGGATGGTACTCCTGTAAAGAAGGGTGACATTGCCATGATTGTGGAAGGAAAGACCCGCTCGTTGCTGCAGACTGAGCGACTTATGCTCAACATCATGCAGCGAATGAGTGGCATCGCTACCATGACCGCCAAGTACGTGAAACGTCTTGAGGGCACAAAGACTCATATTTTGGATACTCGCAAGACAACACCAGGTCTTCGCATGTTGGAGAAACAGGCAGTGAAGATAGGTGGAGGCATGAACCATCGCATCGGACTTTTCGATATGATACTCCTTAAGGACAACCATATCGACTTCGCTGGTGGTATCACCAATGCCATCGACCGTTGTCATGCTTACCTCAAGGAGCATAACCTCGACCTCAAGATAGAGATAGAGGTACGTAGCTTCGACGAGCTTGACCAGGTGCTGAAACATGGTGGCGTGAACCGTATCATGCTCGACAACTTCTCTGTGCCAGATACCAAGAAAGCAGTGGATATCATCGCAGGCAAGTATGAGACTGAGTCATCTGGCGGTATTACCTACGATACCATCCGTGATTACGCAGAACAGGGCGTCGATTTTATCTCTGTCGGTGCACTCACTCACTCTGTTAAGGGACTTGACATGAGTTTTAAGGCATGCTAAGGAAAGGTAAAAGGGTAAAAAGGTAAAAGGGTAAAAAGGTAAAAAAAGAAAATTATGAAGAAGAATATTTTTACTTCTGCACTCGTGGTAGCCGGCTTGCTGGCTGGAACCATGGGGGCAGAGGCCTGCACCAACTTTATCGTGGGCAAGAAGGCATCAGCAGATGGCTCGGTCATTTGCTCTTACAGTGCCGATGACTACGGTATGTTCCAGAATCTTTGTCATTATCCTGCAGCCAAGCATGCCAAGGGCGAGATGCGCAAGATATATGACTGGGACAGCAATGTGTATCATGGAGAAATACCTGAGGCACTGGAAACTTACAATGTCATCGGCAATATCAATGAGTATCAGGTTACCATCGGTGAAACTACCTACGGCGGTCGTGAGGAAATGGTAGACTCAACAGGTATCATGGATTATGGTTCGCTCATCTATGTTGCTCTTCAGCGTAGCAAGACTGCCCGTGAAGCCATCAAGGTGATGACAACCCTGGCAGAGACCTATGGATATAATAGCGAGGGAGAGACATTTACCATCTGCGATCCCAATGAGGCATGGATTATGGAGATGATGGGAAAGGGACCTGGTTCGAAAGGAGTAGTATGGGTGGCCCAGCGTATACCCGATGATGCCATTTGTGCTCATGCCAACCAGAGTCGCATCGGCAAGTTTGACATGAAAGACAAGAAGAACGTGATGTTCTCCAAGGATGTAGTCAAGTTTGCACGTAGCAAGGGGTGGTTCACAGGCAAAGATGCCGACTTCTCTTGGAAAATGGCTTATGCCAAGCCCGACTTCTCCGGTCGTCGCTTCTGTGATGCACGTGCCTGGGCATTCCTTAATCATTTCAAGGATATGAGTCGTTACTTGCCATGGGCATTGGGCAAGGATGCTAATGCAGAGGATATGCCCCTCTGGGTAGTGCCCGACAGAAAGGTGAGTGTACAGGACGTGGAGGCTTGCATGCGCGACCATTATGAGGGAACTCCACTCTCAGTGGCTGATGGCTCCGATATTGGCGGCGGTATTTGGGAGATGCCTTATCGTCCTACTCCATTGATGTTTAAGGTAGACGGCAAGCAGTGCTTCAATGAGCGTCCTACGAGTACTCAGCAGAGTGGTTTTGTGTATGTGAGTCAGATGCGCTCATGGTTGCCTAGGGAGATTGGCGGTGTGCTGTGGTTTGGCAATGACGATGCTAATATGGTGGCCTTTACTCCTGTGTATTGTTCGATGACTGAGCGTCCTGAGTGCTACAACACTCCTGGCGCAGATGCAGTGCATTTCAGCATGAAGAATGCCTACTGGGTATGTAATATGACGAGCAACATGGTGTATCCTCGTTATAGCTTGATGTTCCCATCCCTGAAAGAGGTTCGTGACAGTTTGGACAATAGTTACTTTGCTGCTCAATCTACTGTCGAGGCCAAGGCTCAAGAGCTCTATGCGCAGAATCCGCAGCAGGCTGTGAAGTATCTCAACGATTATAGTGTGGAGAAAGCACAGCAGATGTTGGCTCGTTGGCAGCAACTCTTCCAATTTATGGTGGTGAAGTACAATGATATGATTATCAAGCCAACTACAAAGGATGGTAAGTTTGAAACTACCAAGGAGGGGCTGGGCGCCCGTCCTGTACGTCCTGGCTATCCTGAGAAATATGCCAAGGAACTCATCAAGCAAACGGGAGACAAGTTCTTGGTTCCCACTGACAAATAACACATTGTAAGTGAATGCGTAATATAAAGCGGGTGTACCGATAGTTAATTGGGTACACCCGCTTATCTTTATATGTTGCTGGATCATTTACAAGAGTTCCAGTATCTTGTCGATTATCTTTTCTATCTTGGAGGAGTCGGTAGCCTCATCCAGTTTCTCGTTGATTTTTTGTTCCAGTTTCTTCTGAACTTTATCGGCTGCCTTGTCCATGGCTTCGTTGGCTTTGTCTTCTAGTTTCTGCTGTACACGAGAGCCGAGGTCGCCTTCATCGTTTACATTGTCGCTTTCATTGTCGATATGGCTATTCTCTTCATCGACATTGCTATCTGACGAATGTTCTATGGATGATTCGAAGGTGTCATTGCCTTCAAGTGCCTTCACCATATCGTCGGCATTCATCGTGTAAACCTTGCCAAGGATACCGAAACTGACAGCATGCTCCTTCCCGTTGAGGGAGACTGTGCCTTTGGAGAATAGTACATAGTTATGGTACTCAAAGAGGTGGTCCATGGCTTCGTCTACCACATTGTCTGCCATCATCTTGGCGATACTTCGCAGACTTTGGCTAAAGAAGTTGTTGTCTGTAGAGGCTGTCGCTTGTTCGATAACCTTTCCTACCTCAGTGCGAACTTTTTCCTTGTGGGCTTCTGCACTAGGATTAGTAAAGGCAAATACCAAAATGATGAATACGATGAGACATAGAATTAATTTCCATAACGTCTTGTTTGATTTCTTCTTGGGTCGTTCTGGCTGATAACTGTTGTTTCCTGCCATAGACGCTCCATGCTGGAAGCCTTGTTGGTAAGCTTCCTGACGGGCTTGTTGCTCAGCCTGAGCATTTGCCTTTTGGGTAGCTTCTGTGTTGGTTCTGATAGCCTCGGCTGCTTCCAATACATTTCTGAGCTCTGCTACTTTCCAGGCTGGAGTCCAGTCTGTCATGCCTTGTGCCCAAACCAAAGTTTCGGGCGTGATGGCTTTCTGCGCAAGCTGGTCGAGACTGAAAGGGCCAGCTTGCTGTCCGTTATTGTCTACAATGAAATATTCCATAATTCCTTTTATCTATTGTTTTTACTCTTCTGTAGCTCCGTGTGTCGCTTTCCACCATCCAGTCTTTTCTCTGCCTTTGATTGCCACGCTGTGCTGGCTGGGGTCGGAGATGGTGAGACCGCTGTAGTTTTTCACCTCTATCGTGTTGTTGCTTTGTAGCATCGTATATACATAGTCTGTACTTTGGGCTGATTTGACGGTGAGCTGCAACTGGGTGTTAAATTGTTCTTTGAGATATCCGCTAGGGTGGAGGCTGTCTACATACGTGGTGAGATCGTAGAACAGGTTAGGCGAGAATCCGTCGAGCGGTTGAAGCGATGAGAGTGTAATGTCTGTATCGAGCGAATACTTGTTGTTAATCTGCTTCATGACACTTGCCAGATTGTCTAGTTGGCGACAGTCGATGGCTGCCAAATTACAATAAGGGTCGCTAGAGTTTTTGTAGAAATTAACAGTCGTAGAAACGATGGTGGAATAGCCTGGCGTAGAGGTGTTGAGATAGTTCCATAGTGACTTGTATGGCAAGCCTGCTGCCATGATTTCACTGCTAGTACTTATCATATAGTTGGTTACGTCTTTCAGTTCATATGCCGTCTCCACATTGCCCATGTAGCAAGCGTCAAAGAGGATATACTGCATTTTGATGCCGCTCTGTTTGATGCCTTCGGCTAGCGTAGATACATTGAGCGCATTGTCCATCAAACTCGTACTGCCAAAGAAACGAGTGATAGGTTTGTTGGGATTGGTGCCATACTGGATGCCACTAAAGTTGCCATTAGATGCATTCGTGTCGTCGCCATTATTGGGCTGAATGGAGCGATAAGGGTATTGTACCCAGTCTTCTGCGTATGTCCATCCTGCACCATGCGAGCCGATGATCAGGGCATAGTTAAGTGCTTCTGCCTGTTGTTTCACCTCGCATAGCAGGTCTGATATGCCCGCTGCGCTACAGTAAGTGTTCCCTTCGTAAGTCTTAAGAGCTACTTGTTGCACCTTTTTGTTAGTTCCGTCATACTGTAAGTCATAGAGGGTGCTCTTGGTGGCGCTTTCGCTGAAGAAAAGCAGTACGCGAGTGTTGTCGAGACCTCCCTTGTTGATGATGCCCTGGCAGATGCTGTCTACATTAGCTTTCAAGTAGACTGTCAATCCACTCGTATTGGTTCCTCCCGTCCAAGGGAAGAAGACGAGGATGGTCTGCTTGTTGACACTGTCGATATCAAAAGCCTCTTCGCTACAGCTTACCAATGACATGGCAAGCGTGAACATTGATATTAATAAGGTGAAAAGTTTCTTCTTTGTCATAAGATTGGATATAAATGCTAAGTGTTAAATGCTATGTGTTAAATGAGGTTTTTGCCCCGATTTCATGTGAGGGCGTAGCCTAACTTAACATTTTACATTTAACACTTAACATGAATGATATATTACTTCTTGCGAAGTTCCTCGATGGTGGCTTTGAGGGCGGCGATCTTCTCTACGGAGTCGCTTTCCTTCTTGCGTTCGAGGGCTACTACTTTCTCTGGGGCATGAGCCACGAAGTTCTCGTTGCCGAGCTTCTTGCGGATGCCTGCGAGGAAGCCTTCGAGGTGCTTGAGCTGTGCCTCAGCCTTCTCTATTTCGGCAGCCACGTCGATGAGGTCGCCCAGTGGTACGGCAAACTCATCGGTGCCTACCATGAAGCTGGAAGCGTCTGCACTCTTCTCGGCGATGACATCTATCTTGTCGAGATTAGCCATCTTGAGGGTCACGTCGTTGTATGCCTCAAAATCGTTCTTGTCTACCACCTGAAGTGTCAGTTGCTCTTTCTGGGCGATGTTCTTCTGGTTACGAACGGTACGCACGCCAGCGATAATCAGCTTCACGTTCTCGATGTCGGCTGCTAGCTTCTGCTCATCAGCTGTAGGGGCAGGTATCTCCAACTTCTCGCGCATGATGCTTTCGCCTTCCTTGCGGTCGTAGATGTGCTGCCACAATTCCTCTGTGATGAATGGCATGAATGGGTGCAACATCTTCAGAAGGGCATCGAAGAACTTCAGTGTTGCATCGTAGCTCTTCTGGTCGATAGGCTGACCGTATGCTGGCTTCACCATCTCCAGGTACCAAGATGAGAACTCATCCCAGAACAACTTGTAAACAGTCATCAGTGCCTCGGAGATACGATAGTCCTTAAACTGCTTCTCCATCTCGGCATTTGTTTCCTTCAGCTTGGCGTCGAACCACTTTACTGCTATCTCGGCGCTCTTGGGCTGCTCGATATCGGCAGTCTGCCAACCCTTCACGAGTCGGAAGGCATTCCATATCTTGTTGTTGAAGTTGCGACCTTGCTCGCACAGACTCTCGTCGAAGAGAATGTCGTTGCCTGCGGGGGCTGAAAGCATCATGCCCATGCGCACACCATCAGCACCAAACTTGTCGATGAGGTCGATAGGGTCTGGTGAGTTGCCTAGGCTCTTGCTCATCTTGCGGCCGAGCTTGTCGCGGACGATACCTGTGAAGTATACGTGCTTGAACGGCATCTTGCCACGATACTCGTAGCCTGCCATAATCATACGTGCCACCCAGAAGAAAATAATATCAGGACCCGTTACGAGGTCTGAGGTAGGGTAGTAGTAGCTAATCTCCTCATTGTCTGGATGCTCGATGCCGTCGAAGAGGGAGATAGGCCACAACCATGAAGAGAACCAGGTGTCGAGGCAGTCGCTCTCCTGCTCCAGGTCTTCAGCCTTCACGTTGGCGTTCTTTGCCTGTGCGAGCTTCAAAGCCTCCTCTGCTGTCTCGGCAACGACAAAGTCTTGCTTGCCGTTGTTGTCGAAGTAGTAGGCGGGGATGCGATGACCCCACCAGAGCTGGCGGCTGATACACCAGTCCTTAATGTTCTCCAGCCAGTGGCGGTAAGTGTTTTTGTATTTCTTTGGATAGAACTCGATGTCATCGTCCATTACGGGAGCGAGGGCGATGTCTGCGAAGTGCTGCATCTTGAGGAACCACTGTGTAGAGAGCTTTGGCTCAATAGGCACGTTGGTACGCTCAGAGAATCCCACCTTATTATTATAGTCCTCGATTTTCTCCATCAAGCCTGAGTTCTGAAGGTCGATGGCGATTTGCTTACGCACGTCCATGCGATCCTGCCCAACGTACATGCCTGCAGCCTCGCTGATGGTGCCATTGTCGTTGAAGATGTCGATGGTCTGCAAGCCGTGCTTCAAACCGAGAGCGTGGTCGTTGATGTCGTGGGCTGGGGTAACCTTCAGACAACCTGTACCAAACTCGATGTCTACGTAAGAGTCTTCGATAACAGGAATTTCACGATTTACCAATGGTACGATGACGTGCTTTCCCTTGAGCCAAGTGTTTTTCTTATCCTCAGGGTTGATGCACATGGCAGAGTCGCCCATGATGGTCTCAGGACGTGTAGTTGCCACTACTGCATAATATCCCTTGTCATCCTTGTGCATTACGTTGCCTTCCTCTACCTGCTGGCAGTCTGCCTCTACCACATAATATTTGAGATAGTAGAGTTTGGAGTGCTCGTCCTTGTAGATTACTTCTTCGTCTGAGAGCGCAGTCTGAGCCTTAGGGTCCCAGTTTACCATACGTACGCCACGATAGATGAGCCCCTTCTGGTAGAGGTCGCAGAATACGTGGATGACGGCCTTGGAGCGAGTCTCATCCATAGTAAACGAGGTTCGGTCCCAGTCGCAGCTAGCACCGAGTCGGCGCAACTGCTTGAGGATAATGCCACCGTGCTCGTGTGTCCAGTCCCACGCATGTTTGAGGAACTCCTCGCGAGTGAGGTCTGTCTTCTTGATGCCCTGCTGTGCAAGGCGGTTTACTACCTTAGCTTCGGTAGCGATACTGGCATGGTCGGTACCTGGTACCCAACATGCGTTTTTGCCCTCCATGCGTGCGCGGCGAACAAGGATGTCCTGGATGGTGTTGTTGAGCATGTGTCCCATGTGGAGTACACCTGTCACGTTTGGTGGAGGGATCACCACTGTATAAGGTTCACGACCATCTGGCTTTGAGCTGAAGAGCTTGTTGTCTAGCCAGTACTGATACCATTTACTTTCCACTGCTTGTGGATCGTATTTACTTGCTAATTCCATTGTAAATATTTATGTTTTTATTCTTTTTTCGCTACTTAAATATAAAAATCGGTGCAAAGATACTACTTTTTGGGCGAAATTCATTATCTTTGCAGCATAAATTACGTATTTTTACATAAAACGCTATGGTTAGCAATGCGGTAAAGGAAGTTACGGAACAAGACAGGAGGAAGCTACTCTCTGGTTTTCTCTATGATATGGCGAAGCTGATGTTTGGCAGCGTCGCCGTGGGCGGATTGTCGCCCCTGGTAATAGGAGGTGAATTCGGCTGGGTTAATATTGTGTGTTTTTTCATTGGTTCGGTATGTGGCTTTTTGCTTGCATACAGTGCGAATAGTTTAATGAGATTAAAAGAGTAAGAAAGTTATGGAAGCATACTTGTTTTTTAATGTAATGATGTTTGTTTTTGCATTGTCTTTTGCCATCTTCCTCAATACGAAGGCAGGCAAGAGGTGGAAGAATAATCTGTAACTGGTATAAAATGCTGATATGATGCATACAAAAGAAGAAAAACTGGCGGCGTTCAGCCGCTTGCTGGACGTGCAGGATCGTTTGCGCCTGCAGTGTCCTTGGGATAAGAAACAGACTTTCGAGAGCCTTCGCCCGAACACCATCGAGGAGACTTTCGAGCTTTGCGATGCGCTCATGAAGCGCGACTATAAGGATATCAAGAAGGAGTTGGGCGATGTGCTGGAGCATGTGATGTTCTATAGCATCATCGGCCGGGAGGACGGCGAGTTCGACATCTGCGACGTCTGCAATCAGGAGGCCGACAAACTCATGTTCCGCCACCCGTTCATCAACTGGCGGGAGGAGGGTCATTGGACTGTCTCCAATCCCGACATGTACATCAATGAAGCGGGGCAAGTAGTGTATAAGGAAGTGAAGAGTGAAGAGGGAAGAGTGAAGAGTGAAGAGGGAAGAGTGAAGAATGAAGAGGGTGCGGAGGCTTCCGCGGATTTGCAATCCGCGGCAAGCAGCGGGCAAGCAACTCCTTCCGAGGAAAAGCAAGATGATTCTTCACTCTCCACTCTTCACTCTTCACTCCCCAAGACCGCCGCTGCAGTGGAGAAAACCTGGGAACAAATTAAGCAGCAAGAGAAGGATGGCAATGAGCGAGTGCTGAGCGGAGTGCCAAATGCCCTCCCTTCGCTCATCAAGGCATATCGCATACAGGACAAGGCCCGTAATGTGGGTTTCGACTGGAAGGAGAAGGAGGATGTATGGGACAAGGTTCAGGAAGAACTTGAAGAGTTAAAGGTGGAACTTGCTAAGGGTGACAAGGAAAACTCCACTAAAGAACTCGGTGATTTTCTCTTCTCTGTCATCAATGCAGCTCGTCTCTATAAACTTAATCCGGAAAATGCTTTAGAGTCGACCAATCAAAAGTTTATCCGCCGTTTTAATTACGTGGAAGATCATTCTCTGAAACAAGGTAAGAACTTGAAAGACATGACATTGGAAGAAATGGATAAACTATGGAATGAAGCCAAGGAGCAGGAGAAAAATAACCAGTAAGGTCTTGATAGTACATTCCAATCGTAGTAAAATGAATATATTAAAACTTTGGTAAGATGAAAAAAATCATTTTAGTAGTACTGGTCTTGGTGGCACTCATTGTAGCCAACGGTTGCAAAAACAAGAACAATACGCCAGTCATCAGTCCCAATGATTCTGTCATGGTGCAGGACGAGAATGATTCTACTCTCTATGGAGTACTGGGAGATGGAACTTCGATGCATGCATTGGAAGTCATCTCGGACGATGGGGATACACTCCATGTGTTTGTAGATGATGAAAAGTCTGATATTGTGCAGGGAGGACTTCTTGCTGGCGACCGTATCGCCCTCATTGCTTGTAAGGCAAACGATGGCGAGCTGATGGCTCAGAAAGTCATCAATCTTACCTCGCTACTGGGCAAGTGGACTTCCATTGACAAAAACTTCGACATCATGGAAGGTGGCGAAGTAAAGAATAACGTGAAGGCGGAGACCAATCCATGGACTTCTTGGAAAATCTTGAATGGAAAGCTCTTGCTCAATAAGGATACTTTTGATATCGACAATCTGGGACCCGATAGTTTGTTGCTGGAGAATGCTCAAGGCATTTATACCTTCAAGCGTCAGGAATAACTAGATTGGAAGACGTAATGTATGACGTGTGTGAAAAATAAAGGTTGGATATGGAACCATTCAAAGTACATATATTAGGTTGCGGCAGTGCTCTCCCTACCCTCAAGCACAGTGCTTCAGCGCAGATTATTGAGATGCGAGGCAAGTGCTTTATGATGGATTGCGGGGAGGGGGCGCAGATGCAGTTCAGGCGTTCACGAATCCATTTCGCCAAGATCAATGCCATCTTTATCTCTCATCTTCATGGAGACCATTGCTTTGGCTTGTTAGGTCTTTTGTCTACCTTTGGCATGTTGGGACGTACTTCCAGGCTAAGGGTCTTTGCTCCAAAAGAATACGAAGATTTGTTTAAGCAACAGATGGACTTCTTTATGCAGGGAATGGAATATGAGATAGAGTTTGTGCCTGTAGATACAACGAAAGCTCAGATGGTATATGAAGACCATGCAGTAACGGTGGAAACCGTACCCTTGCAGCACCGTGTGCCATGTTGTGGATATATCTTTCGCGAGAAACCTACACTCCCTCATATCCGTCGCGATATGATAGATTATTACGGCATCCCCATCAGCCAAATCAATAATATCAAGAATGGGGCAGGCTGGACCAATGAGGATGGGGAGATGATACCAAACGAACGGCTTGTGGAACCTGCGGAGCCACCCCGTAGTTATGCCTATATGAGTGATACTCGCTATGTTCCTGATCTGGCTGAGAAAGTGAAAGGCGTGACAGTGCTCTATCATGAGAGTACCTATACGACGGAACACGAAGACCGTGCCAAACTTTATTACCATAGTACAGCCCGTCAGGCGGCCATGGTGGCTAGGGATGCTGGCGTAGGAAAATTACTTTTAGGACATTATAGCGCAAGATACAATGACGAAACACAGTTGCTAAAGGAAGCAAAAGATATTTTCCCTTCTTCTTTTTTGAGCAAGGAAGGACTCACCTTTAGCATCGAATAGGCTTAAATGAAGGAAAATCTTGCCTTGTATCAAAAAAAAGTGTGATTTAGGTGCAAGGTTTTCTTTTTATCTCGTTTCATTTATAAAAGGTATTGAATTTGGAATCTGAAAAGGAACTCCTGGATGATATCAAAAGCGGCAGTCGGGAGGCGATGCATCGCCTCTACGAACGTTTTGTAGGATATGCCATGGCGGTAGCGCTGAGGTATGTCCCTCACCGTGATGATGCTGAGGATGTCGTGCAAGATAGTTTCGTCAAGGTTTTCTCTTCAGTTTCTAAGTTTCAATATCGTGGAGAAGGCTCGGTTAAGGGATGGCTTCTTCGCATAGTGGCTAACGAGGCTATCACCTTTGTGCGTCATCAAAGTAGACTGAAGATGGTAAGCGAAATTCCCGATGAGGTGGAGGAAGAACCGGAGGTGGAGCGGGTTCCGCCAGCAGAATTGACTAGAATGATAGGTGAGTTGCCTGATGGCTATAGAATAGTACTGAATATGTATGTCTTCGAGCAAAAAAGCCATCGGGA
This sequence comes from bacterium, assembly GCA_963657075.1. Lineage (GTDB taxonomy): Bacteria > Bacteroidota > Bacteroidia > Bacteroidales > Bacteroidaceae > Prevotella. The sequence continues at coordinate 37,998 of CAVKLF010000002.1, read as the reverse complement.
AATAGCTGACCAACTCGGTATCAAGGAGAGTAGTTCTGCTTCGCAATACTTGCGAGCCAAAAAGCTGCTGGCTAAGAAAATAAAAGATTATTTATACACTATAAATGAAACGTGAAATGAGTAATAACGATTGGACTAACAAACTTCGAGATCGGTTGGCAGACTATCAAGAGCCTGTCAGCCATGACTTGTGGGCTAGTATAGAGCAATCGCTTGCTCAGGAAACTCCTGCTTCCACCAGTTACTTGATAAGTATAAGACGATGGTCGGTAGCGGCAGCTGTTGCTGCTTTGCTCGCAGTGGGGGGTGGTTATGTATACTATTCGCAAGAAAATATGTTGCCTAAGCAGGCTGGGCTTGTTACATCCAATAATGGAAGACCAGCGACGCAGTCGCTTTTGTCTCTGAAACCAATGGGAAATGAACCTGAAGTAGCCCAGATTACAAGTGAAAAAATAGAGAAAAAATCTTCGCTTGAAAAAACAAAGAAAAAATCTTCGCTTATGGCAATGGCTTCGACGTGCCAGGGCATGGGGGATGCTTTGATAGCTGAGGGGCAGTCAGAATCAATGGCGGTTTCGGAGGAAGGTACGAGCGATGTTCCTGCAGTAGAAAAAAACAAACGAACTGCGACAAACTATGTTCCTGCAACTGCATCTTCTGTCGTAATAAGAGATAAAAGGAAAGCTAAAGTGGGATGTGACGTCACTTTGTTTGCAGAGAATGGCGTCATCACTAGCAATGCCTATTCTGCATCATCTCCCTATATGATGGCTTCAGCCCCAGACCCTTATCCTAATGCATTCAACGATGAGTCTGTAATGCCTTTCGTAGCCGTGCAGAAAATGGCGAATCGTATAGTAGCCAAGCATCATGCTCCAGTTGCAGTAGGTATCCAGGTGGGTATCAGGGTGGCTCCTCGCCTCTCTTTGACTACTGGAGCAGTTTATGCTTACACGTCTTCTGATATTTCCTACGATGGTGGTAATACCTATGATACCAAGCAGTCTCTTCATTATGTAGGTATCCCGTTGGGCGTAAACTATGAAGTATGGGGTACCCAGCGCTTACATACCTATGTGATGGCTGGCGCAGAGGTTGACTTTAATGTTAAGAATCATACTGAGGTTGATGGAGTAAAGGTGGAGGAGGGCGTTTCCAAGGATCGTGCCCAGTTTTCTACCAAGGCTTCGCTTGGAATACAGTACGACGTATTGCCACAGGTAGGTGTTTATTTGGAGCCCGGAGCGAAGTATTACTTCGATAATGGGAGTAAGATAGAAAATACTTTTAAGGATAAGAAACTTAACTTCAACTTGCAGTTTGGACTTAGGTGGAATATCGGGAAGTAAAAGATATATTCTAAGCACTGCTTGGAAATTTTATGTTACGAGAGAAAAGAAGAAAGGGTAGTCTTGCGTTGTAGGCAAGCTACCCTTTTTGTAGGTATGCTCGGCATAAATTATGAGTTCATTGCTTATTTGACCAATAGTTTCTGGCTCATATTTAATGCGGCCTTACGTCCATCACCCATGGCGAGAATCACAGTAGCGCCACCACGTACGATGTCGCCGCCAGCATAGATAGCCTCTTGCGAACTTTGCATCTCTTCGTTTACTGCGATGGTATTCTTTCTGCCTAGTTCAAGTCCCTCGATGCTCTGCGGAACGAGTGGGTTAGGGCTCACGCCTACGGCAACGATGACTTGGTCACACTCTAAGGTGACAGTTTCGCCAGTAGCTTCCGGGCGACGGCGACCGCTGGCATCTGGCTCGCCTAATTGCATCACATCGAGAATAACAGCTTTGACAGCTCCGTTCTCGTCAGCTTCGTACTCCTTAGGATTGTGTAGGGTAAGGAAGTGGATGCCTTCTTCTTTGGCATGTTTTACCTCTTCGAGTCGTGCTGGCATCTCTGCTTCTGACCGTCGGTAAACCAATGTGACCTCTGCTCCGAGTCGTTTCGCTGTACGGCAGCTGTCCATCGCAGTGTTGCCACCACCCACGACAACGACCTTCTTGCCTAGGTTGATGGGGGTGTCGCTATGAGGGTTGGCTGCATCCATGAGGTTGACACGGGTCAAGTATTCGTTGGATGACATGATGTTGAGAGCGTTTTCACCAGGAATATTCATAAAGTTCGGCAATCCTGCACCCGAGCCGATGAAGATTCCCTTAAAACCTTGCTTTTCTAAATCTTGAACGGAGATGGTTTTCCCTACGATACAGTCTGTCACAAAATTGACTCCCATCTTTTGCAAGTTCTCTATCTCGACATCCACGATGGCATTCGGTAGACGGAACTCAGGAATACCATATTTCAGCACACCGCCTATCTCGTGCAGTGCCTCGAATACGGTAACATCGAATCCCTTCTTTGCCATGTCGCCTGCGAAACTCAGACCTGAAGGTCCTGAGCCCACTACGGCTACCTTGATGTTGTTTGGCGTGTCACAAATAGGTGTAGAGATGTTGCCGCTCTGTCGCTCATAGTCTGCTGCGAAACGTTCCAAGTATCCGATGGCTACAGCCGGCTCGTTCATCTTGAGGTGTACACAACGGCTCTCACATTGTTTCTCTTGTGGACAAACACGCCCACATACTGCTGGTAGGGCAGAGGTATTCTTCAGAACTTTGGCTGCGGCGAGGAATTGTCCGCGCTCTATATTTTTGATGAATGAAGGTATGTTGATGCTCACAGGGCAACCCTCCATACATTGTGGCTTCGGGCAGTCGAGGCAACGTTTCGCCTCGGTGAGTGCCATCTCTTTGGTGAGGCCGATATTTACCTCTTCGGTGCGAGTGGTAGCACGATATGCCGGGTCTAATTCTGGCATTTTGACTCTCTCGATAGCAGTGCGCTCCTTGGGCTTCATCGAGCTTCTTAGCTCTTTACGCCATGTAGAGTTGCGGTCTATGAGCTGGTCGATAGTCTCCTCGGTAGGAGCGACATCCATCGTAATATCTGTGGTCTCTTTTCTTTTGCTTACCTCCATGTTGCCTATATGCTCCTCGAAATGTTCCATCTCTTCGCGTTCTGCGTCCTTGAAGGTTCCCATGCGCTTGAACATCTCGTCCCAGTCTACCAATGCTCCGTCAAACTCTGGGCCGTCGATGCAAACAAACTTGGTTTTCCCACCGATGGTGAGGCGACATGCTCCGCACATACCCGTTCCGTCTACCATGATGGTATTGAGAGAAATATCTGTAGGCAGATTGTATTTCTGTGTCAGGAGACAGCAGAACTTCATCATGATAGGAGGTCCGATGGCAAACACTTTGTCGATGTGCTCCTGGGTGATGAACTTTTCTATTCCTATAGTTACCACTCCTTTCTCTCCATAGCTGCCATCGTCGGTCATGATGATAAGTTCATCGCTGGATGCCCGTACCTCGTCTTCCATGATAACGAGATCTTTGCTCCTGCCGGCGATGACAGACAGTACACGATTGCCCGCTGCTTTCAGCGCCTTGACGATAGGGAGCATGGGTGCGACGCCTACGCCGCCACCAGCACAAATGACAGTTCCGAACTTCTCGATGTGGGTAGGATTCCCCAATGGCCCTACCACATCGTGTATCTCATCGCCCTCTTTGAGGTTGCAGAGCTTGGTGGAGGAGAGACCTACTTTTTGTACAACCAGTGTAATCGTGCCTTCCTCTATGTTCGCATCTGCGATAGTCAGTGGCATGCGCTCACTATTGTTGTCTACGCGGACTATGACAAAGTTACCTGCCTTTCGGCTCTTGGCGATGAGTGGTGCTTCCACATCGAATCGAAATACTTTTTCTGAGTATTGTATTTTTTGGATAATCTTGTTCATGGCTCTTAACTGTTTTATGCTGGTGTTTGTTGTATAATATGTATTGTTAGAAAACACACAAGGATAACATCAACTGCTTTTTGACAGCTGAAGTTATCCTCGTACATTCTTCTAAAGTCGTATGCCCATCGATGGAGGCAAACGTCTTCTTGCTTGTTGTATAATCGACTTAGATTAGTCGAAGTTCTTGTCGTCGAGCATCTCAAAACCACAGTATGGTACCAATACCTTAGGTACGCGGATACCCTCTGGGGTCTGGTTGTTCTCCAAGATAGAGGCTACGATGCGTGGCAAAGCCAAAGCTGAACCATTTAAGGTGTGGCAAAGCTCAATCTTTTTGTCTTCTGCATGGCGGTAGCGGCAGTGGAGGCGGTTGGCCTGGTAGCTCTCGAAGTTGGATACGGAAGAAACCTCCAACCAACGCTGTTGGGCTGCGCTCCAAGTCTCGAAGTCGTAGCAGATGGAAGAGGTGAAACTCATATCGCCACCGCAAAGACGGAGGATATGGTATGGCAATTCCAACTTCTTCAGCAATCCCTCTACATGGTCGAGCATCTCGTTCAGAGATTCGTAAGAGTGGCTTGGCTTGTCGATGCGAACTATCTCCACCTTGTCGAACTGGTGCAAGCGGTTCAGTCCACGTACGTCTTTGCCATAGCTACCTGCTTCACGACGGAAACATGCAGAATAAGCACAACGCTTGATGGGGAGATCCTTCTCGTCGAGGATGACATCACGGAAAATGTTGGTTACAGGAACTTCGGCTGTAGGGATGAGGAAAAGGTTGTCGAGGTTGGCATGGTACATCTGACCTTCCTTGTCTGGCAACTGACCTGTGCCGCGGCCGGAATCTTCATTCACCACGTAAGGAGGCTGAATCTCCAAGTATCCGCTCTTGCGAGCCTCATCGAGGAAGAAAGCCTCTAGCGCACGCTGGAAGCGAGCCATTTTGCCGATATAAACAGGGAAACCTGCACCGGTAATCTTAACACCTAGGTCGAAATCTACGAGGTTGTACTTCTTGAGTAGATCCCAGTGACAGAGAGCGTCAGGACCAAGCTCTGGCTTGATGCCGCCTTCCTTTACAACTACGTTGTCGGCAGCGTCCTTGCCCTCAGGTACCTCATCACAAGGGATATTAGGTATTTCGAGCAACTGGTTGGTCATATCTTGTTGAGCCTTCTCCATGATTTCTTCCAGGGCCTTTCCGTCAGCCTTGAGGGCAGCCACTTGAGCCTTAGCGGATTCAGCTTCCTCTTTCTTTCCTTCTTTCATCAAGGCACCGATTTGCTTGGCAAACTGGTTAGCCTGCTGTTTGTTGCTGTCAAGCTTCTGCTGGGCTTCACGACGTATCTTGTCGTACTCCAATACTTTCTCTACGGCCTCACGTGCATTAGCAAAATGCTTCTTCTCAAGACCTTTAACTACACGTTCAGTTTCTTCACTGATAAGTTTAAGTGTAAGCATAAGAATTTTCTTTTTATTTACTTTAATTTACTATTTGGAGGCAAAAGTACAAAAAATATTTGTGATAGAGAAAGAAATGTCTAATATTTTTTTCTTTTTTATACTTGCAGATGAAATGGTGGGGAATTTGGGGATACCTATAAGTCCGGGTTCCTGTAAATCCAGTGGCGAGGTTGACTACTATTTTAGCACGATTATACAAATTGTGTCTATTAAAGCAGTGTCAATTCTATGAAGGTGTCTACTATTCCAGTTGTGTAAAACTGATAGTGTCTACCTTTCTAGTTTATAAAGTAAAAAAGTGTCTAGTCAAATCAGGAAAAGTCACGTTGTTGGGAGTTGCGATTTGTGCCTTAGGTGGGCATAATATGGCCCCTTCTGGGGCATTTTTTTGCCCCTTCAAGGGCAAAAAAATGCCCTACCGAGATAACAGGCACAACGTCGGGACGTTGCGTCAGAAGTGTCGGGACAATAAACACTGGGTCACCAGCAAAAGTATGCGTGTGGGCAAAAAGACCTCACACCTCACCAATATACTGTATTCTACTGATTATAAATGCGTTATGGCGGTGTTGCGTTGCGGCTAGACCTCACTTAGACCTCACTACACCTCACATATCACAAATTCGATGCCAAGAAAAATAAAGGCAGTGAGGTCTAAGTGAGGTCTAAGTGAGGTCTAGATGCTACACAGCACAAGTGTAAACGCTCCGAAATACAGCGCGTTACGATACACTTAGTGAAGTGTGAGGTCTTTTTGCCCACACGCATATTTTTTCAGGTGTCGCGCTATATGTGGTACTTCCCCTGGTAATGCCTTTTAGACCGAACTGGAGCTCCATGGAAACTACTACTTCCCATGCCTCTGCCTCTATAGCTACCGCTGAAACTTGCTCCTCCACTATATTCATTCCATCGAGCCTGGATGCGGTCTACATAGTCTACGGTTTCCGTACCCCTCATGTAGCCATGCTTCACCACAGGGTCGCAATAATAGGTAGGCTGCGAGAGGCGCAATACGTAATCGCGCACCACTGTCCAATGCTGTGGGTTGGCTCCATGCTTGCGAGCCAACGACATGGCGTCGCGAATATGGAAATAGCCACCATTGTAAGAGGCTAGGGCGAAAAGCATTCGCTGCATGGGGTCGCCAACGTCTGAAAAATGCTCCTGCAACTCAGACATATACCTGGCTGAGGCTGCGATGTTTGCCTCCGGGTCGTGTATCATGCTCATAGATAGTCCTAGATGAGCTGCTGTCGAAGGCATAATCTGCATCAGTCCGCAAGCTCCTGCCCATGACTTGGCGTTGAGGTCGAAGCAACTTTCTTGATAACATTGCGCCGCCATTAGCCTCCAGTCCATGCGTGCCATGCCACTATAGCGCTGGAAGAGGTGGTCGTACTTGGAGATGACACCTTTGGAACGATTGAGGAAGGGTGAGTAGACATGGCGGGTTACGCTGCGAGAGGAAAGCAACCAGGACTCTTCCTTTTTGACCTGTGCTATCATTTGTGGTTTGAACCAAGCGTTGAGCGTATCTGCCAAGCTATGATTTCCCTCAGCCACAGCCCATTGGGTTTTGGCATCGTCTGGTGTTACGCCACAGAAAAGAAGCTTCCCGATAGTTGTTTTGCGGGGTAGGGGTACGGCGATGACATCTCCTTCTCCTCGTTGCAACTTACTGACCATCTCTGCTGTGTCTTTGCATTCTTCTACTCTCAGAGATACACCTATCTGTTCTGCGAATTTTTCACATAACAGATATTGCAATCCCATCCCATGATTATGATAATCATAATAGGTAGTAGGACCATTTACGGTGAGCATAATCATTTCGCCGTTGTCTTGTATGTCTTCGAGCGAGAACCCCTTGTTCTTCTTGGAAACTTGGCTCTCTGCGTCAGAGGCTTCGTTGACATTGTCTTCGTTGCCCTCTACCTCCTCCACGGGGGTACCCCATGGCGTCACCTCTTGTTGTTTTTTCTGCGAACAACAAGAGAGTGATATCAGTGCATATAATGCGTATAAACATACCATATTCCTCATGACGGGTGCAAAAGTACAAAAAAAATCGCATATTGGGACTAAATTATTTGCGTATAATAATAAAAATGTGTACTTTTGCATTGTTTTAGAAATAATAAGTAGAAATAATGTTACGAATAGCAGTACAATCTAAGGGTCGTCTCTTTGACGATACAATGGGACTTCTGGCCGAAGCGGATATCAAGGTAAGTGCTTCTAAGCGCACGCTCTTGGTGCAATCTAGTAATTTCCCTCTCGAAGTACTTTATCTCCGAGACGACGATATACCACAAAGTGTAGCCTCTGGTGTAGCTGATCTTGGTATCGTAGGTGAAAACGAATTTATGGAGCGTGGCGAGAATGCTCAGATCATCGACCGATTGGGATTTAGCAAGTGTCGTCTTAGTCTGGCAATCCCTAAGGAAATCGACTATCCTGGACTTCAGTGGTTTGATGGTAAGAAAATAGCCACTTCTTATCCTAATATTCTTCGTAAGTTTATGAAGAAGAATGGTATCAATGCCGATATTCATGTCATTACAGGTTCTGTGGAAATCAGCCCTGGTATCGGTTTGGCCGACGGAATCTTCGATATTGTAAGTTCTGGCTCCACCTTGGTAAGCAACAATCTCGCTGAGGTAGAGGTGGTGATGAAGAGTGAGGCTCTGCTCATCGGCAACTGGAATATGGATGACGAAAAACATCAAATACTCAATGAGATGCTCTTCCGTTTTGAGGCCGTTCGCTCAGCACATGACAAGAAGTATGTGATGATGAATGCCCCTAAGGCTATGGTTCAGCAAATCACAGAGGTGTTGCCTGGTATCAAGAGTCCTACGGTTATACCATTGGCAGACGAAGAGTGGTGCTCTATTCATACCGTGCTGGATGAGAAGAGATTTTGGGAGATTATCGGCAAACTGAAGGAACTTGGTGCTCAAGGCATCTTGGTGACGCCGATAGAAAAAATGATACTGTAAATGTGAAAGTTGTAGAGTTAAAGGCAGTGAGTTATGAGAACTTGTGAGTTTTCATAGCTTTCTGCTTTTAGTGAAACTAAATAATGTAAGTAAGGAATGAAGGTAATTAAGTATCCAGCTAAGGAGGAGTGGAGCGAGATAGTAAAGCGTCCACACTTGGATGTGTCACAACTCAATGCGACCGTAGAGAGTGTACTCGACGAGGTAAAGAAGTATGGCGATGAAGCCGTAAAACGCTATGAGGAGAAATTCGATCATGCCAGTCTGAACTCTTTGGCTGTAAGTGATGAAGAGATGGAAGAGGCTGAATTGTTGGTGTCGCAAGAACTCAAGGATGCCTTGCACCTTGCCCATCATAATATTGCTACATTCCATGAAAGTCAGAAGTTTGAGGGGCGTAAGGTAGAGACGTGCCCGGGTGTAACTTGTTGGCAGAAAAGCGTTGCTATCCAGAAGGTGGGACTTTATATACCTGGTGGTACGGCGCCATTGTTTAGTACGGTGCTTATGCTTGCCACACCTGCCAAAATCGCTGGTTGTGAGGAAATTGTGCTCTGTACTCCTCCAAATGCCGAAGGCAAGGTTAACCCTGCGATATTGATGGCTGCAAAAATAGCAGGCGTGAGCAAAATCTTCAAGGCTGGCGGCGTGCAGGCTATAGGAGCTATGGCGTACGGAACGGAAAGTGTACCTAAGGTATACAAGATTTTTGGCCCGGGAAACCAATATGTGATGGCTGCCAAGCAGCGTGTATCGTTGCATGATGTGGCGATAGACATGCCCGCAGGACCATCTGAGGTGTGCGTCATTGCAGACGAGACTGCCTATCCTGTTTTCGCTGCTGCCGACTTGCTGTCGCAAGCAGAGCATGGTATAGATTCACAGGTGTTCTTCATCACTACATCCGAAAATGTATTGAATGAGGTGAGACACGAAGTGGAAGTTCAGCTGGAAAGGTTGCCTCGCAAGGAGATGGCTCAGAAGTCGTTGGACAACTCTAAGTTTATTCTTGTAAAAGATGAGCAGGAAGCGCTCGACCTCTGTAATGTCTATGCGCCTGAGCATCTCATCATCGCTACCGCAGATTACGAGAAATTGGCAGAGGGGGTAATCAACGCGGGCAGTGTATTCCTAGGCAATTATGCCTGTGAGAGTGCTGGCGACTATGCCAGCGGCACAAATCATACCTTGCCTACTCATGGATATGCGCTCGCCTACAATGGTGTAAACTTAGACAGTTACAATCGTAAGATTACCTTCCAGCATCTTACGGAGGAAGGCATACGTAATATAGGTGATGCAGTGGTCGCTATGGCAGAAAACGAGCAGCTTGAGGCGCATGCCAATGCGATGCGCCTGAGAGTAAACTCCTTAAACTCATAGAAAATGAAAGAACTAAAAGAATTATGCCGAGACAACATCTGGAATTTGGCTCCATATAGTTGTGCTCGTACGGAATTTGCTGGCAGGAAAGCTCGTGTGTTTCTTGATGCCAACGAAAACCCTTATAACGATCCATATAATCGCTACCCAGACCCTTTGCAGGTAGAGCTGAAGCAGCAAATCAGCAAGGTGAAGGGCGTGAGTGTGGACAAAATATTCCTGGGCAATGGGTCCGACGAGGCGATAGACCTCGTGTATCGTGTATTCTGTAGGCCAGGAAAGGACAATGTGGTGGCGATAGCACCTACCTATGGCATGTACGAGGTTTGCGCAGATATCAATGATGTGGAATATCGTACCGTGACTTTGGACGAACATTACCAAATAACTGCCCATAAGTTGTTAGAGGCTTGTGATGACCATACAAAAGTCATTTGGATATGTAGTCCGAATAATCCTACAGGCAATCATATCAGTCGTGAAGCCATTGTGGAAGTGCTCCAAAAGTTTGAGGGTATTGTGGTGGTCGACGAGGCATACAGTGATTTTTCGTCAGAGCGTACGTTCCGTAGCGTAATCGACCGACTCCCTAACATCATCGTACTCAATACGATGAGCAAGGCTTGGGGCTGTGCTGCCCTTAGACTTGGTATGGCTTTTGCTAGCAAAGACATTATAGATATATTCAATAAGGTAAAGTATCCTTATAACATCAATCTCCTTACGCAGCAGCAAGCCCTGGAAGTACTGAGCAATCCATTGAAAGTGGATGAGTGGGTAAAGAATATCTTGCAGGAACGCTCCAAAGTGATGGCTGCGTTTATGGATTTGCCTATCTGTGAGAAGGTGTATCCTACAGATGCCAACTTCTTCCTGGCTAAGATGACAGATGCTAATGCTATCTATGATTATCTTGTAGCGCAGGGAATTATCGTGAGAAATCGTAATAAAGTACAACTGTGTGGTAATTGCTTACGCATCACCATTGGCAACAAAAGTGAGAATGCCGAGTTGTTGGGTGCATTACGACAATATTAGTACGTGTTTTTAATAACTAAATTGGGCGTCGATACGTTGCGGATACGTATCGGCGCCCAATTTTTTTCAGCATGTATTCCTACGTCGCTTATCTTCTTCTTTTGTGCGTGTTGCCGCGTTCTTCTTTGTCTCCGCTGTTGTAGCGATTATTGCGGCTATGATTGTCATTGTCGAAGTTTGGATTAAAACTCTTTTTCTTCTTTCCTTTGAAATAGCCTGCATCTTGCTTTGCCGCTTTAAGCTCTGCTCTTGCAGCTTCCACGGCTTTACGTATGTTTACATTTGAGTTGCCCTTTTCCTCCTGTGCATGGCGATTCCCTCTGAGTGGTCTTCCATTGTTGAGGTATTTCTCCTCATCGTAACATCCCACGTTGCCATACCCTTTAGAGGCGAAAGTCTCTGCGTCTTTTCTGTTGTTTCTTCTCCCTGGGTTAGCCACGCGTTCGTTTCCTCGCTTACCTCTTGCTCCTCTGCCCACCCCTGGGTTGTCGTAAGTGGAACCTATTGCTTTATCATCGAAATTCACGTTCTTGCCATGGGTCTTGCCTATTGGCTTGTCGTATAATTTTGCAATGAGATCAGTTCTACCTATTTTTCGCAATTCACTTTCTATGGCCCTGCGTTCCTCGGGTTTGTACCAAAAGAAGAACATGCGCTGGGCAAGTTTCTCTTTTGGGGTCTTGGCACAGAATACTGGCTCCAAGGTGTACGGATCATAGCCCGTATACCAGGTCTCGGTAGATATGGTCATTGGAGTAGGAGTGAAGTCTTGTACCTGTTCGAGGTGGAAATCCAAGCCTTTAGTAATGACTGCAAGTTCTGCCATATCCTCCTCGTGACACCCCGGGTGAGAGCTGATGAAGTAAGGGATGATTTGCTGGTTGAGACCTTCTTCCTTATTGATTTTGTCGAACATACGTTTGAACTCGTAGAAGAGGTCGAAAGATGGCTTACGCATGAATTTGAGCACGACAGGGCTGGTATGTTCCGGTGCTACCTTCAGACGTCCACTTACATGTTTGGTGATCAGCTCGCGCGCATACTGACGGGATATCTCGTTGAGCTTTTCGTCCTTGTTTTTGTGCAGTATCAAGTCGTAGCGTACTCCACTGCCTATGAAACTTTTCTTGATTCCTGGCAACGCATCTACTGCATGGTAAATGTCCAACAACTTGCTATGGTCTACATTCAGGTTAGGGCATATTTGTGGATTGATGCACGACGGACGCTTGCATACAGAACAGGCTTTCTGGTTTTTGCCTTGCATGCCGTACATGTTGGCAGATGGACCGCCGAGGTCGCTGAGATAGCCTTTGAAGTCGGGCATCTGGATGATTTTCTTTACCTCCTTGATGATGCTTTCCTTACTGCGGCATATTACAAACTTTCCTTGGTGGGCAGAGATGGTACAGAACGAGCAACCGCCGAAACAGCCTCTGTGCATATTCACAGAGAACTTGATCATTTCGTATGCAGGTATCGTCTTCCCTTTGTATTTGGGGTGAGGGAGGCGAGTGTAAGGTAGGTCGAATGCCGCATCCAGTTCCTCGGTTGTCATCAGAGGGAAAGGAGGGTTTACAACCACGAATTTCCCATCCACTTCCTGTATCATGCGCTGAGCGTGCATTTTGTTTGCTTCTTCTTCCAGGTGGCGTACATTTTCAGCTTGCCCCTTTTTGTTGCGCAAGCATTCCTCGTGGCTATGTAAGATGATGTCGTCGTCTTTGTATCCGCCAGGTATTTCATTTTCTTTGCAATAGAACACTACCTGTGGCATTTCATGAATTTCACGCAGCGTCTTTCCTTCAGCAAATGCGTTTGCCAGCTCTACGATGGAGTGCTCCCCCATGCCATAAAGAATGAGATCGGCTCCCGAGTCAACGAGGATGCATTTTCGCAACTCGTCCTTCCAGTAATCGTAGTGGCTGATGCGTCTCAGCGAAGCCTCGATGCCTCCTAGTGCGACGGGGACATCTGGATAGAGTTTCTTCAAGATTTGTGTGTACACGATAGAAGGGTAGTCGGGGCGCATGTCATGTCGGGAGTCCGGACTGAAGGCATCTTCGCTACGCATTCGCCTATTGGCTGTATATCGGTTTACCATCGAGTCCATGGCTCCAGGCGACACTCCGAAGAATAGGCGAGGACGACCTAATTTCTTGAAGTCACGAAAGTCGCCATGCCAGTCGGGTTGTGGTACGATAGCTACGCGATAGCCTGCAGCCTCCAGTACTCTGCCTAGGATGGCAGGTCCGAAGGCTGGGTGGTCTACGTAGGCATCGCCAGAGAATAGGATGACATCCAGCTCATCCCATCCTCTCAGTTCGCATTCCTTCTTGGTCGTTGGAAGAAAGTCTGTCAGTTTATAATTCATTTATTAAATTATTCTTTTATAGTGTCAGCATTTGCTTCGCCTGCGTTCTTGTCCTTCCAGTCCACATAGAGCAATACTAGGTTGTGGAGTCCTAATGCCTTCATGTTTTGATTGTAAATGATATCGAGACATAGGTCGAGCAATGCCTTGTCTTGAAGGTTGGAACTCTCCAAGAGTGAGCGAACATTAAATTTCAGTTTGTCTAAAACTTCCTCGTCGATAATGCCGTTGCTGTCTACCAAATTGCGAAGCAACTGATATTTATCGATGGTTTCTAGGTGCTGGTCGCTCACTTCTATTGAGCGTGTGCCTGATTGGTTTGCTTGAATCTTATACATAGTATCTTATTTTTTGTTTGTTAATATTGCCTTATTCTGTTAGAAACTGGAGAGCGCCGAGCATTACGCTGTTGCGTGTCTTCTCGTCTATGATACATTCTAGTGGAAATCCCATGACGAAACAGCGATAGTCTGTGCCCTTGTAAGCTACTGCGGCGCTTGTTCCTGTGTTGTAACGCATTGCGGTGAATGGTTGCCCACTGGATAGTCTGAGTGCCATACTGTCGGCTACAACTGGTTTTAGTATTTCTGGGTGTGTGGCTGCATAGTGCTTGTCGTTCAGCGAGTTGTAGTACATGAATACCAGTCCTAGTCCTGATACACTGGGTGCAGTCTGTGCGATGCTGTCTCGCTCATTGATTGTGGAGTCTTGTGGATTGATGTCCTGTACGATGAAGCGTGTGCCTGTAGGTTCGTAAGCTACTTTTAGCACATTGCTAAGGAAACTTTGCTCTTCCTCGCTCTGCATGTCGCTGCCGATATAAGAGCCACTTACCAGTAGCTTGCCCCCTTGCTGAGTGTAAGTACTCAAGCGTTTTTGTAGGGTAGGGGTGAACGATTTGAAGTACTGGTGTGTATATCCGTCATTGCGTTCCAAACCATTGATGAGGTCTACTGCTTGATACTTTTCTAATATTACTTTACCAGAAATGACCGCTTCGCTAGAGCAACTTGCGATGTTGTACTTGTAGCCCGATGCGATGGCATGGGCATGTTCTTTTACATAGTCGAAGTTGTTTCCCGCAATGAACTTGCCTGTCATCTCATTACCGCAATATCCTAGTCCGGAAGTGGTTTCATTCCCCATTTTGCTACGGTCGAAGACTATTTGTTTGCCGCTCCATCCTGCAGCGAGCCCATAGCTCACTCCTGGATCTTGGTCGAAGTCGAATCCTTGCTCTCGGTCGTTGTCAATTACTTGCGGTGAAGCGAGACGATGGAAGTTGTTGACCACCAATATGGTCTTTGTGGCCTTCGGGTCATAGAGTACGGAGAGCACTTCAGTGGGGAAGCTCTCACCGCCCGCATTGAGAGCCGCAACACGGAAATGGTATAGCTTGCCGGGTTCCAGTTTTACTTGGCAACCTGCAGACTTGACTATAGTGCCATTGTCAAAACCTCCCCTTGCTTCTGCCTTATACAAGATATAGCTTGTTGGGCAAGCTGTCGGTTCGGTTCGGTCGTATTGTGGCAACCATGTGAGCGTAGCATATCCCTTGGGATTGATCTCTGCGCTGAAGTTATTGGGTGCCAAAGGCTGCACTACGTATCTAGTATTGTGACTTTGGCTCACATATTTCAAGATGGTCTTGTAGATAGAACGGGCTATCGTAAACTTACCCAATGGGTCTTGGGCGATACGCATATCGGGGAAGTTCTGGTGTGAGAGCATTTCGATAATAGCAGAAGGCACTTCGGGAAGCCTCGTCTCGGAATAGTTCTTGTCCCATACGAAACGTTTGCCAAAGTTGCCAAACTGTGCCGTCATATCGTTCACAAGGTTGTCTCTTAGGGCCTGTGCGAAATCCTTGGAGTTCATCCTGGATATTCCGCTGTTGAGCATTCCGTCGTTGTAGTCTGTGGTACATATCGACAAGGCTCCGAATGTAGATCTGCCATCCAGGTGGAATCCCGCATCGCTATGCAGAGCCAGTGATAACTCTATGGGTACATGCTTGCCTTCGAGAGCGGGCATGTAGATAGAACCTCCACCGAGCCAGTTGGTCATCAACGAACGCGTATTGATGTCATCTGCATAGTCATTCTTTCCTTGTCTGCCGCCATATACCCGATAAGGTGCTCCTGCCCACTGGGCGTAATAGCGGGCTCCCTCCAGACAACGTGGTAATCCGCTAGGTTCGCCACCGCGCTCTATATTGCCCATGCCTCCACCGAAACGTACGGCATCGGTGGTTACGATGCCGCGGGAAGAAGCCTGGTTGGTGCACACTACGCGGTTAAATTCGTTGCATCCCCTGTCGAAATCGAAGGTTCCTAGGTATACCCATGTGCCACCTCCCATGCGCTGATTGACGGTGAATGTCGTGGCTTGCCCCTTGTGGTAGACGATATACTTTGCATCGCTCACGCTTTTCGGGAGCGACTGGTAGCTTACGTAGACCGCATACTTGCCTTCCTCTTTGAACTTGGGCTGGTAGCTTACCATGCTAGGTGTCTTTTTCTTGGTAGCCTTGGCTTGTCTCGCTGTACCCATTCGAAATGGATTCTCATTGTCGCTATACAAGGTTTTGCTCGCAGCAAAACCAACCGAATCACAGTCTTTCCATTTCTTGCCGTTCACGGTCTCTTGATAGAAGACAGACTTGATGGCATCGTCATTATCGACGATGATCTCTTGCTTCTGCCAATCCCTTTCACGCGGTGTAAAGACGATGGCACCTGCGTTTTGGAGCATAGGTATGAGGTATGGTACCACAATGGTCTGCGTAAAGAGGTCTTCGTTTGTGCAAAACAAGTTGGGACGTTGCCATTTCCAGTAATTCCTGTCTGCATCGTAATATCTACCATGCGAAGCCCATAGCGAGAGATGCCTGTTTTGAAGTCCGGCTGTTACAAAGTAGGGACGTGATACATTGAAAACCCATGGGTCTCCATCATACTCGATTCCGTCCCATGACTGGGCACTAACCTTTGTCATGGGCGTGAATGCAAGGAGTAAACTGCTTATCAGACAATATGTTAAACGATTTCGTTGTTTCACGTCTTATGTCCTTTTCTATATATACACCTCAAGCCTAGTACCCTGTTGTGGTATACTAGGCTTTGTGGTGTGTGTTGTTAGTCGATGTTTCCTATAGTAAACTTCTCAGGTTTCCTTCCTTTAAAGTCCTTGAAATACAACTTGATGTCACGCATGTCATGGTCTACATCACCCGATGGGTGGATTACCTTGGTACATTTCACCAGTCGTTTCTCATAGTCGAGTCCATAGAGATGGATTGGCAGTCCTGCCTTGAGGGCGATGAAGTAAAATCCTTTCTTCCAGTCTGGATTGAGAGAACGTGTACCTTCTGGCGTGATGCAGAGAGCGAAAGTGTCGCATTTGCTCGCTTCTGCGGCCAGATTGTCCGTCATGCTGGTATGTTTGCTTCGCCATACAGGTATGCCGCCCATCTTCCTGAAGATGATACCTAGCGGCCAAAAGAACCACTCTTTCTTCATCAGGAAATTGCATTTCATTCCTTCGGCATGAGCAAAAAGTTGACCCAATATCATGTCCCAGTTGCTCGTATGAGGAGCTAAGCAGATGATATATTTTTTAGGAGGTTCAAATGTTACCTCTTTGGTGAACCCAAGTTGCTTATAGAGTATCCATCGACAGATATTTCTTATCATTGTTTAGTCAAAATAATAATAATGTGTTGGTGTCAATATTACGCCAAGTTTGAAATTTGGTCGATGATTTCGCTCACCTGCTTGTTGAAATCCTTGATGAGGTCCTTATAGTATACCTTGGCAGTGATGCCTGGCTCGGCATGAGACACTCTGCTGATGAAGTCGCCGTTTACCATGACGATGGAAGACAAGATACCGTCTACGTCCTCTTTTGTTGGTTTCCCGTTATACAAGGAAGCAGCTACAGTTTCAGCGAACAATTCGCTTGTAATGTAGTTGATAGTACGTTTTAATTCTCTTTTATTAGCCATAATTCTATTCTCTAAATTAGCAATCGGTTTAATTCATTGTCCAAAGTTAGTGTTTTTCTTTGAATTAGCAATGAAAATTACAAAAAAAAGTGGATATTAACGCATTTTTATCTTTTTTCTTTCTCTATCTCATAGAAAATAGTTATATTTGCAGTGTTTTTGAAGTTTCAACTAATTTAAATTATTAAACAAAGAAATTATGGAAAAAAGTGCATTGCAGATTGCAAGAGCTGCTTATCAGCCAAAGTTGCCTAAGGCTCTCCAGGGTCCGGTGAAGGCCGTAGAGGGTGCCGCAACACAGTCAGTGGGTAATCAGGAAGAGATCAAGGCTCTCTTCCCCAATACTTACGGTATGCCTGTCATCACATTCGAGGCAGGTGAGGCGCAGGAACTCCCTGCGTTCAATGTAGGTGTTATCCTTTCTGGCGGTCAGGCTCCTGGCGGACATAATGTAATCTCAGGTCTTTTCGATGGTGTAAAGTCCCTTAATCCTAATAACAAGTTGTATGGCTTCATTTTGGGTCCTGGTGGCCTCGTAGACCATAATTATATGGAGATTACTTCAGAGTTGATGGACGACTATCGTAATACTGGTGGTTTCGATATCATCGGTTCTGGTCGTACCAAGCTTGAGAAGGAAGACCAGTTTGAAAAGGGTATCGAGGTCTTGCGTGAACTGGGTATTAAGGCTCTCGTCATCATTGGTGGAGACGACTCCAATACCAATGCTTGTGTGCTCGCAGAATATTATGCAGCCAAGAAATATGGCGTACAGGTTATCGGCTGCCCTAAGACGATTGACGGTGACTTGAAGAACGAGCAGATAGAGACCTCTTTCGGTTTCGATACTGCTTGCAAGACTTATTCTGAACTTATCGGCAATATCGAGCGCGACTGTAACTCTGCACGCAAGTATTGGCACTTTATCAAGTTGATGGGCCGTTCTGCTTCACATATCGCATTGGAGTGCGCTCTTCAGACTCAGCCTAACATCTGCTTGGTGTCAGAGGAAGTGGAGGCTAAAGAGATGTCGCTTGACGATGTGGTGACATATATTGCGACAGCAGTAGCTAATCGTGCTGCCGAGGGGCATAACTTCGGTACTGTTCTTATCCCAGAGGGATTGATAGAGTTTATACCTGCTATCAAGAAGCTGATTGCTGAATTGAATGAGGTTCTTACAGACCCAGCTACAGGTGAGAGCCGTGAATTTGCCAGCGCTGAAGAGCAGATTGCATTTGTTAAGGGTGCCATCGCCAAGGATAATCTCGCTGTATTGGAGTCTTTGCCTGCAGACGTAGCTCGTCAGCTTTGTCTCGACCGTGACCCTCACGGAAACGTTCAGGTTTCTCTTATTGAAACAGAGAAGTTGCTCTCTCGTATGGTGGCTAAAAAGTTGGCTGCTTGGAAGGAAGAGGGTAAGTTCGTAGGTAAGTTCTCTGCACAGCACCACTTCTTCGGTTACGAGGGACGCTGCGCAGCTCCTTCTAATTACGATGCAGACTACTGCTACTCGCTTGGTTACAATGCCTCTCGACTCATTGCCAATGGCAAGACAGGCTATATGTCTATTATCAAGAACACTACGGCTCCTGCTGCTGAGTGGATAGCAGGCGGTGTGCCTATCACCATGATGATGAACATTGAGCGCCGTAATGGAGCTAACAAACCTGTAATTCGCAAGGCTCTCGTCGAGTTGGACGGTGCTCCATTCAAGTATTTCGCTTCTAAGCGTGAGCAATGGGCAAAGGAGACTGCATACGTTTATCCTGGTCCTATCCAGTACTGGGGGCCTTCTGAGGTATGCGACCGAACAACGATGACTCTTCAGTTAGAGCAAGGTAAATAAATCTAAATTTGTTTATACATATTGTAGAGGTCTGCATGCCACAACTGTGAAGCCGTGGCATGCTGCCTCTCTTTTTAATGAACGTAATAATAATGGCAATCAAGCAAACTACCACTAGACGTTCCACTCCCGAAAGACGAAATTCTTCAGGGCAAAAGCGCTGTGCGACGAAACATGCCAAGCGTAAGCGACGCTACAAGTATTCGTCGGGCTTTTGGGCACGTTATCCCCGATGGGCATGGTGGTTGGGCGGAATTGCTATAGTCTTCTTGTATATCTGGGCATTTTATCATTTCTTCGTGGGACCTACAGGGTTCAGGTGGCGTGCGCTCTATGGCGACGTGGAATATCCCGAGGGATATGAGATACATGGCATAGATATCTCGCATTATCAGGGAGAGATAGACTGGGAACAACTTAAGAATGCCATGATCAAGGGGTGTCCTGTCCGATTTATCATTATCAAGAGTACGGAAGGTACTAGCAAGCTGGATGACAACTTCCGTGAGAACTTTAATCAGGCACGTGACTACGGATTTATCCGTGGCGTTTATCATTTCTGGAGTAACAAATCATCGGCTCGTGACCAGGCATATTATTTTCTTGAGCATGTACATCTTACCGATGGAGACTTGCCGCCCGTGCTAGATATTGAGCATAAGCCTTCGGATAAAAGTGTGGAAGACTTTCAGCGTGATGTACTTACATGGCTCCACATTGTGGAAGACAAGTATCATGTCAAGCCCATCATTTATACATACTATAAGTTTAAGGAGCAATATCTCAGTGCAGATGTTTTCGATGATTACCCTTATTGGATAGCCCACTATTATGTGGACAAGGTGCAATATAAGGGGAAATGGAAGTTTTGGCAACATACCGATGCTGGTAAGCTGCCAGGTATCAAGGGCTACGTAGACTTTGACATCTACAATGGTAGTTATTACGATTTGCGTCAACTCTGTATTCAGACCAGTGGTGGCGAGAAAATATTTGAAGAGGATAATTAAACAGGCATAACATTATCGTTTTTATTTTATTTTTCGATTGAATCGACATATGAATTTCTATCCAAAATATATTGTATCCTGTCTCTTGTCTTGTTCTGTCTTGTCTCTTGCCGCTCAGAGTGCCTGGCAAGAGTGGACCGAGGCTGGCAAGCTCGACTTGTCGCATGGCGTTCATTATGAGGTGGAGGCACAGGGGAGTTTTTCTAAGGGAAAGACTCCTCTATGGCTCAATGCCAACAAGTTCGGTCTCAGTTCGCTTGATAGGCAGAATGGGTACTTAAGGGGTAGCTTGATACGTCCATTGGCTACTGACTCTGCTCGCCGATGGGCGATAGGATATGGTGTAGACGTAGCCGTTCCTGTCAACTATACAAGTCATCTGGTAGTGCAGCAAGCTTTTGTCGAAGCGAGATGGCTGCATGGTGTGCTGAGTGTTGGAGCCAAAGAGTATCCGATGGAACTGAAGAACCAGACCTTATCCAGTGGTAGTCAGACTCTGGGCATCAATGCACGTCCTGTGCCCCAGGTGCGTATAGCCTTGCCAGAGTATTGGACAATACCTATCCTTCATGGATGGCTTCAATTGAAGGGACACATTGCCTTCGGTAAGATGACCGACGACAACTGGCAGCATGATTTTACCCAATGTAAGAGCAGGTATGCCGATGATGTGCTCTATCATAGCAAGGCTGGTTATCTGCGTATCGGAAACGAGAGGTATTTCTTTCCTTGGAGTATCGAGTTAGGATTGGAGATGGCTGCCCAGTTTGGAGGTACACCATATGTTCTAAAAGACGGCGTTATGGAAACGATGCCTACGGAAGGAGTCATCAAGGGATGTTGGCATGCGCTGATACCAGGGGGTACAGATGCCACCGATGGCATTTATGGTAATATTGCCGGCAACCATTTGGGGTCATGGGTAATGCGTGTTAACTATGAGGCCGACTTGTGGAAGATTGGTGTCTATGCTGACCATTACTTCGAGGATGACAGCCAGATGTTTTTCTTAGACTATGATGGTTATGGAGAGGGCGATGAATGGAATACAAAGAAGCACAATCGTTTCTTTCGATATGCTATCAAGGACATGATGCTCGGGGCGGAATTTAATCTAAAGTATGGCAAATGGCTTCGGAATATCGTGTTTGAGTATATCTATACCAAATACCAGAGTGGTCCTTATAATCACGACCATTCTTCTAATATATCCGACCATGTGTGTGGACTCGATGACTATTACAACCACGGAATCTATACTGGGTGGCAGCATTGGGGCCAGGTTATGGGAAATCCGCTTTATCGATCCCCCATTTATAATAAGGATGGTCGGATTTACGTAGAGAGCAATCGATTTATTGCATATCATCTCGGATTTGACGGACAGCCATCCAATAGCTTGGGTTATCGGGCATTGGTTACCTATCAGAAGGGTTGGGGAACCTATAGCGCCCCTTTCATCAAGATGCGCCGCAACATCAGCTTCCTTGTAGAGGGTAATTACCGCTTTCGCCATGGATGGCAAGCCAAGGCGGCCTACGGAATGGATTTCGGCAGCGATGACATGTTGGGAAATAATGCAGGATTCCAACTGACTATCAGTAAAAGTGGAATCTTAGGAAAAAAGTAGACAATATTAGGTAGAAAGATGACAGGTAAAAGTAAAAAAAACATAGCATCGCTCGCCATGCTGCTTATCTTGGGAAGTCAAGTCTCCTGTACATTGGAATCGAGTGACAATGGTGATTTTGATGGCTTCTGGCATTTGGAGCAGGTAGATACATTATCCACTGGCGGCGTGCTCAACCTATCCGAGCAACGTGTATTTTGGGGAGTGCAATACAAACTCATCTCTTGTCGAAATATAGAAGCCGAAGGGTACGGATATTTCTTCCGTTTTCGACAGACTGGAGATAGCATTATTGTGCATACTCCTTACAAGAATAATTGGCATCAAGACCAGGGAGAGAATGGCGGTGATATTCCTGTAACGGAAATGACGGATGCCATACGGGGATATGGCATCAATAACTTGGAGGAGGGATTTTATAAGGAACGACTCAAAGGTGACAAGATGATTCTTCGTTCCAAGTCGCTGCGTCTCTATTTTAAGAAATTCTAATTTTGTCGATAGGTTGGTGGGCTATGTTACCTAGGGGTGGTGGCGTGGCCCACTAGTCTGTCTGCCCGATCGCTGTTGCCCCGATAATATACCAATACGTCATAGCGGTTCTGGGCTTGGTAGAAGTTGCCTTCCGTATTTACCGGAAGGGTGGAACCATCTTCCTTGACCACAAGGTATTGGTAGCTGTAATAGCCTTGCTTGAGAGGGATAGTGGCGTTGTAGCACCTTGCTGCCTCATCATATTTCATTTGGTATGCAGGCAAGAATCTGTCATAGGTGAAGTCTCCATTCAGATATACTTCTCCAGGTTGCTTCTCTGTCTTTAATGTGAATTTTACGAGAGCATAGTCGCAAGTGAAGTCAATGTCTTCATTGTCGCTATTGCGAATGCAAAAGCCACCTTGCGCACTTTCGTCATACACATAGCTTGGGCGTGGCGTGTCTTCCTGCACCTTGACATGATAGCTTTCTCCGTCCCACGTAATTTCGTCTACTCCCATTGTAGGGTGGTCTAAGTCGAGCATTTCGAATTTGCGGTATGCATTGCCTGCATTGAAGATGAGTTGGCGATTGTGTTGCCATTGCATACATTCTGCGTTGATATAGTCTGGTTTGGCGTTGGTAACTGCGGCATCCCATCTTCCATTTTGCAGTACGATGGTTTTGATTTGTGAGCTAGGGTTGGTAACCTTTATATTATGGTAGGTCAGACTCATTCTCACTTGTTGGTGAGATTTGTTGATGTCTATATCTGTGTTGCCTTCGTAGCCGATGCTCACCTTAGTTAGTGGCTCTACCAGCATGAAATATGCTACAAACATCTTTTCGCCCGTATTCTCGTCGTAGACAGTTAAGCGATAGTTGCCGCTCATCGTGAGTCTGCAGTTCTCGTTGGGGAGTGTCAGTTTGTAGTGTGTGTAGAGAGAGGTTGTGTTGAGCGATTGCTCTGCGTTCTCGATGAGCAGATTGTCGCTGAATCCTACCATGTAGTCTGTATCGTATATGCCTGTAGATGTACTCCAGTCTGCCTCGCAATGTTCTATCTTGTAAGAGAAGCGTCTGTAGTCGTGCGACTTCTCGTCGAAGTCGATATGTATGGCGTTGCCACCCACCTGGGTGATAGGCAAGCCGAGCCAGTCGCTGCCAGCAAGTACCTGTAGCGAAGATATGTTGGGGGAGATGATTTCCTGCCGTTGGGCGTGAGCCACAGTGGCGCAGGTTAATGCTGACAGGGTTGCGATGCCCCATATCCATCTGTTTATAAATCTGCTTCTTCTTATCATGCCGCAAAGGTAATATAAAATGGGGAGATGGCAAAGGAAAATATAAAAAAATAACTTGCGGTTGTCTAAAAATAGACTAACAGCAAGCTTACTGATCTAAACTAATACATAAAAACACTTTGGTAGTCGATAGGGGAATCGAACCCCTATGCCAAGATTGAGAATCTTGTATCCTAACCATTAGATGAATCGACCTTTTTAAAAATGGCTTACATGGATCTCACGACTTATGTAAGCCTAACCTAATTTCTAATACCATGAAAAACACTGTAGTCGATAGGGGAATCGAACCCCTATGCCAAGATTGAGAATCTTGTATCCTAACCATTAGATGAATCGACCAACAGTACATTCTTAAACTTTGCTTGCGGAAGGTGGGGGATTCGAACCCCCGGTACGGTAACCCGCACGGCAGTTTAGCAAACTGCTGGTTTCAGCCACTCACCCAACCTTCCTAGTCGGAGTCGATAACCGAATCAACAAGCATCGTTCTCAAATGCGAGTGCAAAGGTACTACTTTTATTTGATTCCACCAAATTTTCTGGTGATTATTTTCTTGTATATATGTATTTTCTTTGTAACTCTCTCATTTTCAGTTGTAATAAAAAAGTCCGAGACTTGATGTAAGTCCTGGACTTTGTAAATATTAAGGAAAGGGTCGCTCGATGATGTGATGAAACTCCGAATGTTTAATCATTTGAGAGCTCTCCGCTTTTGTAATCCACTGGCTTTGCAGCTTAGTTGACATGTCAGTTTATGTGGCCCGCCATAGGCAAGAGAAGTCTTCTCGGTTTCATAAGTGTAATTTGATGAGTATCCCGATCGAACCGACACGACCCTTATGTTTTTATTCTATTGCAAAGGTAATGGTTTCTTTTGAAACTACCAAATCTTTTCCTTTATTTCTTTGAATATTTTATCAAAGTTCTTTCTAAGTTCTTCTGGGTTGTCTATGATGTTGCGTAGTTGGGTGAGTGCTTTCTCGTTGGGTGAATTTGGAATCCATAGTTTGATGTAGCCGTTGCGTGAGTACTTTTCTTCCATGTGTTTCGCAAATCGCTCCCATTGTCCCTCGTAGTCTTTTTCTGGATAGTTTTCCATGCCGTACAGGATGGCTCTCATAAAGATTTCGTGAGGTTCGATGTCTCTGTCTGCCTCTGCCACTATCTTGCCATAGATGCTGCGAGGGTGGCGGCTAGAGGAGGCACGATGGTCTTCCACTGCTTCCTTCATGATCTTGATTTGCTCAGCAGAGAACCAGCGCTTCAGTCGTATGTCTGCCTGAAGTATCTTGCCGCTTGTAATGTGGTGAACGGCTCTGGGACCGCTCATGCCTAGGTCGTGATAGGCGGCTACGACATATACCATATTGATGTCTGCTCCTGTTACGGGTACGAGACTTAAGGAGTTTTTGATAACTCTCGTTACATGTCGTAAACCATGGCTGTCTCCAAATTCTGCGTATCTTGGCAGGATCTGGGTCTCTACAAACTGCATGAGCTCTAGATTGACTTGTTGTTTCATAGTAGTTCCTCCATAAAGTATTATATATTAATGTACGCATGTACATTATATAATAGTGATTCCGATGATGATAAGTACCGATACGATACCGAACCCCAGGATGTTAAGGGCTGTCCACCCCAGTATCTTGTTCAGTTCTTTGCCTTCTCCTATTTTTTTCATCTTGCTGTATGCCATGTAGTGCTGTATGATGTATACTGCCGATAAAGGTAAGAAAAGGGTGCTGTTGATGTTCCATTTGAAGGCGCTGTACACATTGGTTGTGATGATGATGAGAATGCCTAGAAAACCTAAAATGGCATATAGTAGCTCTGCATTCTTCTTGCCGATATGTACCACGAGCGTCTTTTTACCAGCTTTCTGGTCATTGTCTTGATCTCGATAGTTGTTGAGTATCAATAGGGTGTCTACTACGAGACCGCAGGCTATGGATGTGGCTACTACTTCCATGGGCAGGCTTTGCATCGTAGGTGGTACCGTCAAGTAGTAGGTGCAGCATACGGGTACGATGCCAAAGAATATCAATACCAAGAGGTCGCCCATCCCCAGGTAGCTAAGGGTGGTAGTATAGAGAAAGCAGAAGATGACGCAGCAGATGCCTACGAGAACCATCTCCCAACCACCGAAGATAATGAGTGGCAAACCGATAGCGCAACCGATGAGTGTAGTGATGATGATGCTCTTTTTCATGGCACTTAGTGTTATCCATCCTTCGGCACATGCTCGCTTGGGGCCAAGCCGGGTTTCGTCATCGTTGCCATGTTTGAAGTCGAAATAGTCGTTTACCAGATTGCTGTCTATTTGCATAACCCATGCGAATAGCAGACATAGGCATGCAGGAATCCACCTGACGTCTCCTGCCGTCGATGTCCATCCCTCTAGATCTCCCGGATTAGCTCCTTGGAACTGAAACTGGGGAGACGTTCTCTTGATGGCCAAGGCGATACCCAGCAGTACCGGGACGGCTGCTGCTGTCAGGGTCTTGGGACGTGTGGCAAGAAGCCAAGCTTTTATGGAATTTGTTTTTATCATATACAGGATAATATCTGTCTATAACAAAGAGTGAAGGGTGAGGCAATCTTCACTCTTTGACTTACAGACTAGTTGAAAAAGTTCCAGCTTACACCGAAACGGAATACGCGCTCGTTCAGTGGGTAATGTGGGGTGAAGAAATAATTCTTGTCGCCCGAACCAGCATTGATGTGGCTCATCATTACGAAGAAGCGAGTATGCTTGATATGTACGTTGGCATAGGCGTTGATGATAGGGTAGTTGCCCACCTCTACATTGTTTTCGCCGTTGCCTTGCACTGTGTATGTTCCCATGTATGGGGAGTAGTCTGGTGCCTCATACTTTGTAAAATATCTTGCGTCTGCGCCTAATTCGATGTTGAGTACTTTCACCACGCTAAACTTGATGAAGAGATTGGTGTACGCATTGAAGGCAGGTACAGGGATGACGCTCTTGTCGCTGGAATGCTGGTAGGTGAGTACATTCTGCCAGTTGAGGATGCCTAGGCGGAAGTCCTGCTGCAGTTGTGCGGTCAGCATATTGATAGCTGAGCTGCTCTGCTTGGGGGTAACAGTTACATTATTGCGCTGATAGCTGTCGGTTATGCTGTAACTCTGCGAGAAGTATGTGTAGTTCTTTATTTCGTCTACAGCCACTCGTAGGGTCGTGTTGGTTTTGTTGAACTTCAGCGTGCCCATGATGCGCGAGTGGATTATCTTGTCGAGGTCGTTGTCCCACCAGAGATGGCGTGCGTGATACCTACGGAAGTAGAATGATGGTGTCTCGTGATGGAGGAAGGCATCACCCCTTACCTGGAGTGTGTCGCCAAGGAATGGGATGTTGACGTCTACGTTGCCATCTACAGCGAATGCGCCAGCATCTATGCCAGTGAGTCCTATCTCTGCCACCACGTTATAGTGTAGGGTCTTGCCTTGTTGCTTGCTCAGTTGGCCGCCCACGCTCAATACGTGCTCGTTGTATTTTTCGTAAAAACCCTCTGTGTTGGGCAACTCGTAGTGTCGCAAATCGTAGCTGGCAAATGCCTTGAGTCCTACCTTGGCCCACTTGCTGAATCCCTCCAGTGTGGCGAGGGCAAAAGTGTTCTTCAGGTGCCAGTGTCTTGTCTGGTCGAAGATAGAGTCGCCCGTCAGTTTGCCTGCATTGTAATACTCGTTGAGGTAATAGTTTTCTTTGGTCTCGTATGCCTCGTAGATGCGGCGGTAGTTGTCCCACTTCATGGTGTGGATGAAACTCGTAACAGGTACATATTCATTCTTGTAGAAGAGCGAGTCGTCTTGCTTGGTCTTTTCTGCGGCAAGCAAACTGTCGGCAGCGGCTTTGCCATTGATGGCTATACGGGTGGTATCTGCCTTCATGTCATCGACTGCCAAGTTCTTGGCAGGTTCATCTCCTGCGATTTTGGCGTCAGAAGGGCGCCCAGTGTACTGCGTTTTGTTTTGCTTGTCGAATGTCTTCTCGTCGAAGTCTTTGCCTTGCTCCTTCGCTTTTCTGCGAGCCTCGTCCTTGGCCTCCGCTGCAGCATTCTCCTTGGCTGATTCCATGGCAAACTTTTTCGCCTTGATTTCCTCCTCTGTCATTTTCACCTTGCGACTGAAACCTACATTATAGCGGTGACTCAGGAAGAAGTGCTGGTTGTCAAGTCGGTTCCAGTTTTGTGAGAATACGGTGGGTATCTCGTTGGTGGCGAATGACTCTGTGAACATCTCTGGATGCTTGATGTAGTCGTCGTTGGTAATACCACCGTTTTCCGTCATTTTCTGATGGTTGGTACTGAAGAGTATATGCGCCTGGTAGCGGTCTCCCAGATATGAAGTCCACATGGTGTACTTGAAGTGCGAGGTGCTCTGTGCGTCGTAATATCCTCTGCCATATTTGTAGTCGAAGCGGAATCCACCTCCTAGCTGCTTGTTGTAATTCACGGCGAATATGGCCTTGAAATCGTCCTCACCGTTGGTTCTGTCACCGCAAGAGTTGAGTGTCACGTTGGTGATAGGGGAGTAGGTGTTGGTAAAATGGAATTGGCTCACAGGTGTGAGGATATATTCGTATGGTTCGGTGAAGAGAAATTCGGGCTGGGTGGTGTTACGGTCGATGAAAATTCGGTTGATGCGAGCCGTACCCATGTTGCCCAAAGTGTTGTACTCGCCGCGTAGCCCCTCGCTGAAGGTGGAGTTCATGTACATCGCCTGCATGGTGTCTACTTCGGCTGTGTACCTGTCTCCAAATCTCTCGTCTACAGTCCACACCTTGATGCCCTTTGGTATCTCCTTGTCTGAGCCAAGTGAGTCGGTGTTTAGCTTGTTGTTGGTGCGTGGGCTAAATTGTGAATCTTCGTTGTAGTTAAAATCAGTTTGTGCCGCAACTGGGACAGTTGCAGCACAAGCGATGAGTATGGATGCGAATGTTCTGTTCATTATTTCTTAAATAGTCGGATAGAAACTTCAGCGATTTTGATGACGACGGCAATGATGAGTACTATGTTGGCCAGTGTGCGGTCGTTCATTTGGGTCCACATGATGACTCCTGCAACACCCAGTATCATGAATGCCAAATTGAGGTAATTGCGAGTCTTCAACATATTGTCCTTGTCACTGAAAGTCAGTCGGCGATGCTGTCTGTGTTCTGGGCGCACGGCATAGCTGCTCTTTGGCTGCTGGGGCTCGCTGCCCGTTATCTCGCTATTTTGTATCTTGTTTTCTTCTTGTGTCATAGTCCTTATCGGCTATTATAATAGTAAACTTATTTCTTAATCAATGTTGTTATGTCGTTGAATATCTGGTCTTTCCTGTCGATCGTCAGACGGCGGAACTTGCCGAATATCTTGGCGAGGTCGTTCTTCTTCTTGGTAAGAGCAACTTTGTCAATGATAACTTCCTCTGCAGGTAACTTAAAGCCTGTACTTCTGCCTTCCTCGTAAATGTAGGTGATGCGTGAGAGGGAAAGGTGCAAGTGATTGTTGCTAATCTTTGCCACCAGATTGTATCTGACTTCCGTCCTGTCCAGTGAGATGAAGGAGGAATTGAATACCAACCATTCGTCCATTGTGTTGGCGATGATATGTTCTCCTTTGTTAACGAGCGCCGTGCGGCTTGCTATGTTGTTCTTGTCGCTAGGCAGTTCGCTCATATATTGGTATACAATATCGTATATTTGGTCAGCGGTTTTGCCATTGGCATCTGTATCGAGTGTAAACTCTACTTTGCCCTCGTTGTTGAGCGTGACGGCGCCTTCTAGGTATTTAGGGGCTTCCTTTAATGTCACGCCATTTATCGTCTGTGGCTTTTTCGTCTCAGTCTTTTGGACTTCTGCCTTCTTGGCTACAGCTGTAGGGATGCTCCAGCCTGTACTGGATACCTTTTCCTCATTGGGGAGGGAGGGCTTGAGCTCTTCCGCCTGCTTGTTGGCTCGCTCCAAACTGTCTGCTTGTGCTTTGAGCTTGGCAGCCTGGGCGCGGATTTGGGCGGCCTTGAGAGCTTGCTGGGCAGCCTCCAGTTGTTTTTGGGCTTGTTCTAGTTGCTGCTCTTCCGTAAGCACCGTCTGTGCCTGTGTCATGAGTGGGAGGAGCAACATGATGGATATAATGAATTTTTTCATGTTTTCGGTCGATTTATAATACTTAAGTACCATGCAAAAGTAATATATTTTCTGTGAATGACAAAATATCCAGACGTTTTTTTAACTATATTAATGTTTCGCAAAATTTGGGGGTGTACCTACTTTGACAAATCCCTGCCGGGAAAAAACTTTTCCTCGGCAGGGATAT
This sequence comes from bacterium, assembly GCA_963657075.1. GTDB lineage: Bacteria > Bacteroidota > Bacteroidia > Bacteroidales > Bacteroidaceae > Prevotella. The sequence goes on along the minus strand of CAVKLF010000002.1, from coordinate 8,313 downwards.
GCTTTTCGCTCCCGATGTGTAGCGATTTTACTGCTGCTGTAAGAATCGGTCTGCCTCAATAGCTGCTTTGGCTCCCGATCCTGCTGCTACCACACCCTGACGGTATACAGGGTCGGCTACGTCGCCTGCGGCAAACACTCCAGGGATGTTGGTGCTTGCCGTGCCTGGAACAACCTTGATGAAGCCTTGCTCGTCGAGGTCGATACTGCCCTTGAACAGGTCTGTGTTAGGTTTATGGCCGATGGCAAGGAAGAAACCATCGATGGCTATGTCGAATGGTTCCTCGTTGGGCTCACCCTTGTGACGAACGAGGTGGGCACCCTCTACGCCGTTTTCGCCGAAGAGACCTATGGTATTGGTCTCGAAGAGTATCTCGATGTTGGCTTTATCCTTTACGCGTTGCTGCATGATTTCAGCTGCGCGAAGATAAGGCTTGCGTACTATCAGGTATACCTTTTTGGCGAGTCCTGCCAGATAGAGAGCCTCCTCGCAGGCGGTGTCGCCACCGCCTACCACTGCCACGGTGCGTTTGCGATAGAAGAAACCATCGCAAGTGGCGCAGGCGGAAACGCCCTGTCCGCGGTATTTCTCTTCATCGGCTAGTCCCAGATACTTGGCAGAGGCACCTGTTGCAATGATGACGGTCTCCGCTTCGATTTCGTTACCACGTTCGTCGGTGAGATGGAATGGGCGAGAGCTGAAGTCTACTTTCTCGATGCTGCCATCTCGGATGTCGGCGCCAAAACGGGCTGCTTGCTCCTTCAGGTCCATCATCATCTGTGTGCCGTCTACGCCATTGGGGTAGCCTGGAAAGTTTTCCACGATGGTGGTGATGGTGAGCTGGCCGCCTGGTTGCATTCCCGAATAGAGTACGGGCTTTAGGTTTGCTCTACCTGCATAGATGGCAGCTGTATATCCCGCAGGACCGCTACCGATGATCACTGTCTTTGCTTTTTCCATTTTTACTAATATTTCTTGTTAATGTTGTCTTTTTAATATTAAAAGGGGAGTAATCTTGTGCAAAGGTACGCTAAATCGGGCAGATGGCAAAATAAAAAGAGTTATTTTTTCCTTTCTTAAAGAATTATTGCTATCTTTGCACCGTCAAAAATGAAGTTTAACATCAGAATACTGTTAATCAATGAATCATACAATCAAGAAAATCGTGCTTACAGGTGGTCCTTGTGCTGGCAAAACCACTGCGTTAGTCAAGGTAATAGAACATTTTTCCAGCTTGGGCTACAAGGTGTTTACCATTCCCGAGGTGCCTACGATGTTTACGCAGTCGGGTATGAATTACCTCACCAGCAACGAGAAGTTTTTCTTCGAGGGAGAGAAGGCTACGTTTATGACTCAGGTGGGTCTGGAGGATAGCTTTGCCCGCATGGCTGAGACGCTGGACCAGCCAGTTATCATCGTTTGCGACCGTGGTACGATGGATATTTCTACCTATCTTACCCCTGAGTTCTGGCAGCGTATCATCTCTGAGGAGGGGTACACCAATACCGAACTGCGTGCTCGCTATGACGCTGTGCTCCATTTGGTTTCTGCTGCCGATGGAGCGGAACAATTCTATACCACTGCCAACAATGCACAGCGACTGGAGAAGGCCGATGAGGCTGGATTGCAGATAGCGCGTGAACTGGACAAGAAAATCGTATCGGCATGGAAGGGACATCCTCATCTGCGTGTTATCAACAATCATGAGGATTTCAATAATAAACTCAACCGTGTGCTCAAGGAAATCAGCAATGTGCTCGGCATTCCTCAGCCGATAGAGGAGGAGCGGAAGTATATCGTCAAGTTGACGGGCGATGTGCCCAATGCCATCGAGAGCGACATTGTGCAGACTTACCTTAGCGGTGAACCTGGCTGTGAAATACGTCTTCGCCGTCGTGGATTCGAAGGCAAGTTTGTATATGTGCATACCACCAAGAAACGTATCTCCGACACCGAACAGATAGAGACTGAACGACAGATCAACCAGAATCTTTATGAGAGTATGCTACAGCAGTCTGACCCTTATCGCCAAACTATCCGCAAACATCGCAAGAGTTTTATCTGGAAGGGACAGTATTTCGAACTGGACGAATTCTCTGAGCCTGTTAAGGACTTAATGATATTGGAGACCAAGGGTATTGCTCGGCATGAGAGCGTGAAATTCCCTCCGTTCATCCAGGTTTTGGAGGACATTACGGGTAATACTCGTTATTACAACTATAATATTGCGCTAAAACGATAAGGGGAATAGGGGCCATTTTTTACTCTTAGTCTTTGATGGCCTTGCCAGCATGAGGCGTACTCACTTTTTTTTGTTCTTCTTCTTAGACTTTTTCTTGATGCCGAATAGGTCGCTAAGTCCATTGAAGTCTTTCTTCATGATGAGACCCAAACCTTGCGTATTCAGGCTATTTCGGGTGAAGTAGCGGTCATTGGTCTGATTGTACATTCGTATGGACAGGTTGCCGTTAGGGAAGATGAGGTAACGTAAGTCGAAGTCTCCGATGAAACTCTGTGTGGCGTTGGCATTGTCGCGATAGCCAAACTGACCATTGAACAGCAAGCGGTTGTTCAGCAGTCTGCCACTCAGAATGCCCTCGTACTCTGCATTGTTGAAACCCTCGTCGCCCGTAGAGATATTGGCACCGAAGTTCCAGTTGTTGTTGTTTACGAAACTGGAGAGTACCGTGTTGATCTGCTGCGAGATGGTACCGCTCAGGAGGCTTTGCATGGCCAGTGATGTCTGACTCTGCTGGTTGGCGTCCTCTGCCGTCTGATTGTTGTTAGACTGTGCATAGAATCTTCCGATACCCAGCAGGTAGAGTACTTGCTGGTTCATCTCCTCTTGCGAGTTGATGAGCGAGTATATCATTTGTTTAGCATCGCTGTTTACGGTAGGCAGGTCCATGGAGAAGTCTACCTTTGGCGACTCGGGGGTACCCGTGATGTCCATCAGGCAGTCTACTCGAATGTTGTTGCTTGAGAATGAACGACCTATCTTCAAGTCGCTCAACGGCACACCGTTCACGGTGTATTTTGCCTTGAGGTTGAGCGGTGCTTTGTATGGGTTTCCGCCAAAGGCGATGGTGCCTCCCTGTAAAAACTCAAAGTCCTTCTTGATGACATTCTGGATGGTGAGCTTATACAGACCGTGGTCTACTACATAGTTGCCAAACATTCCGAAATTTCCTTTGTTGAAGTATTGGGCTCTTATCACGCCGTTGCCGTAGAGCGTAATGTAGTCGCCCGACTGCGGATCCATGATGAGTCTCACCTCCAGGTTTTCGTTGGCATTGACGAGGAAGTTGATAATCATATCAGATGCAAAATCGTTGTCATCGTTGTCCGATGGCTGCCCTTTGCGGGTAGAATGGCTGATGTCGTCTGCCAGCTCTGGCGTGATGTCGTGCCAATGGATGAAACTCTTGTCGCTAATGGCATCTGGGCTGGCTACGTTGTATACGAAGCGCGATCCTTTATCGGGCTGTGCATTGATGTCGATGATGGTCTCTCCGCTCTTGCCATGGATACCCACCTCGCCCGTGGCGTATATCGTGCCGTAGAAGGTGTCTTCGCCAAACTCATGCGTGTCGAAGCCGAGAAAGTTACGTGCCTTGATGTCGAGGTCGTAGCTCAACTTGGTAAGGTGTTGGTGGTGGATGCCACCGCTTACTACTGCTATATGTCGCTCACGGTCGTATAAGGTATCTCCTTCTACCTGGATGTCGTCTGGTATGGCATGGGCCCGCAGATGGTCGAAGGTATAGTCTGTGTTGAGCTGTTTGAGGTGTATCTTGCCTCGGGCTACGATATCGCCCACTAGGTTGATGCTGCTCAGGTCGCCCACTACGTTAAGCTTGCCGTCTGCCCATGCCTCGATGTTGTTCATGAAACTGCCGCAATAGCTCTCCATAAACTTCATGTTAGCCCCTTTTGGCTCTAGTTGTAGGTCGATGTAGTTGCGTTTTGGCGATACGTATCCATCGATGCCTAGCTGGTGCTCTGGACCATCATCGGCAGTTGCCTTGATGTCTATCTGCTCTAGCTCCTTGTTGAATGCCACGGCTGCATGGAGTACACCCAGTGGACCGCCCTCGAAGGTGAAGCCCTTGACGTCGAGGTTGGCATAGGCATCCGGACTTTTGAAAATATTCTTTATGATAGCCTTGCCGGTTGCCTTGCCCGCAAAGTCTACCGAGTGGAAGTTCACGAGGTCGAGGATGTATGCCACGTCTACGTCTTTGAGGTCTGCTACGATAGAGTCTTCCTTGTTGGGAGTAGCTATGCCGTTGATGGCGATGTGCTGGTCGGCATGGCTCACGGCGAAATGCTCCACTTGCAGGTGGTTCTTGCGGTAAGTAATGTCGGCAGGATGTACCGTCCAGGCTGTGTCGCCGATGTGGATGAGGGATGGGCGGATGCCTACATGGGCAGTGGATATGTTCTGCTCCGACTTGTAGAATTGTGCGTCGGCATTGAGGACACCCTTGATGGGGAGCTTTGCCGAGTGGTTGTTGTAGTCTAGCATGGTCGTCAGGGTGTTGTCGGAGGCGTTTGCCTTTACGTGTATGGCAGGTCTGTTCTCGCCCCATGTGCCTTGTCTGATGCTGGCGTCCATCTTCAGACTGTCGTTGGAGGTGTAGAGGCGTAACTTGCCACTATGGTATGCGTTGTCGTTATAGCTGAACTCTGGGATGCTCGCAAAGATGTTGACGGTCTTCTCGTGGTCGTTGAGGAAACCATCGGCATAGATAGGCCGTTCTATTTGCAATGGGATGCCCATCATGCGCTGGAAAATCTCTGTAGAGGTGATCTCTGCCTGGAAATTAAAGTGATTTTTGGCGGTAGCATCCAACTTCCCGATTCCGGGTAACGTAGGCAGTTTGCTGGCTATCAGATTGGTAAAACTTTTGGCAAGTGTGCCATAGTCGTATTCTCCTTCTACATGTATGTTGGCAAAAGGTGCTTTCAGGTCCAGGTGGCTGTCCTTGCCTTGGTTTTTGGCATCGATGTAGATGTCGTCGAGGGCATAGGTCTTGTCTGCCATCTTTACGCCCAGAATGCTTGGTTGTAAGTGCTCTACGGTGGCATTTACCTCATATTGTTTCTTGGGGATGGAGTAGGAACCTTTGATTCGGAATTTTGCGTTTGGGTCTGCGATGGAGAGCGTGCCGTCAATGAGTCCCTTGCAGTAAGAACCGTCTAGCTGGATGTTGCGGAAACTATATTTGTTGAAGTCCAATTTTGCCACTACACCTTTGGCGTGCAGTAGCTCTGGCGTGCCATTTACATCTAGCGTAGTGGCAATCGCTCCAAATTTCGGGTCTGCCAAGATTTGTCCGATGTTGATGCCACGAGTGTCTACATGGGCCGTGATGTGTTTCCCGGTTTTCTCTACCGAGAGTTTTGCTTGCCCTGCATCCGTCATCAATGTGCCTTCTGTGCCTATGCGGTGGCTGGAACCGTAAGCTTTACCTTTATAATATATAGCCCCGAGGCGCAATGCTTCCTTTGGGATATTGATTCGCTTGCCAAAGTTTTGGGCGATGCTCTGGATGCCATCCGCTGAGATGCGGAAGGTGTCGATGTTTGCGCTCCAGTGTAAGTCGCGCTGCCAGTCGCTGGCTTTTCCATGTGCGCTCAGTACCAGGCTGCCACTCTTTGTCTTGAGGTGCAACTGGCGAAGTCGTGCCGATGTGCCGGTACCCGAAAATTGGCAGTCCATCAGCAGGGCATCGCTGAAGTTTCTGAGTTCGGGCACTAGGCAGGTGAGGTCTGACAGGGTGATGGTCGACGGCTCGATGCCTCCCTCGTATTGCAAGGTAGGCATCACCAGTTTTCCTCCCTCCGTGCGATAAGTGGCACGGATGTCTGAGAGGTGGAAGCGGGAGTGGGGGAGTGCTATCTCAAAATCTTGCAGTGTGGCTTGTCGCTGGTCGGCATCCATACGGAAACTGAGATGGTCTAGCTGTAGTCCTGAGCGTTCTTTGAGGGCTAGTTTCTTGACGGTCAGCTGGATGGCATCGTCTGTAAGATGTTGTAGAATGAAATGCGCCGAGAGGTTTTTCACTCCGATATGTTTAGGCGAAAAAACTCCTTGTCGCGAGGGCACGTCTCTCTGCTGATAGGAGACAGCGCCATGGCGAATGATGAGGCTTCCTATGTGGAGGTTGAGTGGCGTATGCTTTGTAGTGTCTTTGCTCGCCAATGAGTCGAGTACAAATTGGAAATTGGGCTGGCTCTTTGCCGTCTGCTTGTAGAGATCGGCTCTCAATCCGAAGAGTTGGGCTGAGGAGATGCTTATCTTGCCGTCCTTCAGAGGCAATAGGTCTATCTTGGCAGAGAGTCGGGATGCGTATATCATACTGTCTCCCAGCTGGTCTTGCATCATCACGTCGTCTATGATGATGCGATTGAATACGCCCAGATTTACCCTGCCCACACTCACGTATGTGCCAAATTTCTGGCTGAGTGCCTGGGCTACCTTGGTGCCAACAAACCCTTGTACTGGTGGCACTTGCAACAGTATGACTAGCATAAAAAAAGCCGCTACCAGCGTCCAGATAATGCCATTGCAGATATGTTTGATCTTTTTCAGAAGTCGTCTATGTTTAATGGTTGATGGTATGCACGCCACGGGGCGTTTGTTAACATGAAGTTTTGTAAAGTGCATGTATCAAATTTCCTTATGACCATCGCACAAACTCGAAATTTTGGCACAAAATTACTGATTTTTTATCAGATAGGAGAATAATTCTGTTACTTTTTCTTTTCCATATTACTTTTTTTTGTTATTTTTGCAGCAACTTTTGAATGTTTTACACAATACATGGGGTAAGTACCCCCTCAGGAAGGCACAGATATAGAAAGCATATAAGATAGAAAATCAGTATTTAAAAATCATATTTTAAAATGTAGTTATGGCAAATGTAATTAAGTTACGTAAAGGCTTGGACATTAACCTGAAGGGTAAGGCCAGCAAGGATGTAACGCTCAAGGTGGCCTCTGTGGGCGAGTATGCACTCGTTCCCGCGGCTTTCGAGGGTGTCACTCCTAAGGTGGTGGTACGCGAGGGCGATCATGTCAATGCCGGAGATGCCTTGTTTGTCAACAAGGCTTGCCCAGAGGTGAAGTTTGCCTCACCAGTGAGCGGTCAAGTTACCGCCATTGAGAGAGGGGAGCGCCGCAAGGTGCTATGCGTGAAGGTGAAAGCCGACGCGGTGCAGACTTCTGTCGATTTTGGTAAAAAGAATGTGGATGCAATGGATGGCGAAGCTGTCAAGCAAGCCTTGCTTGAGGCTGGTCTTTTCGGGTACATCAACCAGTTGCCTTATGCTGTGTCTACCACACCAGACACCCAGCCTAAGGCAATTTTCGTTTCTGTACTTCGAGACATGCCGCTCGCTGCCGACTTCCAGGTGGAACTCGCTGGCAATGAGGAGGCTTTCCAGACAGGCTTGACAGCCCTGAGTAAGATGGCGAAAACTTATCTTGGCGTAGGTGTAGATCAGCATAGCGTGGCTCTGAGTGATGCCAAGCATGTGGAACTTAACGTCATCGACGGACCTTGTCCTGCGGGTAACGTAGGTGTGCAGGTCAACCACATCGACCCCGTCAACAAGGGTGAGGTGGTATGGACAGTAGACCCCTCTGCCGTTATCTTCTTCGGTCGCCTGTTCCTCACAGGTAAGGTAGACCTTAACAAGGTAGTGGCTGTGGCAGGTAGCGAGATGAAGACTCCTGGCTATGCCAATGTCTTGGTGGGTACACCTCTGAGTGCCATCGTAGGTGATCAGCTGAAGCAGACAGAGCATGTGCGCCTTATCAATGGCAACCCATTGACAGGTGTAAAGACTACATTGGATGACTATGTAGGCGGGCACACCTCAGAGATTACTGCGATACCCGAGGGCGACGACAACGATGAGATGCTGGGATGGATACTGCCACGTGCCAACCAGTTCTCTACCTCTCGCTCTTATCTCTCTTGGCTCTTTGGCAAGAAGAAGGAGTACGATCTCGATGCTCGTGTGAAGGGTGGTGAGCGCCACATGATTATGAGTGGCGAGTACGACAAGGTGTTGCCGATGGACATTTATGGCGAATACCTGATCAAGGCCATCATTGCTGGCGATATCGACAAGCAGGAGCAGTTGGGTGTCTATGAGGTTAGTCCTGAGGACTTTGCGGTGGCTGAGTTCGTGGACAGCTCTAAGCTCGAACTTCAGAAAATCGTGCGCATGGGACTTGACATCCTGCGTAAGGAAAACGCCTAAGTATGGGGAGTGAAGAACGAAGAGTGAAGAGTGAAGA
>CAVKLF010000001.1:0-125913 GCA_963657075.1 bacterium | reverse complement strand
TCGACTCCAACACCAACGCCTACGACGCAGAGATGGTGGCTAAGTTCGACAAGCTTATCGAGCCCAAAAACTTGGGTTGGAAGATCCTCGACATCCTCCCACAGGTGTTGAACGCAGGCGAGGATGCCGGCGTGCTGACCGAGGAGGGAGCCAAGAAGCTCGACCCATCAGGCACACTTCAGGCAGGTGCTCCTCTCTGTCCTCCAGAGGGTGATGCAGGCACAGGTATGGTAGCCACCAACGCTGTTCGCCAGCGTACAGGTAACGTAAGCGCAGGAACCTCTTCCTTCTCTATGATTGTACTGGAGAAAGCATTGAGCCAACCTTACGAAGTGATTGATATGGTGACTACTCCTGACGGAAGTCCTGTAGCTATGGTTCATTGCAACAACTGCACTTCAGACCTCAACGCATGGGTAGGTCTCTTTAAGCAGTACCAAGAGTTGCTAGGTGTACCAGTAGACATGAACGAAGTATTCGGTAAACTCTACAACCACGCTCTTGAGGGTGAGGCAGACTGCGGTGGCCTCATCGCATACAACTATATATCAGGCGAACCTGTAACGGGTCTTGCCGAAGGTCGTCCTATGTTTGTACGTTCTGCCAACGACCACTTCAATCTCGCTAACTTTATGCGTGCCAACCTCTACGCTTCTGTAGCAGTACTAAAGATTGGCAACGATGTGCTCTTCAAGGACGAGAAGGTACAAGTAGACCGCATCACAGGTCACGGAGGTCTTTTCAAGACCAAGGGCGTAGGCCAGCGCATCCTCGCTGCAGCTATCAACTCTCCAATCTCTGTGATGGAGACAGCAGGAGAAGGAGGAGCCTGGGGTATCGCATTGCTCGCTGGCTATCTCGTCAATAATGACGAAAAACTCAACCTCGCCGACTACCTCGACAACAAGGTGTTTGCAGGCAACACGGGCGAAGAGATTGCTCCTACAGCTGAAGACGTGGCTGGCTTCGACAAGTACATCGAAACCTACAAGGCTGGCTTGTCCATCGAACAGGCAGCCGTTGCAAATAAACAATAAAAGCTATTAAGGGGATAGAATGGAATTATATATATTATCATTTATTTAGAATTTGGCTGGGGAGCCAATGTTTCAAATTCTAAAGGTACAGCGGTACCTCTATCCCCTTTTTTTCTTTTTAGGGAAATAAAATTTCTAATCGTATTATTTACGATAACAAATACTTCTAAATAACAAACAACATGAATAGACTTATCGCTACCACATTGCTTTCTACCGCAGTTACATTTTCTGTTCAAGCACAAGATGTAACAGGAACCATTCATGCTACCCAAGGCAAGCAAAAGATACACAAGGAAATCTACGGACAATTTGCCGAGCATCTTGGAAGTTGTATTTATGGTGGTCTTTGGGTAGGTCCTGAATCACAGATACCTAATACACAAGGGTATCGCAACGATGTGCTCCAAGCCCTCAAAGACTTAAAAGTTCCAGTGTTAAGATGGCCTGGAGGCTGCTTCGCCGACGAGTATCACTGGATGGATGGTATCGGTCCTCGCGACAAACGCCCTAAGATGCAAAACAACAACTGGGGTGGTACCATAGAGGACAACTCTTTCGGCACACACGAATTTTTGAATCTCTGCGAACTATTGGGATGCGAGCCTTATATAAGCGGCAACGTGGGTTCTGGTACAGTAGAAGAGTTGGCCAAATGGGTGGAATACATGACCAGCGACGGTGACACGCCTATGGCTAAGCTCCGCCGCCAGAATGGTAGAGACAAAGCATGGAAAGTAAAGTTTCTCGGCGTAGGTAACGAGAGTTGGGGATGTGGTGGTTCCATGCGTCCGGAATATTACTCAGACCTCTTCCGCCGCTACTCAGTATACTGCCGTAACTATGATGGCAACGAGCTGTACAAGATTGCATCAGGTGCCAGCGACTATGACTACAACTGGACTAAGGTGCTTATGAATCGTGTCGGACATCGTGCCAATGGCATTTCTCTACATTATTATACTGTAACAGGATGGAGCGGAAGCAAAGGTTCTGCCACCAAGTTTGACAAGGACGATTACTACTGGACAATGGGCAAGTGCCTAGGAATTGAGGATGTCATCAAGAAGCACGAGGCTATCATGGACAAAGCAGACCCTAAGAAGCAAATAGGCCTCTTAGTAGACGAATGGGGAACTTGGTGGGATGAGGAGCCTGGCACAATACGTGGTCACCTCTATCAGCAGAATTGTATGCGTGATGCCTTTGTAGCAGCCCTCTCGCTCAATGTTTTCCATCGCCATTGCGACCGAATTCGCATGACAAACATCGCCCAGGTAGTAAATGTACTTCAGTCTATGATCTTGACAGACACTAAGGGCACAGGGCACATGGTATTAACCCCTACCTACCATGTTTTTAATATGTACAAGGACTTCCAAGAGGCTACCTACCTTCCCATGGACGTGAAGTGTGACTCCATGGAAGTACGTGGAGACCAACATGCCAAAGATGGCAGAAAGATACCGTTGCTATCCACATCGGCTGCCAAAACAGCAGACGGCACTATCATCGTATCGCTCGCCAACGTAAGCCTCGACAAGGCACAAGAGGTTGAGTTCTGCCTAGATGGCATCGCCGCTCCCAAGACAGTGAACGGACAGATATTAAGCAGCAAGAAGATAAGCGACTACAACGACTTCGAGAGTCCAGACGTAGTGAAGCCTATAGCTTTCAAGGATGCAAAATTGAAGAAAAACAACCTGAAAGTGAAGATTCCTGCAAAATCTATCGTTGTTTTGAAAATTAAATAGTATTTTTGTTGAAGATTTCCAAGAGGAATCCAAATGAACAGAAATATATAGCAGAAAATAATAAACAAAAAATAAATACATTGTATTATGAACGACATTAAAGTAATGAATCATGCAGCCGACAATATCCGCATCTTGGCTGCGTCAATGGTAGAAAAGGCAAACTCAGGACACCCAGGTGGTGCCATGGGAGGTTCAGATTTCATCAATGTACTCTTCTCTGAGTATTTGGTATACGATCCAGCAGACCCTACCTGGACAGGTCGCGACCGTTTCTTCCTCGACCCAGGTCATATGAGCCCAATGCTCTATGCAGGTTTGGCTATGCGTGGTTTCTTTTCTATGGAAGACCTTAAGCAATTCCGTCAATGGGGTTCAGTCACTCCTGGTCACCCAGAACTTGACCTGCAGCGTGGTATCGAGAACTCGTCAGGTCCTCTCGGTCAGGGTCATGCCCTCGCCGCAGGTGCAGCTGTAGCAGAGAAGTTCCTGGAAGCTCGCCTCGGATCTACTATGATGCAACACAAAATCTACGCATACATCTCTGATGGTGCAGTAGAGGAGGAAATCTCACAGGGTGTAGGTCGTATCGCTGGCAACCTCGGCTTGAACAACCTCATCATGTTCTACGATTCCAATGACATCCAGCTCTCTACAGAGTGTGGCATTGTGATGACAGAGGATACAGAGATGAAGTACAAGGCTTGGGGGTGGAACGTTATCAAGATTAACGGTAACGACGTAGCTCAAATTCGTGAGGCACTCGATGCAGCCAAGAAGGAGCAGGAACGCCCTACCCTCATCATCGGTAAGACTATTATGGGTAAGGGTGCCTTGAAGGAGGACGGTTCTAGCTACGAGGCTAGCATCAAGACCCATGGTGCTCCTCTCGGTGGCAATGCTTATGTGAATACTATCAAGCACCTCGGTGGTGACCCTGAGAACGCATTCGTCATCTTCGACGACGTGAAGGAGCTCTACGCTAAGCGCGCAGAGGAATTAAAGAACATCGTAGCAGAGCGCAAGGCGGCTGAGGCTGAGTGGCGCAAGGCTAACCCTGAGAAGGCTGCCCAGATGGATGAGTGGTTCAGCGGCAAAGCCCCCCAAGTAGACTGGAGTAAGGTTGAGCAGAAGGCTGGCTCTGCCACACGCGCAGCAAGCGCAGCATGTCTCGGAGTATTGGCAGAGCAAGTTCCTAATATGATTTGCGCATCAGCCGACCTCTCTAATTCAGATAAGACTGATGGTTTTTTAAAGAAGACCAAGAGCCTCGTACGTGGCGACTTCTCGGGTGCATTTTTCCAGGCAGGTGTTGCAGAGTTGACAATGGCAGATATGTGTATCGGCATGATGCTTCACGGAGGTGTAGTAGCCGCCATGGGTACATTCTTCGTATTCTCAGACTACATGAAACCCGCCGTACGTTTGGCAGCCTTGATGCAGATCCCAGTGAAATTCATTTGGACTCACGATGCTTTCCGCGTAGGTGAGGATGGACCAACTCATGAGCCAGTGGAGCAGGAAGCCCAAATTCGCTTAATGGAGAAGCTGAAGAATCATGCGGGCAAGGACAGCGTACGTGTATTCCGCCCTGCTGATGCAGACGAGACTACAGTTTGTTGGAAACTTGCCATGGAGAATATTGAGACTCCTACAGCTCTCATTTTCTCTCGTCAAGGCATAGCTAAGTTACCAGAGGGCAATAACTACGAGCAAGCTGCCAAGGGAGCATACATCGTAGCTGGCAGCGACGAAAATCCTGACGTAATTTTGGTCGCATCAGGTTCCGAGGTATCTACTTTGGAAGCTGGCACAGAGGCACTTCGTGCAGATGGTATCAAGGTTCGCGTAGTAAGCGCTCCATCAGAGGGATTGTTCCGTAGCCAGAGCAAGGAGTATCAAGAGAGTGTACTGCCTAAGGGAGCGAAGATTTTCGGCATGACAGCAGGCCTCCCTGTTACTCTCGAAGGACTTGTTGGTGCCAACGGTAAGGTTTGGGGAATGGAAAGCTTCGGTTTCTCCGCCCCATACAAGGTGCTCGACGAGAAACTTGGCTACACAGGCGAGAACGTTTATAAGCAGGTAAAAGCTTTCTTGACGGAAGCATAATTTAAGTGAAGAGTGAAGAACGGAAAAGTGAATAATCCAAATGCTCCTCTCATGGAGTTTTAGATTTTCTCTTTCGTTCTCCACTCCTTTTTTTTATATTTACTAACCTTGTGAAGCAAGGAAGGCCAACAAGAGCAGAAGCTATCGAATTCTTCACTCTTCACTCTTCGTTCTTCACTCTAAAACAAAAAGTATTATGGAAGTAAAGACAGTAGGTTTGGCTAGCGATCACGCTGGCTTTCCAATGAAGCAATTCGTTTTGCAGTATCTAGAGAAGAAAGGTTATGCCGTTAAGGATTATGGTACATATAGCGATGAAAGCGTAGACTATCCAGACTTCGCACACCCATTGGCAGAAGGCATCGAAAAAGGTGATGTCTACCCAGGCATCGGCATCTGCGGAAGTGGCGAAGGTATGGCAATGACTCTCAACAAGCATCAGGGTGTACGTGCTGGATTAGTATGGAACAAAGACGTAGCACAACTTATCCGTCAGCACAATGATGCCAACTGCATCGTTCTACCCGGTCGCTTCATCGACAACAAAACAGCCGAGGCTATCCTCGATGAATTCTTCTCCGCCACCTTCGAGGGAGGTCGTCACGAGCGCCGTGTCAAGAAGATACCAGTACAACTGTAAGTCTATGAACAAACTGATATTAGCAAGCATCCTGCTATGCGGCATGTTGAGTTTCAGCACTTCCAATGCGCAGTGTTGTGGAACTATCCAAAAATCTTGCAGCGTAGGCGGAAAGATGAAAGGATACTATACCCAGTACTATGGAGATAATCCAAAACTCATAAAGGAAGCCAAAGCATGGTACGAGTCGGGAGATTGGCGCAATGGATTCGACAAGGCCGAAGCGCATGAGAGCGTAAATTTAGTAGACTTCTACCTGCAGTATAAACGAAATCCCCAGCAATGGAAAGCCCTCTTCGACTTCATAGCCAAAACCGACCTGCTCACCATAGCCAAGGGTAAACATCCAATACCAGGCACTTCGCTCGTAGTAAGCGTGGAAGACAGCAAGAATGAACCTTTGGAAAAACGCAGTACCGAAAGCCACAACCATCACATTGACTTCCAGTATGTAGTAAAGGGCACTGAGCGTTTTGGAATCATCGACCACTACACGAGCAAGCCAAACTCCAAGTACAGACCCGACGTAATACACTACGACTACAAGAAGTGTTGCTCCAAATTTTATGATAGCACACCAAACAAGTTCTTTATCTTCTTCCCTCGCGACTGGCACATAGCCAAAGTGGCTAATGATACGGAAGATCAGAACATACGTGTCATCGTCATCAAAGTAGACTATGTGGACTAGAACATGAGTTTACACTAATAGTAGATGATGCTTAGAAAACAAAACTAATACAACAAAAAAAGCTAGCCCCTTATTATTGGGAGGCTAGCTTTTTTGTATCTTTATTCTTAGAAGATTTACCTAACTTAAAACGGTCAAAACCTTCTCCATAAACACCGATGACTGCACTCTGGCTTACAAAGGCGGTGGGGTCTATCTCATCGATGAGTCGAAATATCTTCTGCGACTCGCGCTGGCGAGCCAACACAAACAACATGTGTACGTCCTTACCACTATAACAACCATGACCATCCATCACTGTACAGCCTCGGTCTGCTGCTGTATTAATGGCAGCACTCAGCTCCAAGTACCTGTCTGATATGATAAAAAACTGCACAGAACGACGCAACGCATTAACTACATGGTCGACACAAAGAGACTGTACAAAGAGGCATACATAACCATAAATCACCATTTCCCAAGAACGGAGCACCAAATAAGAACTCGTAATGATAAACAAGTCGCATATCATAATGGCATGACCCAAAGAGATATTGTAATACTTGTTGATCATTGCTGCCACGGTGTCGGAACCACCAGTAGACCCATTGCATGATAGACCTAGTCCAGCACTACTTCCCATGAAGAACGCTCCTATCACCGTGGCCATAAAAGGCTGATCGTGCAAAAGAGGTGTCATGCCTATCGTCTGGGTCTCTATAATACGCGTGGTAACCGCAAAGATACCCACTCCATAGATGGTCTTAGCACAAAACCTCCACCCCAAGATACGGAAAGCTATCAACAAGAGAAATACATTGAGAGCCAAGTAAGATACAGAAGCAGGAACAGCAAATCCCCAACAAATAATAGAAGCGATACCGCCTACTCCTCCCATAGTGATATGGTTAGGAAGTAAGAAAATGTTAAGTCCGATACTACCCTCTATCATGGCCAAAGCGATAATGAAGTAGTCTCTAAGCTCATGTAATTTTGTTTTTCTCGTCATAATATTTTGATATATCTTATGTTACAAGGTGCAAAGTTACGAGAAAAAACATGAAATACAAAGCGTACCATCCAAAAAGTGATATACTTTCTTAAAAATGTGGTCCAAATGGTCTAAAAACACACAAAAAACTTGCGGTTTACAAAAAATATAGCTATTTTTGCACCAATATAGCAATTATTTATAAATTCTCTGAACTATGGCAGAATATACGAAGAAAATTCAAGAATGGCCTGTTCTTCAAAATGGCATTCATTACATTTGGTTGGTAGACTACACTGCCTACAACGCTTTTGGTAACTTCGAACTCACCGACAAGGAATGGGAAAAGCGAAACTTGATAACCAACTTCAAGGGAAACTCAGAACTGACCACAGAGATTGATCACCAACAAGCCGTAAAAGAGGCCATAGAAATGGTAACAACACTCATCAAGGATACATTTGCAGAAGACGCTACCCAACTGGTATTTGTCTGCATCCCTGCCTCCAAGAAAAGTCACACCGAACGACGCTTCAAAACTTTCAGCCAAGCTGTATGCGCATCCACAGGCTTAGAGAATGCGTATGAACATTTTTCATACACACTTTCCATGGATGAGGATGAAACAGATACCTGTACTATTGACGAACCATATTTTGCAGGAAAGAAGGTACTTCTATTCGATGATATTATCACATCAGGTGGCTCTGTCTGCCGTTTTGCCGACAAACTAGCAGCCTTAGGTGCCACGGTCGTGGCCGCCATAACTTTAGGCAAGACTTTGAGATAAACTCTCATGTATTATTACTGCGCAAGTAAATTCTGATAGCAAACCATATATAGCCCAACAGAATTAGATAGCCTATATAATATAAGGTAGTGACGCTAAAAATGATATAATCCATGGCGCAGACTCCTACCAAGCCACCAAGATAAAGCATACCGTCGCCGAATGAAAGCCGATGGTATACTTCATCAACACAGGTCAATGCCAAGATGATTATCGCCCATACCGTAGCTAGGAAGAATCCCAATACACGAGGTACAGCAAATGGATTGAGCGTAGGATGGAAGAAAAAATGTCGCCATATTTCTGGATAAAAAGTTTGAATCATCGCATAAATGGTGGCTGAGACCGACACCATCAGCACCAAAGCTGTAGGATAAGGCGAGTCTATATCATTGAAGTGAACGATCTTGCCATTACTATGAAATATCTTACGGACAAAATAAGCCACCGTTATCAGACAGACGATAACGAGGGATATAAGCAAATGGACGTTGCTGAAAATCATAATAAATTCGGAGATAGGGTCGTCCGGCACCACCTTTGGTAGCATTTTTGACTCCCTTATCCAACCGAACCGATTGTCCTCCATAGCCAATTGTACCCATACTGAGTCTATGGAGTCTTGCGGTACCATCCGTATCTCGGTCACTACCAGCAACTGGTTTTTCGTGACGGTAAAGGAGTCAACACTTAGTCCACTCAGATATTCCTCAGGTTGCTGCCTAATAAGCTGGAGCGAATCTTTGAAAACCACAAAGTTAAATTTGTTGGTATAATGATGGGTTGTTGAGAATGAGATGGAATCCAGTTGTTTATCACTATACTCTACCAAAGCAGCGTGCTGCAAGTGATTGGCACGGCGATGATAGCAACTACTAAACATAAACGCCATGACAAGCAACAGGGCAACTAAAATGTTACTTCTCCCTCTCTTCTTCATAAGTCTTACTTTTTCCTATTACAAATTCACCAACTATTCCGATAACACGTTCATCTGGCATTCAAAAATGTCGATTTTATCAGCATTTGATAGCACCTTCTCTAAACAATTTAGAACTACCTAACAACTTCGGGGATGCACTTCCAGATAAATATCACGCAAGTGCTTTCATGATTTGTCTCAACGCTCATTAAATATGAAGTCCAAGCCATACTTCTCGTAGCGGCCAAACTTGCGGTCTGAACTGACCAACGGTATTCTGTCACTTATAGCCTGAGCGATAATCAGACGGTCGTTGGGGTCACGATGGTCTTCGTAAAGATGCAAACCAGCCACTTCGTCTAGGTGCTTCTTTCTCACTTCTGTAACCTGTATACTTATGCCGTCCAACCATTCCGTAATATCAGAAGGTGACTTGATTGGACTCCGCTTGCTGATTGGCACCTTCCCAATCTGACATAAGTGTATCAGCTCGTCAACACATACCACGCTAGTTAAGTTGATTGTGTTCTCGTCACGGAATAAGGACAGCACATCGTTGCTTATGTCATCATAGTTGCCCATAAGCAAGAAAGCAAGTATATTCGTGTCTAAGTATACCCTCATTTTAATATAGCTCTATACATTGACCTGATTTCTCTCTCTGTCATGGAAGACAAGTCTACTACTGGCTCATGCTTTGACGTTAGCCATTGCATAATCTTAGTCTCACTCTTTACTTTACTAATATTCTCCATTTTCTTAATCTCCTATATTTATTTTATTTTTAATTACGACTTACAGCATATTGTTCTGACGAAGCCAACGTTTACCGTTGTTCGTCAAACAGAACAATAAGAATGCTATGCAAGGCACACCGATAAATAAAAATGCTAGATATACTCCCATATTATTATCTCCTATTCTTCTTTTTATTATTATTTATATTCCTACTAATCCCCTCTGTATCTTTCTTCTTTTCATCCTTACTGTTTGTTAGGATCAATCCGACTATCAAGCAAAGAAGAGCAAGAACTATTCCTACCACATAGATAAACACTTTGTCATCGAAGTCTTTGAAGAGTGAAGTTATTACAACACCCGTCAAAATGTACTTCGATACATCAAGTGTATATTTTCCAAGCTCTTTTGTCCACATGCAAATTTACGACTTTTATTTTATTCTTCCCAGTTGGAGAAAATTATTTTCCTAACTGGAAACTTTCTTTTTCTTACTTACCACACCATCCGCACAAGGTTTTCCCTTGGTCAATGGCGTTAGCCTCATCTGTTGCAGTTATGCGCCCTGTGCTTCGCCTCGATGCTTGGCATTTCCTGTCCTTGTGGTATCGCTTGGAGCCTCGGCTGTCAGAAACATAGACTTTATCAGCAATTAGCTATCTCTATTCTAAACAATTTTTAAATTCCTAATTTTTACGCCATCCACAAAAAGAATCTTTCGGTTAATGGCATCAATTTCCATTTTTAAGTTCACCTTTGTATTCCACATCAAACTTATAAAGTTTATCATCCTTTTTACAGTTTAATTTGACAATTATATCATTATGCCCTAATTGATTGGCATTCTTATTTACCAATATATAGCTTCCATCCAATATTGCATCTTTCCAAAGCAACTCTGACGTATTCTGTCTATCCTCTTGTATCTGTGCTGCTATGATAGGTATTTGCTTACCATATTCAAAATTTGTTGCCCACACATAAAAGGAGGAAACCTTACCGTACAAATCTGCCCGAAAACAAACTTCATTATCGCCAACACTAAACACAGGCAAAGAACCGTATTTGCAAGATTCTCCATTAAAATCAAATTTATAAGTATAGGTATTCTTCAATATCTCTTTCCAATCTGTAGGAGGCAAACCATCTGAGCCAATAATAGTCCCTTTGTACTTAACTTTGATAGAATGAGAGAAACCACTGTTGTTGGTATAGCATATTTGCATATCAATAGTAAATTCATCTCCATCTCTTGACATGAGAAAGTAACTGCCTTGATTCATGTGTGACGAGCCACCCTTGACATCAAAATCGACCTTTGGCTTTTGTGCCTCATCTACTATCGTAAACTGCGATTCGAACTTATTTGTTGTTAAGTCGACCTTTTCACCATATTCATAATTTACAAGTGATACATCTATATATTTAGAAGGGTCTTCCGAATTATCCAAACTAATTCTTAAATCGAAGTATATGTTGTAGAGTGGGCCAGGAGTGGAAAATACTAATGGAACCTTAGCATAACTTACCTTAAACGCCTCGTCATCCCATACTACGGTATTATTTGCCGCTTCATCTTCATTCCCAGAATAAGCATCCTTACTACATGAGCAAAACATGCCTACTAAACAAATGAGAAACATGAATATAGATTTCTGATAATTTCGTCTCATAACTTATATTATTTAATGATTATACGCTCTTCTGAAACCTTCATCTATAGCCTCAGCAATTTTAAATTTATATCCTTTTCCTTTGGCATTAATCTTCACTAAGTCGTAGTGTCTATCAAAAGGAAGGTGATAAATCAGCTGCCCTGTGTTATGGTTTACATTGCATTTAATTACAGGAAATCTCCCCATAGGTAAAGGCACGCACCTTACTTTCAGCATTCTGGCACACTCTATTGCTACTGGTGACAACTGACATGTATAATATAAACAAGGTACAACATCATCCGCTAGACTCTTGCTATTATCTACCAGCCATTGCATATAGGAGCCATAGAGTTGGAATATAACATTCTCCCGAATTACACTGCGTTCGCTCCAATTCTTGCACTGCACAATTAAGACTTGTCCTGTCTTTCTGTGGGTTGCGATAATATCTCGTCCCTTGTCTTCCAACTTCTTGTTGAGACCTTCTTGGATTATGTCATATCCATCATTGCATAGCTTTTTGTCGTTATACAGCATATAGGCCACATAAATCTCGTAATTCCTTCCCTTCTCCCAATTTGACCAATTCGACTTGTAATTTACTATATACCTATCCACTGCCAACTGTTCACGTTCTACTTCTGAAAGCTTTTTATATTCATCATCGGAAAGCCAGTTCTTGATATTGCATTTTTGCTCCTCCTCTTGTATGTATTGAATGTAAGCATCATCATCACGATATACACTCAACTCTGGATAGATTGAAAGTAAATACTCAAACTTATACTGATACTTGAACAACGAAGCTAAAGTCTCAGTTTTAGCATTCTCATACCCTCTGGCATGTTCCAAAGCATGAGCACGCAAATGAGCAACATAGTCAAACGGATTCTTGCTATCTATGATTGCATCAAATGAATCCAGCCTCTCATTAAGCCTTTCTATTTCAATCTTCATAGCTTCACATTTCTCACACTGCTCAGAATATGCCCATTCTGCCCTCTCCGCATCTTCCTTGGCCTTTTTCAAAGAGTCATTCAGGTCATTGCATTGAAAATTTAATCCTCTAATCAAGCTATCCTTACCTGCGCACTCGTTATCTTTTCTGAGCAGCTCTCTTGATTTTTGGCTAAGTTCGTACGTCAATGAAGAAATCGTATTCTCGAAAGAGTTATTGGATTCCTTCAAACTATGATTTTCTATTCCCTGTTGCAGAATTTTGTTTTCCTTTTCAGGCACTTCCCTTTTCAGTTTTTTGATAGTTCCTTGAAAAGATAGCACGTCTACTAATGGTTCATTCTTTTGGAATGCACCTAATAAAAGTATCGTTACAAAAACGATAAGCAGAGCAATTACTATCAATAGAACTCCTATCACAATTACTATATCTTATAATTCTACAACATGCCTTTTCTCGGAAGCACCTTTACTCTTTTCCCTTATATTTCCCTCCGTAAACAAAGCCTAAACGGCTGACTTTTTAGCTGCGATGCCTTGTATCTCTCTGAGCAGCTTATTTTCAGCTTTTAGAGCAATGTTCTCTTTTTCCAGTTCCAATAAGTTCAAAGAACTAGAAAGATTATTTCCCGTATTGAAAGACGACTTAGGCGTTGACTCGAAAAACTCCGCAACGCTTACCCCTAGTACTTCTGCAAGATTCTCTATGGTACTTACCTTCACATCTGCACCATTTAGAAGGTTATCAAGTGTAGTTCTACTCACCTTCATCTTAGAAGCAATATCAATCTTGCTCAGTTTGTTGGACGTTATTATGTCCAGTATTCTTTGCACATTCATAGTAAATATATCTTAAATGTTCAACAAAGTGGGTTAATATCTCTTAATTATGCCCACTATACTATACACTCATAAAAAGTTTATTGTACCTTTGCACCGTAAAGTTAGTAAATAAATAAATAAGTTCCAAATAAAACAGAAGAAAAATGAAGAAGCAATCCAAAATATTTCCGGTATCAGCAAGAGCCGAAGACGGATAGAAGAGAAAAGTGGGCATCCAGCTGCTGCCCACCAAAAAGGATAGATTACTTCTCGTTTGCCCAAATAGGGAATACACGAGACTTCTTAGGGAAATGAATCTTGCCATTCTTATCTCGGAAGTATCTACGAAAGATAAGTTTCTTACCCTTTTTGTTCAAATCGGTATTTGTCATGTTCATACACCTCCCTTCTGCTTTGCGACTCAGCGAAATTGCCGAGAAGCTTGATTGCCCACCGTCATGGGCAACAAAAAAGCCCGAGGGTGCGGAATCCAAGGGCTTTCAAGTCTCTTTCGAGCGGTTCTTCAACAAATGACGGTTTGCCGAAGGGCGTGTTAGCATGACTACTAACCGATTTGCGCCGCAAAGTTAGTAAATAAATAAATAAGTTCCAAATAAAACAGAAGAAAAATGATTAGAATCGAGAAAAATACCGAAATCTCCTCTTTCCTTAGTGACGTTTGGCATGACCCTATCAGCGAACGGCCTAAGGTGGATGGTGCTCTCTGCATTGTCTGTGCTGGAGTCGATAAGAAAGGCAAAGATGTCTACGACATTTTTCCATGGGATAAGGGAATGAACGCATTCGACACAGGCGTCTGGCATAACATGAACGAAGACCCAGAAGACAAGCACGTGTGGATTCACCCAGAAGGCTGCACTAGATGGTGCTACATCGAAGACTTGCTTCCTGATACGAAATACCTGAAGCCATACAAGCGTGAAGACCCTGCAAAATTAGAAAAACGATTCTGGCTGCGATCGGAAATTTACCGCTTGTGCGGTTTCCCCGACGAAAAAGCGGTTGTCGAAGAAATATTCCTGTGGATATACGATGCTCCAATAAAGGATTGGGAAAACATGCTTAAAGCCCTAGACTGGTCTTGCATTGCAAACGGTGACCCAAAGACTCTCCAAAGGGCTAAAGAGTTATACAACTTCCTTCGATAAGACTACTACAATACAGATAAAACAATACTCACATAAACATTATATAATTATGAATCTAGGAACATACGAAACTGACGTGGAATTGGACATCGAAGAGATACTTGATGGCTTGGATATAGATGAAATCGAAGACTATCTGGACGAAAGGTGTGGCGAAGCAGTAAGGAGAGGAAGACATGCTCCTTCAGCCAAGCAGCTCCTTGTAGACTTATGTGTCGGCAGATGCCGGAGAAACCTACAGACTGATAAGGAAGAGGTAAAACAAGCGATCCTCAGCCTCATCGATGAAGTATTTGTCTAAAATCAGACTCAGCATGAAAGAAGATTACAACACATCCATCCATCCACGACTCAAAGAGATGCAAATCGGGGAAACTATCAACTTCCCTATACGACGTTTCGGGTCGGTAAAAAACAGTTGCTCCTGTATCGGGTTGCAATACGGACGTAAGTTCACCACTCACCTCGATAGAAAGAAGGAGATAATAGAAGTTACACGCATCAAGTAAACACAAGAACTTATGAACCAAGTAGTACAAATCCAGTTTGCAGACAAGATGCTGTCTTTCGACACATTCATCTCTGCCATCCGAAATGTAGTCAAGGAGGAAGTATGCAAGGCTGTCGGCAAAAAGCCATTCGTCAGCCAGGCACAAGCCTACGACACCTATGGGCGTACCAATGTAAGGAGATGGGTTGCCAAGGGCTACATCAAGGAGAAGTACCGATACAATGAGAATGGCAAGGTAACTCGCATAGACCTGCCTATCGCTGAATTGGAGGCTTGCGCCTACAGCGT
This sequence comes from bacterium, assembly GCA_963657075.1. Lineage (GTDB taxonomy): Bacteria > Bacteroidota > Bacteroidia > Bacteroidales > Bacteroidaceae > Prevotella. The sequence goes on along the minus strand of CAVKLF010000001.1, from coordinate 110,857 downwards.
TCAGGACTTGGCTCGTCCACACTGACTCATATTTTATTATTAGATATAATTTCCAAAAATGTTTTTTCAGTAGATTGTGTCAGATCGCTGTGAAGCGATAAAGCGTAATGTAATGCTTAATTTATATCTGAGGAAATATTCCTGCGAAAACTAGCGTTCTAGGTGGCTCTAAGTAAGGTCTTCTGTCAAATGACTGGCATAGAGCCACCACTCCTCAGATTTACATTCAGTTCATCACACATAGTCGGTATTGCTCAGTGTAGCATGTAGCCAAGCCCATTGGGGGCGATGTCCGCTATTAATTTCATACAAATTATTGAATTGCGAGTATATAGCTATCTCTGCGAAAAAGGACTAAGCAGATAGGTTCAGGGGTTCGACTCCCCTACCGACTACCCAAATAATTAAGTACAAACATTTAAACTTCTTAAGATTATGAAGACAGTTAAGACCATCATTTGCATTGCCTTCTGGAGTTTTATCCTATGGCTCTGCATCCACAAGCTCTCACAGGGCATTCATGACGAGAACCTGATTTCACAGATGTCTCAGTCTACCTATGATGAGATAGTCGATACGCTTACCATACAAAACAATGGTAAAGAACCAAGTGAGCACCAAATAGTAACTTACTACTATGAGCGATACAACAAGTAAATGCAGAAACGAGGAGTGCAGCCGATGCGAGCATGGGCGAAACTGCATCAATGGCAGATACTGCCTGTTGCATAAGGTATACGTCCAGCACATCGTGCATATCCCTTGCCAAAAGACAGAGAACAATGGAGTCGGAACAAGCAAAGCAGCGTAGGAAGGAGTACGAGCAAGATTACTATCGCAAGCACCGTGAGCGCATCCTAGCCAGAAGCAAGGCTTACCGCAAGGCGCATCCTGAGAAACTGAAACAATATCGCCAAAATGCAGCCTTGAAACGAGAAACTGGGTTGGGCTACTACCAGCGATACTATCTGGAAAACAAGGAGCGACTTTTAGAGTATGCCAAGCAGTGGCGCAAGCGGAATCCTGACAAGGTGAAACAATATCAGCATACGTACAATATGAAACGTGCTGAGGAGAGAAGACGGAAAAAGCAATGGGGAAACACGAATGTCTCCAAGGCTAAGTCCCTCTTCCGAGACCCCAAGAAGGCGGCTCACCTGCAATGGCTCATAGACCACGCCAAGCAAAAAGAGAATGTTTCTTAGCGCAATATGATTGCAAGTGTTTAACCTACGGCAGAGTATGATTGTGGCAGAATGAACTCATGTATAACTTTAGAAATTTAGGTATCTTTATATTAATTATCTGACCCCACGGAAAGACGTGAGCCACTTTCGCCTCTTAGCCTAATGATACGGAAAGGAAGGTGTTAGAACAGAGACTTAAACATTACCGCATTTATGACAAGTATATCTTTTGACCACCGTGCGACAACATCAATCGGTGTTTTTACTACACAACAAGAAACTACAACATGAATCACGCTAGTTTATTCAGCGGAATCGGTGGCGCAGAGGTGGCTGCATCTATGATGGGATGGCAAAACCTCTTCCATTGTGAGATACAGGAATTTCCTCGCAAGGTGCTCGACTACTGGTTCCCAAACGCAGAAAGTTATGAAGACATTACAAAAACAGACTTTACAAAGTGGGGGGGCAAGGTCGATGTTCTCACAGGAGGATTCCCCTGCCAGCCTTTCTCGCTCGCTGGTCGAAGAAAAGGAGCGGACGATAACCGCTACCTCTGGCCAGAGATGCTTCGAGCGATACGGCAGATACACCCCACTTGGGTCGTTGGTGAAAACGTTGCTGACATCAAGACGATGGTGGAGTCCTGCCAAGTTGCTAAGATGGGACGTACAGACCGTATCTTCGAAGAGAGTTACCTATACAGAGAGGAAAGCCGATTCACACTCGACAAAATCTGTACAGACCTTGAAGCAGAGGGATATTCCGTCCAACCGATTGTTATTCCAGCTTGTGCCGTCGGAGCACCGCACAGAAGAGACAGAGTCTGGATTGTTGCCCACTCCCAATGCGATGGACATTCCTCACAAGGATATGGAGATCAACGAGCAAGGGAGACGGAACTCCAAGAATGGCAAAACCAGCCACAGTCTGGGATTGGAAGACTTAGCGGTGGCGAAACTTCTTCCCACCCCCACAGCAATAGACAAAGGCGGCGGAAGAATCAACAAAAGTCCGTCACCCGGTGCTGCCGAACGTCCAACCTTGGCACTCGCTGCCCGAAAAGGCTTGCTGAATTTTCTCCTCACTCCCAGCGCATCGGGCGGACTTCGCTCAGCCATGACAATGACATCCTTGAAAAGCCACAACAAGGAGAATGCCAATCTAGCCGAACAGATAGCCCACAAGGTAGGTGGCGGAACTTCCCAACTCAATCCCCTATTTGTAGAGGAAATGATGGGATTCCCTTTGATGTGGACCGCCTTACCATTTCTTTCGCAAGATGGCGACAAGAATCCATAAAGGCGTACGGAAACGCATGGGTGCCTCAGGTGGCTTACGAGATATTCCGTGCCATCGAGGAGATTTCTAGATAAGTTACAGATCATATATTCCAAATAAAAGAGACATCAATGAAAACAGATGGCTACATTATCACTCCCGAGCTGTTGCAGTGGCGATACTTCCATCGTCCTGTGGTGGTGCAGGTGCTCATCCACGTGCTCCTCTCTGCCACACACAATGAGGCTTCCGCTGCTACCCTCTCCTACCGTGATATGGCTCTACAGCTCCACACCACGGTCAAGACCGTCCGTGTCGCCATCGACGTGCTCATTGCCGAGAGAATCATCACCAAGTGTGCCTCTCCCAGAGCCTCAACCAAACTGTATATTAACAGTTCCCACCCACTGTCTCACTGCATTCAGCCATGGCAAAGAGACCTAGGGGCACAGGTTATGGCACAGAATGGGGCACAGATAGGGGCACAAGCTAGGGCACAGATTTCACATTCGCAAGTTACTGACCTTCAAGGTTGTGCGGTGTATTACCAAGATAATCGGGGCACAGACAAGGGCACACTTAAGGGCACGAAGAGGGCACAAGCTAGGGCACAGACCAAACTAGGGGCACAGCAAAGGGCACAAGCTAGGGCACAGATTTCACACTCCGAAACCCCTTTAAATAAAGGCGATTCCGAAGATTTGGCAGAGATGAAGGGCACAGATAAGGGCAAAGGCAAGGGCACAGAAGTAAGAGAAAAGAAACAAATAAAAGAAAACCTTTCCCCCAATCCCCCTATAAAAGAAAACAAACAAAGAAAAGAGAAAGCCCACCCACAAAAACAAAAAAAAGAAAAAGAAAAAAAGTCGATGGACGCTGAATCGCAGTTCGAGGAAGTTAAACGGCTCTTCAATCGCCTCTTCCTGGGCACACAAGTAAAGCCCATCTCCAAGATGACCCCCGACCGCAAGAAGATGGTTGCCAAGTTCATCGCAGACTACTCCTTCGAGGATGTGGAGACGATGCTTCGCAAGGCTCTCGACTCCGACTTGCTTTCTGGGCGCAAGGATGGCGGTTGCTACATCTCCTTCAACTGGCTCTTCAATCCTGAGAACTATGAGCCTCTGATAGAAGGCACTTTCGACAATCCTACGGTTGCAGCCTCAGCAGGTGGTAAGATACCCAAGGTGGTTACTCCTTCCCAACCTAGCGCATCCCCTCAGCCTCAGCGAGAGGAGAGCAATGAAGAGATAGAGGCACGGCTTAGACAAGCAGAAGAACGCAAGAAGGCTCTGGAGAAGCAACAGGATGAAGAAATGCGTCAAAAGTATCTGGGATGGATAGAAGCTGCCAAGCAGAACCCCAACGGTTCCATAGCCAAGATGCTGCGCAATGCCTACAAGGAAGGTAAGCTTGCTGAATACGGCATCGTCTGGAATCCATCGGTAGAAGAAGAAAATCAGTCGCTCCTCGACCTCGATGACCAGACTCAAGACTATCTCCAGTCGCTCCTTACGGACTAACTGGCATACAAGAATTATCAAACAACAATTTAAAACCATACCATTATGGACAAACAAGAATTAATAGACCGTCTCAACGGCAATTACCCTGACTTCACTCAGAAGCCTCGTCAGCACAAGGTGCAGCGAGAGGGTGGCTTGCAGATGGCATGTGTGCGTTGGTTTCGCCTACAGTACCCAGCCTTCGCAAAGCTCCTCTTCCATCCCAAGAATGAGGCAGACGGTGCACAGGGCAAAAAGATTGCCATCAATGCAGCAGCTGGAGTGGTTCCGGGTGTTCCCGACCTCATTCTGGCTCTCCCTTCATGCAAGAATAAAGTGGACGGTGCCACGCTGGAGCACCCCGAAATGTATCACGGCTTGGGCGTTGAACTGAAGTTCGGCAAGACCAACCACCAAACCTTCCATCAGAAGCAGTTCCAAGGCTATTGGCAGTGCGCTGGCTATCGCTACGAACTATGCCGTTCCCTAGAAGACTTCATTAGGGTAGTCAAGGAGTACATGGGTTCTGCCGACACCACCGTCTGGGAAAAGGTTTGCTCCTTCCATTCTATCGACGATGACACAGAGGCAAACAAGCAACTATTGAAACGAATCACTAAATCGAAGAAGTAACTATGGATGAAGAAAAGTACATACAACCTGCGGCTGATTGCTTTATAAAGAACACCAAGAAAGCGAGAATGCACTTTATCCGCATGTGTCAGCCTTTATTGAAACATAAAGGCAAGGATTACGCCAAAAAATATGAGGCACTATGGCATTTGCATGATAGTGACTACTTTAAATTCGTCACTACTACTTATCACAACGTTACAGAAGATGAGTTTCGTGACTTCGTGATATTGATGAAAATGTCTCACTATAATTTTTAATTCGTATGAAGAAGAAGTATAGATATTATTATGTCGTCGCATCATTTATGCGCAAAGACAAAGAGTATAGTACAAAAATTGATTTCACGTTCAGGACTGATAATGGCTCTGGATTGTTCCCCATCATGCAGGCGATAACGTGTATCACCGAAAAATTCTCTGATACAGCTATCCCTGAGACTATTCAGTTCGATTCTTACTTTGAAATCAGTAAAGGCGACTATGAAGCTTTTAATAAGTTCAAAGAGTTTAAGTTATGGAGGTCTGTTGAATGAAACATAAAACATATTAACGATCGTAGACAATGAATAGTATTCATAACGAAATCGCTAGGATTAGTGCCAACGAGCATATCCTGCAAAAGCTGGAACAGGCTAAGAAACAACAACTCAACATAGAGAATGACGGATTCCACAGGTATGTCAACATAGGCAATAGCGGTAGTAAACTCCAACTTCTCTGCCGGACTGACGGGAAAGGACAACTCCTTCCCACAGAACTTGTCCGCATCCGCAAGATCAAGAAAGAATTAGGTATCAAAGATTAGAGACATGAGTGAAGAATCAGCATTATCATTCCGCAAACTCGTAGCTGCCATGCGCACTACAGAGAAGGAGTATTGGGAGCACAGAGACAAGAAGGTGCTCCGGCAGTGTATCGAACTGGAAAACCGTGTGGATGGCATCATCATGAAAGCTGAAGGCAAAGACCTCCCCCAGAACGACAATGGAATCTTCTTTCTGGAGGTTGCCCGGCTCCGTCTCAGCACTCTCACCTACTTCCAAGAGAAGAAAAAGCCTCAGCCTGACAAAGACAAGGTGAAGGAACTCTACGATGCCATCAAGAAGTCGGAAGCCAAGATAGACAAGATGCTTGTACGCTTCCAAGACGAACAGCTACGCAAGGATGGCTACAGGATTCTGTATCATGTCATGGAAAGCAGGAGAGGCGCATCTCATTCGCTCTATTCCTCTTGCGATGAACAGATGGCTAAGATACGGCTCAACGACTATTATCGCCACCCAGTTGCTGGCACTTGGTATTTCCTCTGTAAGGAGTACATTGACAAAGACGGCAAACCTCTGCCACAAGAAGAGGTAAACAAAATAATTAGTAACATTCCAAACCCATTAAGATTATGAAAGAAAAAGAAACTAAGCCTCAGCAAGAGGCTACACAGCAAGCGAAGTCTAAGGAGTCATTCATCGGCACAAGTAATGGTCTGTCACTCCGTTCTCGCACAAGTTCATGGTTCGAGTGCAAGGTGCGCTATCATCAGATGCAGCAGGATTGCTCAGACAAGGTGGTCACCGAACTGTATGTAGTCGATGCGCTCTCTTTCTCTGAGGCAGAAGCTAGCATCATCGGCAATATGGCGGACTACGTTTCTGATATGAAGGTAGCCAACATCAACCCCACTAACTACAGCGAGATTTTCTTCTCCGACGTACCTGTTGATAGCCTTTGGTTCAAGGCTCGTGTCGCCTTCATTACCATGGATGAGAAGAGTTGTAAGGAGAAGCGTACCTATACCCACTATCTCATACAAGCCAATAGCATTGAGTGTGCCAAGCGTTACATCGACGAGGTGATGGGCAAAACAATGATAGACTATGAGTTGAAGAGCCTCAGCGAAACCAAGATTCTGGATGTCTTCGAGCACCATGCATCTCCTGCGGTGTCTAAAGAGGAGATGGTGGCAACAGAAAACAAGTAACCGTCTTGCGCAATTTGGCTGCCTGACGGTCAAGTTGCGCAACTTATCACTTCCGTTCCGCACAAAACTAGTACTTTAGCAACATGAAAAAGTTATTTAGAAAACTCTCCCTATACCTACGCCTCTGGTTCATCCGTCGCATGGGTTACAGGCTTCCCTCTCTGCGTGAAGCCAATCCGGTTATGCCTGGCCAACTATACGACCACTTCGGCTACGTAGTCCTGGCAGTGCCTAAAGATTCCCCCAAACGTATCAAGGCAGCTCTATGCGATGGGATTCCTGATGATTGCCTGTCGTGCGGTCTGTACCAGAAGGGCATCCCTTGTTCCTTCCCTCACAAAATGGCCAACGGCAAGGACATCTGCGATGACCATCTCTTCAAGGTTGTCTGCATCAATCAAGGCAGCATCTAACTCACATTATTATATATAGTATGAAGAAAACGAAATCAAATCTTAAGTTCGACAAGAAGACTGGGCATGTATTGGAAAAGCCTACTTCCAAGCAGGTACGTGAACACGTGAAGAAACTGCGTGAAGAACAAGCCGACAAGACGGTTACCATCCGAGAGACCGAAGCCGACAAAAACTTCAAGAAGGTGCAGAAGGTGATAGACCGTATGCACGCCAAGGCGCATCTCCCTAAACTCCTCACCATGGTCAGGCGCAAATATCTCTCTACCGTGTGCGTCATCAACAAGCCCGGCTACAAGCGAGACCTCTTCCCCGACAGGAAAGGAAGGTATGTCATGCTCTGCCATCGCAAGATGGCCAAGGTCTTCACCAATGACGTGTGCCTCATCGTCAAGATTCAGCAGTCGTTTACCAAGGAAGAGACTAAGGATAAAGCTGGCAAGGTTGTCTCTACCGAGAGTTGGCAAGATGGCTCATGGAGCATCGTGCCTTGCCGGGTAGACAAGAGCAACTATACCACCATTCAGGAGGTGCGTCGCCGTCCTTGGTTCTTCCTGCACCGATACTGGTACGAGATTACCTTTGATGGCAGAGTAGAGCCAGCCATGATGCTCTACGATTACAATTTAAATCCTACGGTCAGAAAGCAGCACTTCTATGTTACTCGTGAATACGTGCAAGTACGCCACCAAGATGCAGAAAACGACTACTTCCGATTCTGGCTATCCAAACCTACAGATTATGCAAAACGAACATGAACCTATCATTCTCAACCGTCCACGCCAAAAAAGGCGTGGGCTTTCTCTCAATATGAATGGGCGTATCACCTTACGCTCCTTTCCTGTCAAGCTATTGAGGCTAGAGCGAGGCGATAAGATCATCTTCTTCTGCCTAGGCACTCAGATGTATGTCGCCAAGTCCACCAGTCTCCCCGATGCCATCCCTCTATATGGGCGCAAGGGGCAGCTCCATGGGTGCAGCTCTAGCACCGTGAAGTGCCTCTTCCGCCATACCCCGGGCATCCCACCGAATACGAAAGAGATTGACTTGGTGGTCTCCGACCAGCTGGAGTCTGTCAAGGTAAGCGGCACCTATCTACAGGCATTGGCTGTGGTCAACCGGGCTGATGCCTCTCATTGCCGACAATGACAACTATATATACTATACAATAAAACTTTTCAAGTATGCAACAAAATATCCGTTACAAAGGTATCTGTCTTACGCCCGATGAAATGGCAGCAGAAAATGGCGCATTGTCGCTCTGTGGCAATCTAGAGATACACGATGGCGCACTGCGCCCTGCTATCGTATGCGGCACGAATGTAAAACACAGCATGTTTGTAGACAATGCTGGAGACACCAAGCTAATATATATCCATGAAGCCAGTGGCTACAAGCATTTCATCGGTCTATACGAGAAAGAGAACTCTCTTCATTGGTTTCTCGAAGACGGCTCGCACTTTGGCTTAATTTTCTCTCTGGGCGAAGATACATTGAAATCTATTACTTCCATCGGAAATACGCTTGTTGTCGTTGTTTCCGATGGCATTCATTATGTCTTGTACCAGCGCAACAATGATTCTCCCGACTATTATCTTTATCTTGGGCAGAAGCCGCCTTTTCTGGAGCTCAGTTTCTCGACCAGTTCTACAGACTATCCCGAAGACTATACCCTTGGAGGTGTGGAAGCTGATGGAAGTAAGTCTGGCTTTTACGAAAGCTTCCAGCAAGCTACCTATTCTGCTAACGACTCTTTCAATAAAGTGGGTGGTTCGAGCTGGAGAAAGGGAGATATTGTTGCCAATATCAAGGATGACAAGCAGTCAGACCTTACCCAGAGCATCTATGCGCTTGTCAATCGTACCAATAACCTCATCGCTCGCAATGGGCGTTTCTATGCCAATTTCTTCGTCCGTTACTGCTACCGTATGTTCGACGGCAGCATGATTATGCACTCGGCACCTGTTTTCATGCCTGTGCAAGTTCCTAACAACTATTCTGTTGCTGTTGGCAATTTTTACTTCAAAGGAATGGACACCGAAAACCTAGACACTGTAGATGAAGAAATAAACTGGTATAATGAGCCTATAACTTTTAACAGAAAGGATGCTAGTGACAACACTGTTTCTGTAAAGATTTCCAATACAACTTTCATCTATAGTCCTCGCAATGTCGCTTTGAAGTACACGCTTAAAGGAGACATCAATAGTCTCAAAAAATGGAACGACATCATTAAGTCTGTGGATATTTTCATATCCACCCCTGTAACGAACATAGACACTTCCGAGAAAATCACGGATTTAGTTCTGACTACGAACAACTACGGACTTGGCAGAGCCAAAGTGGGTGTAATTTCATACGCATACCATAAAATATTTTCTTCAACAGTTTTTGGAGGAGCTGTAAAGGTCAAGTTCCCCACCATCTCCGACGATGCTTATTCCAATAAACTGAAAAACATATCGGCTTTCTATAAGGTCAGCGAACTGAAGGTGAGCGAACTTACCACTGCTACCAATGCCGAACTGCCTGTAGAGAAGGCTGCCGTCTACCAAATCTCCTTGCAGGAGCAGATGAAGGACGACTATAAGACGCACAATTACCTGTATGCGGATGGTAGCTATGTATATAATCATAGGCTCAATCTGTTTGGTGTCAAGGAAAAGCTGTTTGATGGATTCAGCAGGGATGTGATGCTCCCTGCTGCCAAGTATCTTTATTCCGGTGGAGATTTCATGGCATCTCTGATGATTAGCAAGATTGTGGTGGTATTAAACACAACATCGGGCAAAAAGTACGTCGAGAAAACAATGGATCCTACCAAGCAGGCTCTCGTAGAACCCAAGCTCCTTGCCAATGCCTCGAAGTTCTATCCCGACTCTAGAGCCGAACAAATGGTATTCTTTGGCACCGACCAAAACAGCAAATCCTATATCTATAGTTTCAAGCTGGAAGCCTGCGAGGAACTGAATGGCGCCATCTTCATGGGTACTTTCACAGAAGAACCTGAAACCTATCAGATTTCATCTTTCAGTTATACCGTAGATGACGAGGTGGAGATGAGCAACAAGATTTACACCTCCGAGGCAGACAATGCCTTCTACTTCCCTCTAAATGGTATCAATACAGTCGGTATAGGCACTATCAATGGTATAGCCTCTACCACAAGGGCACTCTCCCAAGGTCAGTTTGGTCAGTACCCTTTGATGGCTTTCTCCACCGATGGCATTTGGGCGCTGGAGGTATCTAGCAGTGGCACGTATAGCAGCATCCACCCTATCAGCCGTGAGGTATGTAGCAATCCTAGTTCCATCACTCAGCTAGACCAGTCGGTGCTCTTCGCTACCAATCGCTCGCTCAGTCGCATAGCTGAGTCGCAAGTGGCTTCCATGTCTGACGTGCTGGATGGACCGGGCTTTGATATAGCAGGAAATCTCGGCAAGTTTGTCGATTTCTTCAATGATGCGGAAGGAGATGATAACAATGTCAAGGCCGTCAAGTCTCAGATGCGCCAGCTTATCGACTTCACCTCCTCGCCTATCGACTTCTTCCAGCGGTGTCAGGTGGTCTACGACTACAAGAACTCACGTATCTTCTGCCTCGATGTCAGTCAGCAGACCAAGGAATCCTCTGCCGATACGGTTGCCCTCTGCTATTCCATCAAGGATGAAGCATGGAGCACTTTCCTCATCAAGAATGTATACACGGTGGTCAATTCATACCCTAATCCCTACATTCAGTACCGTGACGGCAGTGTGATGGCATTGGACAGCAGCTACGATTACGATGACGAGACCGAATATCATGGCATTCTCGTTACTCGTACGTTGAAGTTCGATGAAGACGGATGCCCCGATGCCATCACTGGCTATATCCATTCCCTTACTTGCGATGTGGCACCTCTCATGTGGTTCTATGGCAGCAATGACAATCAGCATTGGCATTATCTCGGTCGCTTGGGCGGCATGAAGTCTCGCTATATGAGCTGCAAGAGTTATCGCTACTTCCGCATAGCCCTCTATCTTAAGATGAAGTCTATGGAGCAATACCTCTCTACCCGGTTGGAAATCATCCGCCGCTTCGAGAAGTTCTAGCCTTACCTTTGCTTGAATGAAACATAAAACGAGCCTTCGCCCATAAGGAGATAACTCCTATCATGGCGAAGGCTCTTCCATAAACACTAAACAAGATGAAAGAAAAACAGCAAGTTCTTTTTCCTAGCTTCCTTTACGTCCAGCTGGGGCGACGATGTATGTAGTTGTCTCGGCTCAGGAGGTCGCTCTTGATGTTGTCGTAGTCTGCTCCTACGCTCTCTGCATACGTTCCAGCCTTGTCTGCATACTGGTCTGACAGGAATTGGCTCATCACGTAGTCTACCATGTAGCGGTGCATGTGGCTCTTCAATCCGTCTGTCACTGCGATGTTGAAGTTTGGTATCTCTAGGTTCAGAGTTACCTTCTCGTAGATGATTTCCTCATGATCCTCACCCTTCTCTAATACCGTAGAGGTCTCGTCCTCGTCCTTGCCGTCTTTGGTAGTGGTTACCACGAGCGTCCAAGTGCCGTCGTTGTTGCTCGTATACTTGTACGTCTTGAGGGCGTTTACGATGCGCTCTAGGTTGTTGTTGTCCTCGGTGCGTCCTGTGGTCAGATAGCGTTGGCATGCTATCTTCAGGTTGCCGATGGCCTCGGTAATACTACGGTTGATAATACTCTTCGACTCTGTAGAGTCAGGACTCTCGATATTGGCTCTGATGTCCTTCTGTGCATCGTCTTGTAGGTTCAGGCTCACTTGGTAGCACTTGGCTAGTACGTCGTTGCATACCTGTCCCAAGTCAAACTCTAATGTAATCTTCTTAATTTCCATAATTGCTATTGTTTTGATTTATACATGAAAAACTTATCTCAAACCATAGGGCGGTCTTCCTCCACCCCAGTCTACCCAATCTTGCCGGAAGCACTGTGTGGCATTGTCCTTGTTTCTGGATTGACTGCCGCCTGTATTCGTACCCTTACTCGTGCTGTCTTGCTGTCGCTCAGCCGAATTGATACCCGACTGCTCCTTTACAACACCATCGGCAGCTCTTTCCTGAGCCTCAGCATCTCCCTTCTCTTTAGCCTCAGCATCCAAAGTTCTGCTTTCGCTAGCAGTCTCATTCTGCTGTTTATCAGCACTATCTTCGGCTCTAGCGGAAGTACTTAATGAGCCTTCTTCCTTTTCGGTATTATCATCACCTCTAGCAGAAGCCTCAGCATCACCTTTTACCTTAGCCTCAGCATCAGAAGTACGCTCCCCGGCATCAAGACCATTCGTACCCTTAGCCTCAGCATCCAAAGTTCTGCTTTCGCTAGCAGTCTCATTCTGCTGTTTATCAGCACTATCTTCGGCTCTAGCCTTCATCTCTGCTTCACCTTGGTATTTCATAGTATCATCCTCGGCTCGACTATAGGAAGAAGGCCTTGCGTCTTTCTTCTTTTCAGCATCAGAGATTCTAGCCTCAGCGTCCATGACAGAAGCCATCCTGTCTTCTCCATCCACTCCTCTATCATAGGCATCTGTAGCCGAAGACTTGCCTTTTGCCCTTACGTCCTCATGCCTTGCATCCTCTGCGAACGAAAATTCTTTCTTTAGCAAGATTTCCTTAATGACATCTAGGTCGCTCGCTCCCATGCTCGCATAGTCGGCATGCGGCATTTCAGGAAAGTCGGATAGCCAACCTGCCATGATGGCATGTACCAGATAGTTCTGTATCTGGTTGGTCAGTACTCCGCTCAGTCTTGACGGCCAATAGGCTAACGTCTTGATGGTGATTACGAAGTCATCGGCCAATGCTTGCAGGTCAAACTGCTGTGTGGTCGAGGAAGAAAACTGGCTCAGAAAGTTCTCTAGGTCGGTTATCGCCTCTCTATAGTATATATCCAGCTTCGCCTCCTCTGAATCACTCGCCCAGATGGTCTCGAAGTCTACCTCTGGATTATGCTGCGCAATGGCTGTGGAAAGTCCTTCCACCACGCCCATCACGCTTTTCTTGCCTATTTTTATGGTTATTGTCTTCATGCTCTATCCTTTCTTTCTGTGTATCAACCAGATTATCAAAACACTTATAGCTAATACCATCACTAAGCTGGCTCCTACGGCATACTTGCCTATCGTGATATATCTCTGCTCACCCTTGGTCAGCGTGCGCTCCGTAGGCTTCGGCACGTAGATAGTGTCTCGCTTGATGAAGGAGTCCGTCTTTACCCGAGTAACGTATCTGAGCCTGTCTTGAAGGATGGTACGGTTACTATATATGGTATCTCCTTTCTGCCATACGTAGATGCTGTCTCTCTGATAGATGCTATCCACTTTCTCTACAGAGTCGATTTTTACCACATATTGGGTATGGTACTCCGGCACCGTCACATACTTTGTCTTGCAACTGGTCAGGAACAATACAGAGAAGTATGCTACCCATACGAAAAAATAGATAATCCAATGTTTCGTTTTCGTCATGATTCCGTTGTTATGTTAAGGGCACGCTTGGCTTTTACCAGATAGCTCTTTCTGCTAGTCAGTCCGTTGGTGCCACCGTTAATAATTCGTGTTATCTTCAAGAGGTTGTCTGCATCGGCAAGCTCATTTAGTCCGTGCGTGCTCCAATACCACATGGATGAGCGAACTGCCCCAAGAGGTTGCTCCAGAAGTTCGGGTCTGCTTACTACGTCGTAGCCACAATATCGCTTATACTTGGTGTAGTTGGCTCTTCCTGTTATCTGTATCAGTCCTCTGCCTTTATATTTCACGCCATCCCCCTTCTGCGTGTTACCAAGGTCTTTGCGTCCCTCGTATGCCTTTCCGCTCGCTATCTCCTTGGTATATTTCAGCTCTGCGCTCTCGTGGGCTATCTGAGCCAGATAGTGCGCCCATCTCAGAGAGGTGTTGATACCAAACTCCTTGGCATAGCAGTTGATATAGGGAAGAAACTTCTCTGCCCTCTCTCCGGCATTAGGCATGGCCATCAGCAGTTGCTCTAGTCTGATTTCATTCTGTTTCATGCTCCTGTCCTTGTTTGCTTTCTTGATACTTCTTGTATATAGGGAATTTCTCTACGAATCCCAGTGTCAGCGCATAATATCCGTAGTCTACTAGCTTATACCAGGGTGAGTCCTCCACTAGCATCCGTCTCAGGTTCTTCAATATATTGGTGGTGAAGAGGTAGGTGGCTGCTATGCACACCCATTTCACGCAAAATAGAGCCTCACCGTCCGAATGAAGGAAATGTCCTATGATAAACAGAGCTGCCACCGTAACAAAGAAGATGGCACAGCAAACGAAGAACATGCCAAATTTCTTCCAGCTCCATTCCTCACCGTTAAACCTTGCAGCCACAATGCCGAACACTAGGTTCAGACCGAATAGTATCATCATGGCTACCATGAAATCTTTGATGGGTGTCAATAGGCTCAGAAATGTCCACACCACCCCAACTAAGTAACATCGAATATCATTCATTTTATTATTTTATTTCATTTTCCGTCCCCACTCCATTATGGAAACAATGCAAATTTAACGCATCCTTCCCGAAAAGTATGGATAAGTTGCGCAAGTTGTACGAAAAAAGAGAGAACACAAGCCTATTTATCAGCCCATGCCCTCTCCGTAATTCCTCTCGATTACAAGCAAGAGGATTCTTCACTCTTCGTTCTTCACTCTTCACTTAAAATACCCCCACGCCTTGCACGTGCCATAGGGATTGTCTTCATCACTCAGCCAGTTCACGGCTAAGTCCACCATTCTGTCCAGAAGCTGCTCCTCGCTCTCCTCGGCAAACCATTTCTTCATCAGGTTGTAGTTGTCCGCATAGATCATGTTCAGCACCACGGCGAAGTCCCATTGGTTGTAAGGGCGTATCTCGTCCTTCACCGTCTCATATATCTCCTGCGCCTTGGCAGTGGTGTAGTAAGGCGCACGATGCTCCACGCCTTGTGCGTCCTCGAAGGTCATCTTCTTGATTTGAGCCTCAGCGAAGTACTCGTTGAAGTGTCCGTTGCCCACTACGCCATATATCTCCTTGTATAGCTTGTGCAAGTCTTCCTCTGTGGCGTGCGTCGCCACGAATGCACCAATGATTTTTGTTACTTCCACCATCTGCTCTGCGGTGGTATTTGCCTGATACTTTGTTATTAGGTCTACTAAGTTCATATTATTCATGTTTTTGTGATTTGACATATTTAAAAATCTCGTCCAACTTGCTTTCCATCTGGTTAAGTCGCTCGTTGGTCTTCTGCTGGTCTCGAAAGGTGGTGTCCAGCTCGGCAAGCAGCTTGCTGCATTCCTCCACGATCCGTTTGTGCTCCTCCACCTTGGCAAGCACCTCCTCGCTGTTACTCTTCAGGACATTCACCTCGTTTACTACACACTCCTTGCTGGTGGCTAGGAGTAGCGTTCCTGCATAAGCGGTCTGTTCTGTGTCGGTCACGCTGTAGGTGTTCTGCTTGCCGTCCATGGTCTGCACGGTTACGTTCACCTCCATCTTCCCGAAGGTGGATGGTTGGAAGTTCTGCTGCACGCTCATCACCTTCGCTTGCTCATACTTGACCGATGAACGGTCAAACAGGTATATCGGATAACCCGATTTCAATTCCTTAAACATCATAGCTTAAAATGTTTGATGGTTTATGTGGGGAAGGCAATAGCCTCTCGCCATCCCCTTCCCCTGATAAATGATTCAAACTGTAGTTCATGAAAACCTAACATTAAGTTGTAGTAGTAGTCGTGGTTGTCTTCAACGCTGCTATCAGTTCTGCATTCTGTCTCTGCTGACTCAGCTCCAAGCGTGCATCATTGTACCTCTGCTGTAGGTCACTCTGCCAATGGTTGTTGAGAACGTCCACGATTCTCTGGGTGTTCATCTCGCCACTTCTCAGGATGTCGCACTTATCCTGCTGGTTCTGCGCCGTGATGGTGGCTAGGTTTCGCAATATCTCCGTGGTGATATTGTTGTGTCCCTGCTGCATCGCAAGCGTCTGCGTCTGGATGGTGTTGATGATGTCTAGTGCATATTTGTATGGAGGATTGGTGAGGATGCAAGTACAATCTTTTGGCAGATCGGTTGTTTTCAAGAAATCTATTACCCCCATACCCCCTGTTCACAAGGCCTGTGGAGATGACTTCATACCCGAAAAACTTCAATTTCTCAGACAGATGTCCCTGACCACAAGCACACTCCCATATCTTATGAGGCAGCTCTATAAAATAATTGCCCACTAGCTTGTCTATGGCTATTGGGTCTGTAGCGTAAAAGTCGTTACTCTCACGCTCCTCGTCCGTATGGTTGGATGCTCCCAATGTTACGAACATGCTCTCTTTATTTCCAGTCCAATCCTTCATAGTCTAATTAGCTTTTTGATGCTTACTACTACCATTTTTCGCTCTTTTCCTATCACCACTACTTTCCCCTCATCAAGCCATTTGCTTATTTCCTTTTCTGTCGGGATGCGGTTCGGTATCTCTATAATATCCATCTAATAATTCTCTGAAGCTATTCTTGTTTGACTTTAATCTCTTCTTGACTATAATATCTCTCCTGTATCTCTTCTTGATTCTCACGCACTCGTACTTTCCTTTGATATACAGCTCACGATAGAACCTCTTATTCATGCCTAGCATCACTCGCTTGCGGATGTCGTAGCTATCGCTATGGCGCATAAGACCTAGGTAGCTATTGATTGAGCAGACGTAGTGCTCCAGTTGCTCGATAGTGTAATCTTCAGGGAGGGTGTTCATGTGATGAATGAGGTTCTCGAAGTTGCCTACCATTCTGTTGCTAGGATATACTCTGCCTTGCTTTACTACCATGCCTGTGAAGGTGATGCCCTTGTGGGTGGATTGTAGCATGATTTTCCTTGGATGCAGGGTTACTCCCATGGTGGCGAGGAAGGCTCTTATCTTGGGGATGGCGTTCAGCAAGGCTTGCTTGTTTGTATGCAGGAGATAGAAGTCATCTACGTATCTTCCGTGCTGATAGATGTGCAGGGCAGTGTCTAGCCACCAGTCGAAGTCGTTCAGCCAAAAGTTAGCATCGTGCTGGCTTGTCAGGTTGCCGATGGGTAGACCGCAGCCTTGTTTGCTAGTTCGGAGCGTCTTGCCGAAGGGGACTTTGTCCATCAGTTCTTCGCTCGAACGCTTGATGCAGTTCTTTGTCGGGTCGTTCATGATGGTGGTGCGTGAAAGATAGCGGAGGTCTTCAATATCCTCTCCTTTGTAGTTTTCTACAATGAACTTATCTATCTTGTCGGCTAGCTGCTTTCTTGGTATGCTCATAAAGAAACCTTTCATGTCACATTTCAGATAGTAGCATTTCCTCTTGCCATGCTCAGAGCATTCGTCTATGTCTGAGGCGAGCTGCTTGATACCATAAAGCTGCCCTTTGCCTGCACGGCAGTTGTATGTGCGGTCACTGAATATGCTTTCGAACAAAGGCTCTAGGCGCAGGGCGATGTAATGATGCACCACCCTGTCTCTGTAGCTGGCGGCAAAGACCTCTCGGTAGACAGGTCGGGTAACAACAAAGGTGATGGATGGTAGAGGCTCGTAAGTCCTACTATTGATGGCTTCCACCAAGTCGGTGATGTTCTCGAACAGGTTTACATCAAAGCGCACAGCATCGGGCGATGATGCCTTGCCTTTGAGACAATTATAATGCGCCGCCAATATATCCTCTGCCTTTACCATGACTGTTGTTGCCTCTATACTCCTATCTAGTGCTGTAACTGGACGAACGTGATACTTATTCGAAACCTTATTGTTGTTGTTCCGATTGCCATTGCTGAAATTCAGATTCCACGCATTCGTGCCCGAATTCTCACAACTAGACCAGTAATTCGTCCGCTATTTTCTTGCTCTGCTTATACATCTTAGCAGGTGCGCTCTGCCGTACAAATGACAGTGCGCCTTGACTGCGGCAAGACCATTAAAATAAGGAGCATCGTTTCTACGATGAGCCGTAGCCCTATCATACTCTCACTTTTACTCCAAGGGGACTAGCCCTTCTTGGAGTTACCCCAAGCTGTAGTCTGTCTACCGATGATGGTCGTTAATCTGCAAATATCCGCTGCCTTCTTCTCATCAAACAACTTTCGGTTAAAGCACAGTCTGAGAATGGTTTTCAGTAGTTCCATCTTGATTCTGAACCCCATCATGTGTCGTTGTCTGTTCTCTATACTCATGTTTGCCAACTGGATATATTCGAATAGTTCCAACGACACCTTGATGAGCTTCTCCCCGAGCGTGAACTTATGTCTTCTCGGAAAGTTCTCAGCCCAAGTGACTAACTTGTCAACCAACTCAAACGTGTCTTTATAAATCTGCAAGCTGCTTGCGAGTGCCATAGATATTTTTTATATATTTCGTGTTAAGAATCTCCCTCTCCGCCTCCCTCCAACCTTGCTTGCCTCCCTTCGGTCGGAAAGAGTTAAAGAGATGAAGAGATAAAGAGATTAAAATGCTGTAACTGGACGAACGTGACACTTACTCGAAACCTTATTGCTGCCGAGCCGACCGCCAGTGCTGAAATTCAGATTCCACGCACCCGTGCCCGAAGCCTCACAACTAGACCAGTAATTCGCCCGCTGCAACAAAGAAACGCTTTGCTTGCCTGCGTTCTTGATGCGAGTAAGGGCGAGGTTGATTGTCTCGAAATGCTGATGAATTAGCGCAAGGTCGCCCATGGAAGGCAGCCACCAAGAATGTGCACCGATGGTGCTATCGCCGCCAGCATCACCAGTGTGCGTCTTGCTATAGTTGTACGCATAAGATACGGCGTAGGTAGCTGCATCATCACTCTTGAATGACGAACTGGCCATGATGGCTGCTGTGCGAGTCTTACCGTCGAAGGTGTTCATGTCGCTAGTGGTTTGATAGCCTACTACCGCTTGGCTTCCCCAAGCGAGCGCATCTGGCTCAGTGAGGGAGATGCCTAAGCGGTAGCCTCCGAACTGAATGACGATGGCATCTGCATCTGCCGATGTGATGCCAATATTGGTAGTCTGCCAAGGCTCGATTCGCATATACGTTCCCCATGTTTCTTTCTGTGCCTTGCCGATGAATACGCCATCCTGAAGAGGACGAAGGTAGTTGCCGATAGCGTCTGTTATCACCGTTGGGTTGGATTTGATGTAGCTCTGTACCTGAGCATCAATCTGCGACTTGATGGCGTTGGTTACCACCGTTGGATTTTCTGCGAGCCAGCTGCTCAATGTTTTTGTCTGTATTGCCATGATTTTATCGTGTTATGTTATACTTATTTTTTATTTCTCATTTTTCTTACCGATCACTATTTGTCAATATCACATTGTCTTCTGTTACGTCCATCGTGCGCTCTAAGAACGCTTATCACTAGAACGCATAAGTGAAGTCGTTGTCTTTTATTATCTTTTTTATAAGCTTGATTGGATCACATAACTCGTGTTGTCCATCAGATAAATCAGATATTGGAAACTGCCGTCGTTGACTGTATCATCGTCACTCGTCCATACGTCCAAATAAATCTGCGTTCTTCCAGCGTTAAAGCTTATATCCTTGACCGTAGCCTTGATGGGCGCAGTTGAGTACCCCTCCGAAGATCCGAAGCCAGTAAGCATGACACCAAGATACTGGGCTAGGTCTGACGTGTAACCTCTGGTAATGAAGTAGCTTGTCCATTCAGTAGGGAGATACAAGCGGTAGATGCCTAGGTCGAGTCTACTAACCCCCACACGCCCTACTGCCGTGCATTGGCTACTCATGTCTGTTGTTGTTTTTCCTCCAAGAACAAACCCCATTGATAAGACCTTCATCGGAAAGGTTCTGACAAACCCAGTGAATGCGTCGCTGTACCTGTAGCCACCCTCCACTACCCACAGTTTGAATGCCCCACTCTCACCATAGCCATGAATGATGACGCATGACTGAGGGCTAATCTCAAGGCTTGTCGCATTCTCGCCATTTACCAAGAAGTACTTGTCGCTAGGAGCCGTTATCACACATCTGTCTGACGTTCGGTTTGATAGCCTTATGGTTCTTCCTATCATTGCGTCATCCCATGAGAGGCTGAAATTATTGACAAATGCATAAGTCGTGAGAATATTGACGTTGTCAACCTCTGATAGCTCGTTTCCAGCAGAAATAGCCTTGTATGGACTTCGGATTGTGCCAGAGACGCTCACATTCGTCACGTTTAGATTACTTATCTTCGCATCCTGTGCGTCGATGGTCTGTGCTTGCAAGCCATTCGTTACTACGGTCTTGGCGTCTATCAGGTCTGCAATGAACTTGTCGTTTTCAAACATACCCATGGACTTTCCGCTGTTGTTCATAAACATAGTCTTGTCTGAAGTGATGGTAATCATGTCATTCGCTATATCTATGCCCGACTTAAATATCTTGCCCTGCAGGTCTACGTGCAAGGTTATCGTTACGCTGGCCTTGCTACCATCGCTTGCCGTAACGGTCAGTGTTGTCGAAGAGGTGGAGGATGGCACTTGCGTCGTCCTGTTATTATCAGCCGTGTATGTTATCTTCTTCACACCAGCGGCGTTCATATAACCATGAAGCGTGTAACCATCACCATAGTCCACATCCAGATAATCCTTATCGAAAAGCTGAGTGGTATAAATGAAGGTGTAGTCTGTGCCGAACTTCAATAGTTTGCCACCTTTTACCACCATCATAGTAGTGCCAGGCTTTGCTACTGAATACGAGTCGTCACCAAGCCACTGCGTGTATAGCTCTGTCGTTCCTACTACCACATTCAGCGCATCCTTCCCTGCCTCTCCTTGTGCGCCGATTATCTTGCCCACATCCGCCCATATCGTACCGTTCGACACATACAGCTCAGTGTCTACGGTGTAGGCATCACCATTGCTTGCCTTGTCGTAACACTCGTTGCCGTTGCTGTCGAAGCTCAGCACGTAGGGGGTGGAGGGAAGTGAGAGGGAGCTGTACGAGGAGTCATCGTTCTTGTTATTATCTATCAGGATGTCGCCCTTCTCCGTATTGCCCGATGCCTTGTAGGCGGTGTAGTTGGCATAGTGGGCGATAGCCTTGCCCCGCATGGTGAAGCTCGTGCCGCTAATGCCATCGTTGGCAAAGTAACCTACGCACTGATAATTAGCATAGACTGGTTCTGATACTCCTTGGTATATCAGTTCGCTTCTTGTCCATAAGTATTTTCCTTTGACTGGTGTAGGATAGATACCACTCCAGCCGCTTGTAGGAGCAGTGGTGTTGCTATCCCCGAGTGCGTATTGCTCGGTGATGCTAGCGAAGGCAGAACACTTGCCAAGGCAACGTTTTCCCGTTATCCATGACTTACCTTTGGTGTTGGTTATCCTCGTTCCGCTCCACACATAGTAATCGGGGGTAAGGATAAGGTCGCTGAACAGAGTCTCCCATCCGCTATAATCGTCATCGGGGGCAGTCTGACCCTGCAAAGAAACGGCAAAAACAACGTCGGCACTCTCGATGCCAACGCCGTTCTCACCATCTTTTATTACTGTTATTCGCCCTGTGCAAGATGCAATAGGGGTATTTGAATCACTCATAAGCTATGTTTTATTAGTCGGTGGTTTGTATAATGTATGTACAGCCTCTGTGAGGTGCGACAACATCGCTCTTTACATCGAAGTGCTTGGCTGGCGTAGAGAATCCCTCTGGCGTGAAGTCATTGCCTGCGTCGTCGTAGAGCCACATCTTGTATTTCTGCGACTTATCTTGGTTGGCACTCGTTGGCTGCAAGATAGGCTTGTAGCGGATGGTTCTGCCATCACCTACGGTAAATGTCTCAGCAGCTGCTTCGCCTTTCTCGTAATCGTCTGGGTAATTGTCGGTGTCGTTGCCCGATGTATCGTAGGTCACCTCCTTCGGGTTGGGGTAAATCTTATATGGGTCAGATGTATCGGTGATAGTCTGAATATCACTTCCGAAGCTAGCTCCATCCTTCGCTACCTCGACCTTGACGATAGTATAAGAGTCCACATCGGCTTCGTTGATGTCAAGTCTGTTGGGTTTACTTGTTACGCAAGCCTTGGTTACCCAAGCACCGTTCTGGAATAAGCTCCATGCATAGGAGTATTTGGTGTCGGTGGTATCTGTGCCTTCTATCAAGGCTACCACCCTGCAAGTTCCTCCCTTTGACATAATGGTAAATGGGTGAGAGTCATCGGCTGCGATAGACACTTTTTTGGTAACATCTGCTGCCGTGGTAATCGTACACTGGTAGGTTGCGGATAGTTCTACGGACGAGTTGATAACAGGGGCAGTACATTTGGCGGTGATGGTGAATGAGCTTCCATCGTTTATGGCGACGAGGTTCTTCTTCACCTCTAGCGCTGGCACAGTGATATTGCTGCCGCTATCATCTGTAATAGAGGCGGTGGTCTTCTTGAAGTGACCTTTATCTCCGTTAAAGGAGTTGGTGGAGAGACCAGTATTGCTGTCAAACTCAATTAGCTGAGTCTGGTTAATGTACCAGCTCACCCTACTGTTGTCTACGTTCGTCAAAGCGTTGCCGTTCCCTCTTTCTGACGAGAAGAGCATCAACATAAGAATTGGAGTCGTAGCACCTGCTGCCGTATAATCAGGGGAGATTTTTGTGGGCGAGGAAAACTCTCCCTCGTACGACTGCACGATGTCTCCGATGTTACACTGCAAAAGAGTGTTGTAAGTTGTACCATTGGATATGACGGTGATTTGACCGACTGCACTTGCTTTAGCCATTTTCTACCTCGCTTTCTTTTTCGTTAGTACTGGAGTCGCTTGTAGAATCCTCTTCCTCTGAATCCCCTGAGGTTTCGGTGGACTGGCTCTCGTTGATTACGGAAGGGATAACCACCTCTGCTGGCTCTACTTCCGTAGTACTTCCTGTAGAACCACCTTCGCTAGCCGTGCTGACGCTCTCGGAAGAAGTAACCTTTCCCTTTCCTCCGAATGCTACAGGAGTATAGCATTCGGCTGGCGTACTGACTGTACCGAGCCGCTCCGCCTTGCACTCAGCAGGAGTGAGCAATGCGCCTCCTACATTAGCTACTCTGTCCGAGAGGGTGGCGCCCTCTATACCGATAAGGTCTGTCTGGAATAGCAGATAGTTGCCATCCTTCGCCTTTGGCTTCACGACATAGTCGGGAAGAATCTGTTCCTTGGCCGTTGGGGTCACTTTTACATAGTATGGCATGTTTCTTTTCTAATTTAAATTATACACTAATATCGTTGCTTACAATATACTCACCATTGTCTGATTGGAGATAGTTACCGCTACTATCAAGTATCGCCTTACTGTAACCTCTGTCTTCGAGCGACAACTGGATGAAGTTGGTAAGCGAAGTAGATACTTCGATGCTCTCGCCTGTTCCGAGTAATGTTTCTGTACTCTGAGTAGTGTTGTTCTGGTCTACCCACGATTTGATGCTGTACCAATATGCGCAAGCACACTTATTCCAATCGGGGATAACATCCATATTGTCCTTGATGATGGCTTGCAGCAGGACGGTTTCTACCGACTCATGTACGGATATGGTCTTGCCTTGAAACTCTGCCGTAATGGACGGGAAAGTTCGGGAGATGCTAAACTGATACTTCGGATCGCTCGTTTCGGGAGCAGATGGGAAGTTCTTGTCGGAGCGGAATACAGCACGCACCTCGTAGCTGGAGTCTTCTATCTGCTCTAGGTCGAACTGGAGGGCAGTAATCTGTCCGTTGCTATTCTTGGTAATCGACTTAACTTCTAGACTTGCTACGTCCGTTTCTGACGAGATAAACTTTAGTGTGCCATCATTGTTGATATGATACCAGAATAGTTTACAGCGAGCATCGTTCACCATATCGGTCTTGCCGACATATACGTGGGCGGCAGCCTCGTAGGTGTTCTGGTTTCGGAATGGATTCCATTTTAGTGTTTTGGGCACATCGACTGCCAGTTCGGGTAATGGTTCGGAGGCATTCTCGATAGTTAGCCCTATCTCGCCTTGGAACACGTAGCAATAGCCGCTCTGGGTGTCGTACCATGATGCCTTGAATCTCAGAGAACGCTGCACGCCCACTGAGCCGTTGCACTTCACGTATATCTCGCCCTTGCTATTGCCGCTCTTCACTACTTCGTAACCATCGGCTGCGCCTGTGGTTGTTCCTGTGACAGGATAAATCTTGGTTGCACCGCTAGGCTTCACTTCCCACCAAGTAATATCTTTCAGGCTTGAATTAACGATATTCGAAGCCACTGGCGAGTCGGGGTCTACCAATGTACACTTGGGTAGAATCTGAAGCATGGACGCTGCGTCACTATAGTCGGGTACGAACTCCTTGTTGATGGTGTCGTAGCTCTGCCTTGTAGTGACTCCTACCGAGCGCACCTCTAGCGAGCACGCCTGGCAGTAGCTTATCGGCTGCACGAATATCTTTTTCGCTTGACTTTTCGCTAATGACATATTTCTTTATTTTATAAGTTAATGAGATTCGAGGACTTGTATACCGTATCGCTGATAGTGAACTGAGCCTCGCACTTGAATACTACATCACCAATCTCGTAGTTGTCTCCTCCTAGGTCTTCGTAAGTGATCGGGATGTCGTTCACGGAACTCTCGTGTTTAAGATTCCAGACTTCATCATCAGCCGTGTAACTGGTCTCACGAGTCCACTTTACCTTGTACATGCTATCGGTTACTTCTGTGCCAAAAAAGAAACCTTTCACGCTGAGCGTAGTGAATGGAGAGAAGTTGCCGCTGGAGTCGGTCTTGGTAACCATAGAGTGCGAAAAATACCACCCCTTAGAGGAATACATGTTGAGCGTAAACTCCTGTGCCTTGACAAGACTTATGATTTGAGAAATCTGGTCAGTGACGGCTTTCTGGGACATCACCTTGTCGGCGGCGGAGCCTGTGGTTTGGACTACGCTGCTCTTGTCGAGCTTGTCTGAACAGTTGCAGTTGCCTCCATCGCCGCCGTCACAATCGCTACCGTCAGAACCACCATTTCCTCCGTTACTGGAAATGCTAGTAAGAAGCTCGTCCCAATAGGCATCACGTAATTCGTTTACACACCAAGTGGCACGATCCGCATTCCAGTAGTGCGCCCATCCCTGTATATCTACGAAGTCCCCATCTACACCGCCATGAGGATATTTTCGTTCTACGGCATAGATGTCGGTGAATTTGCCCCTATAGTGCGGCGAAGTTGTGTCTATATCTTTTGCCATATTTTATATTTGAGATAATTGGTTGTACTTTTCGGCTAACTCACTTTCTTTTTTACTTACGAGAAATACAGAAATGGCACGGTAGATAATGTATTTCCTGCACTCATCGGTTAATCCCAAAGTGATTTTCCAGTCCGTGGGAGCATTATTGTTCTTTATTTCTTGTATCTTTTGGTATGGAATATATGTGAATAGCTCTACCTCGTGATCGTATACTCGCTCCACTGGAGCATGATTGGCATCATATCGCCCGGCTGTCCAATACATCAGCACTCTTTTGCCTGTTACAGGAGAAGTGGTAATCATGCCTTTCGGCTTCTGAGGTGTACCCCTAGTCCATCTGGAAGCTTGCATCTGAGCCTCTTTGCTGTCTGGATCCATCAGCGAAGTCAGAGAAGACTGCCAACTTACCAGCCTCAACTCCACTAGCCTCAGCCAGTCATCGGGTATCACAAGGCTACCATGCCCATCAGTGTATTGCGTCTGAATGGCATCATAGTCCTGCTTACCTTCGTTGAGTGAGACCATCACTCTCTTGGGCTGTAGCATCTGTGGTGGTGCTTGCAGCAATATCTGCTGAGCTGCCGTCTCTATGGCTTGTTTCATCTCATCGTCCGAATCGTCCTCAAAGATGTCGTTCTGCGTGTCATGGATCACCTCATCCATCGCCAGACGCATTTCCTTCACAAGGTCGCTCATCAATGCTTCCATATTTCCATATTTAAATATTTCAATATTTCAATATCTAAAACTCTACCCTCACCCCTAGCTCCTTCGCTTTCTCCTTCACACTGCTAGGCGTTTTCAGTTTTCTCACGTCTATCTGGTAGGTCTTTTTGAGATAGTTCTTTGCCTTGGTGATGTTCTCGAAGTGTAGGGCATTGTCTTCCTCTACCTTCTCCTTCTCTACTTTGGCTTGCTGCACAGACTCCGGCTCGCTCTCGTCGATAATGCGTCCTGCTTTTAGCAGTGGGTGCCGACGGATGGCATCAGCCTCAGCCTTGTTGTCGGTCATATAAGAATATATGCCCCTTCCGCAAGCTTCAAACTCAATGTTCCTTATCAGCCCACTGGGTAGTGTCACCACGAAAATGAGCATATTATTTGCTATGAATCTATACATTTTTCTTCTGTGTTTATGGTTGTAGGGATAGTGAAGGCTAGCCCGAGGCTTTTCTTCCTTTCTAGCACTCCACTATCCCAAGGTTTGATATATGTCGTAAACTATCAGCCCCAATAATTGTAAATTATAAATTATAAATTAATTTACGCTGCCTCGTAGATTTGCTCATCGGTCACTGCATCCTGTACGTCGAATACGGGGCGCTGCACACGTGCATGGGCATCAGGGAAGGTAAGTACCCAGCAGCTATACTCTTCCATCACTACACCTGCGGTGTTGCGAATCAAGAGATCCTTGGCATTAAACTCGTGTCTGCTCCATACACCGAACACATACTTGTCGAGGTATCTTGCATCGAGGCAGAAGGCTCTACCATCCATGCCCCAAGAGTTGAAGGCATCATGACGATAAATCAAAATCTTGGTACCCATACTCTCGAAGGTCTCGAAGTCGAGTTTCCATCCTTGGTAGTCCTTTTCGGTCTGGGTGATGATGCGCTTGTTGGAACGTAGGTTGGCAAATGCCTGATAAATCAAGTTGTCTACGAAGAGGAGCTTGGTACGGCTGGAGTTACCTGCACCCTTCAAGATAGCTGCGATGAATCGGGTCAGGTCTTTCTCACCGATTACGTATTCGTATACTGGCATCTCCTTGATGGATGAACCGTCTTGGGCTTCTGAGGTGTCTACCTTGGCGGTCACGGCTACCTTGTTGCCATTGCCGTCTACGGTCATCTTTCTCTCCCAGTGTCCGATGGTAAGTTCCTTTCCTGCCTCCCAGAAAATACCACCCATGGTATAGGTGAGACCTACATCCTTGCCACCGTTAGACATAGAGCGTACTCCGAAGAGACCGCTGCGTTCCTGACCGTAACGCATATCGTCCATAGCCATCTTCTCCTGTCGGGTGAAGTCCCACTTCACTTGTTTCTGACTCATACGGTCGATAAGAGACTCCTCTACCTGCATGATAAAACGCTGGCAATACTGGAAGCTCTTGTCTGGCATAGCGTAGTAACTGCCTGTCTCCACCTCCTTCTCACCTGCTGCTCTACCAAGTCTGAGCAAGGTGGTGCCTACAGGTATGTCCTCTGGAATGTCACGGTTCAGGTTCTTGGTGGTGTTCTTCTTGCCGTTCAGGGCATAGCAGATTGGGTTGTCATCGTTGTCGCTGTCGACAACTCTAAACTGCAATGGCTTCAAGGTGCTGCGGTTGATACCGTCCTCGTCGTAGCCATAGATACCATCTACCATGATAACGTCGCCGTTGTCGAATGCGGTGGTATTCTCTACCTTCAATGTTACGGTGCTACCGTTGGTAGTGGCACTTACCTTTTCTGTAAGCTTCGAGATGATGGGTCGCTGACCGATACTGTAAAACTCTACTTTCACTGAGTTTACTGGTGTCATCTTCTTGGCTGCACGAAGTATCTGGTCAATAGGACAACTCTCCAACTTCATCTCCACTACGGTAGGGTTTACGTAGCTTATGTAGTAGTCCCAGTTGCCCATGCTCTCCTGCTGCTCTTGTGCGCCACCCTGCCACTGAGGGCCCTTGCCAGCTACACCCGGGCCATCCAAAGGACCCGTAGCACCACCGCCACCTTCTCCTGTCGGAATTGATGGAGGGGTCTCTGCCATAGCATACGATGTGCCACCACTGAGGATCATGACGGCAATCGCCATCATAAATCCAAACCATTTTTTAAACTGTCTCATAATCTGTTAAATATTAATTGATAATTATTGATTGAAATCTTACATACCTACCATGCCACGGTATACGTCTTCCGTGCGATTGTTCTGATGGGGTATCGAAGGAGCACCGCCACCACCGCTGATGTTGATGTTCTTCTTGCCGCCCTGTTTGCCCTCGTGCAGTTGCTTCTGGTTGTCGATTTTCTCGTTCTTGCCACGCTTGTAGCCTCTTTCCTCGGCATCTGCCACTGCCTTGTCGAAGTCTTTGATTTGAAAGAGGCGCAAGAAGTCGGCTTTCTTTAATCCATACCGGGCTGCACGCCATACAAAACCATCGTCATCATGGTCTTCGCCATCGTCACTGCGCTTATAGAGCCAGTCTATCATGTCCTTGATAGCCTCTGGTTTCATCTTCGCTTCCTTGATGGCTTCATCCAGTTCTGCGTCTTCCTCTTCCATCGACTTAGCCAAGGTTTCCTTGCCTTCGGCTAGCTTCTTGCTTGCCTCTAGCTTGTCCCTCTCGCTCTTCTCTAGACGTTTGCGAGCCTCAGCGTCACCCTCAATGGCATCTACGAAGTCTTGCCCTAGTGTGTCTATCAAGTAGCCCACAAAACTAAAGTCGCTTCCATCCTCATTCTTCTTGGTCATCATGCCTGTTACCAGCCCTGGTGCCTGAGGATATTCTTGCAACATATTGTTGAACTCGTCCATCCTTTGGTTATTCTGGTCGAAGTGGTCGTAATCGGTCGATAATTGACCATATACTGCATCCTCATCGTCCATGTTCATCTCTGGATAACGACTTGAAAAACGCTCTCGAAAAGTATCTCTCTTCGATTTAACATTCTGATTGTCAGTCTTTTTATCTGCCATAGTATAACATTTTAATTATTTGCGCTCAAAATTAACGAAAATTTCGCATTACTTTTTGATAAGTTCTCCATTCCGCTGCATTAATTTTGTTTGCGATGAAACACAAAAATTCTATATCCCAAATAAACATTGATAGAGACAGAGAGGTCATCTATCTCTATCAAAAGGCGAAGCGGTTGGTCGAGTGGCCTACCACTACGGCTAAGATATGCGATTATGTTTCACAGATGCCTGCTCCTTGTTATTATCTCTCCTTCGACACGGCTTATAGATATGTTTGCCGAAGGCTCAAAGGGGAAATCCCCAAGTTCGGCAAGTTCCAGCAAAAGAAACAATCCTTGTGCGAAGCTTTCTTTTGTGAGTTTCAAAACGTCCGGCTACAGAGACAGGGAGCGGAGCTTTCCACTTATCGGCTCGTGGAAATCACTTTGGAGCAACCTGCGCCTCATCTGGGCATTGCACCTAGGTATATCCAGAAACTGGTGTCTGCCCACTTCAAAAAAATGAAATCACCTATCATCACCAAACATTAAATCTCTATTCCGTCCATGCGTACATTATATATTACTTTCACGGTCTGCATCTTGATGGCTTTCATCATTCCGCTGCATCCATACCTTGCAGTGTCGCCTTCCTCGCCTCTATATGTGCATTTCGTCTATATGTTCGGACATGCCAACTTTGTCCATTGGGCTGTAAATGCTTGGTGCTTGCTCATGGTGCACCATCAGTTTCGTGCTCATCGGCTGCTGGCTTCATGGCTAGGCTCGGCTGCGCTGTCTTTCGTCTACTATCCGTCTTTGCCTGTTCTGGGTGCGTCGGTCATCATATCTTTCTTCATGGGCTTTAATGCTCCGTGGCTCTATCGGTACAAGCGTCTCGCCTTTTGGCAGATGCTGGTCCTCCTTTGCGTGGGGTGTCTCATTCCGCACATAGCTGGAGCCTATCATCTCATTCTCTTTGCCATTGGCTTCATCTATGCCAAGGCAGAAGGATTAATCAGTAGAGCACAAAAACTCAACATTTAATAGTCATACACTCAATATCCAAAAAGTAATGGAGATTCGTTCTGAGAAGCAACTTCCCGAAAAGGAACTCAAAGAGGTTCTTTCGGAAAATAAGAGGAGATTGAAAATTCTTCTCGCTACTTATCGTCCCATTACTGGAGAGAATGCGCCCGGTCTTCGCTTTGAGTGCCAACTTTCCGACTTCCTCAATGGCAAGCTTCTCTGGCTACCTGTTGAGATGTTGAAGGAAAAGAAGTTCTGTGCCATCATCAAGTGCGGTTCTATCGAGGCATTCTGCGAAAAATATATGGCAGACTCTGACCGGGAGAAGGCTCGTGATGCCGTCTTCCGCTATCTTATCCGTCTGCGCTGCAAGCACGACTTCTATTTCTTTGCCTATGCCTATGCTCGTATCAAGAATAAGGATGGTGGCGATGACATTCCTTTCCTACTCAACCATGCACAGGTGGGCCTTATCAAGACCTTCGAACAGATGCGCCTTCATGGGGAGCTGCACAGCATCTTGGTCATACTGCTTAAATGCCGCCAGTGGGGTGGTTCTACTGCCACAGAGATTTATATGGCGTGGATTCAGATATTCTGGATGACCAACTGGAACAGTAACATCATCGGTCACCAGTCTTCATCTGCCACACAGGTGTTCGATATGTATGAGAAACTGATGAATGCTATCCCTACATGGCTGTTCTATGAGATTGGAGAGTCTTTCAAGGAAGATACTCGCAAACTCAGGACTTCAAGTACTCAAAATAATATTAAGTACCTCATTCCTCGCAACTGTAAGATTCAGACTGGTTCGGCTCGCAACCCTGAGTCCTGCCGTTCGGGTGATGCCGCTATGGCGCATATCACTGAGGAAGCCTTCTTCCCGAATACTACAGAGTGGACTCCTGCCAAGGTGATCAAGGCTGCGGTATCGTCTATCCGTGTTACTGTGCCTTATACCTTCATCGTGCGTGAGTCTACGCCTAATGGACGTGAGAATGAGTTCCATGATGAATGGGTGCGTGCCAACTCCTTCGACAAGGATGGCAACCGCCTGTCTATCTACACTCCTTACTTCGTACCATGGTTTGATATTGAGAAGTACACCCTTCCTTTCAAGACGAAGGAAGAAAAAGAGGAATTTGCCATCTGGCTTTGGAAAAACCGCAAGGATGAACAATATCATGGCAGCTACTTCTGGTGGCTTTGGGAAATCAAGCATGCTACACTGGAAGGCATCCATTGGTATGTTACTGAGTGCAAGAAGTACAATGAACTGGATGATATGCGTCAAGAGTACCCGTCCGATGACGTGGAAGCCTTCCTCTTCTCTGGTACTACGGTATTCGACCCATATAAGCTGAAGGAGATGGAGAACGATTGCAAGGGCATCGAACCTATCATGGTGGGCGACATCGAGGGTGATTCCTACGATGCTGCTGATAAGGCTTGCATGGACAATATCCGCTTTGTCGAACGTGCTGGTGGGCCACTCAAAGTTTGGGCTGGCCCCGACAACTCGGAAATCGTGCGCCATCGGTACATCGTGGCGTGCGATATTGGTGGCTCTCACAAGACATCCGACTTCTCCGATATTGTGGTGCTCGATCGCTATGATGAATTGTATGGTGGCGTTCCTGAGATAGTGGCTGAGTGGCATGGTCACTGCGATGCTGACCAACTGGCGATGCGCTGCGCACAGATAGCTCACTTCTATAATGATGCGTTCCTGGTTGTCGAGAACAATACGGCTTACTCTCGTATGAACAATACTGAGGGCAATCAGTCTGAGTTGTTCTTCCCTATCCTCCTTCCTCTGTACGACAACCTGTACAGTGCGTCTCAGTCCAAGTTGAAGAAGGTGAAGAACATCGAGATGAAATGGGGATTCAATACGAATAGGGCTACTAAGGTGGCTGTGGTTAAGACGATGGCTCGCATCATCCGGGATGGTGGCTATATGGAGCGTGAACTTGCTGCCATCGATGAATGCACCTACTATCTCTATTACCAGCAAAACGACTGCTACGGTGCTGTTGCTGGCAAGCATGATGACCGTGTCATGGCTCGTGCCATTGCTCTCTACGTAGAGAAGGATATGCCTTCTCCAGAAATCGTGCCGTTCAAGTCTAAGCAGGACATCGAACGTGAACGACTACGCAACCGTAAGCCTGTGGCTCCTGAGTTGGCTGGCATGATATAAGCAAACGAAGTATATTCATCATTTAATCTATACACAAATATGAAACAAAGTTATCAAAACATCTTCCGTAAGGTGGCGATAGCCATCTATACGCCTATTATCACTCGTATCGAACTGTACCGCTCCACTCGTATGTGGCAGATGGGTGTGAAAGCTACGATAGCCAAGTATAAGGAAGGCGGTGCGCCTCGCTTCTATATGCTCTACGACCAGTCGCACAAGGATTGGGCTATCATGACTTACGACCCTAACCGTAAGGGGATGCTTGCCTACCGTCGCTTGGTTCAGCTGGGCAAGTGGAAAGCTACAAGGTATTTCAAGAATGTGGAAGACATCAAGGCGGCTTCCTTCTACTATACTCCGTCTAAATGGGGTGCCATCGGCTGTGAGGCTGACAACAAGGTGAGAGCCAAGAAGCTGCATCAGTGGCAGGGATATTATATGTACCGTGTTTCTGTCCCTATGATGAAACTGCGTGCCTATAAGAAGGCGCATGGTATCAGATAGCACAAAACAACAGGAAGAGGAAACTTCACAGCCTCCTCTTCCCTTCCAAAATAATCTTTAAACCTTAAACTAACTAATCTAATAACCAAAAATAATCTAATAACTCTTAACATATACGATACAAAACTTCTCTTTGTCATGCCGAAGGCAAATCCGCCAAACCTCCCAAGGTTCCACCTGTATCTTTCAGGTGGGTTGCACCACCGCCTCCCGAAGGTTGCTGCTGTTGCTGGGTCTGTTCGGCTGGCATCTGCCCACTAGCTTGTTGTTGCGCTTGCTGCTGCGCTTGCAGGGCTTGCAGTTGCTCCGCTTGTTCCTTAAAATACTTCTTCGCCCTGCTTGTGCCGGGGAAGTGTCCTACTGAGAACATGGTGTATGGATCCATCTTGCCATTCAGCATCAACTGCCAGAACATATCGTTGTTGGCATCTCTTATCAGTGGACTGTAAGCATCAAGGTCAATGGCTACGTCTAGATCCATGTCTCGCATGGTGTCGGGATTGAAGTAGATACTGAAATCTTCTCCTGTCAGTTTCACGCTGTCATGCTCGGTGCAAAACTCCTGTATCAAGTATAGCTTCTTTTTGGCGATTCTCACCTTGAAACTATTGAAACTCTCCACAAAGTCCATGACGGTGGTGCTGCTCGACTCCCTCTCTAGCTGGTATTGCTTGCCGCTGGAGCCGCTGTAGTGCTGGCCTTGCAGTGCGCCTTGTACGCCTGTGCCCTCTCCTGCCATCTGCTTGGCAAACTGCACCATGAAATCAACTCCTGCTGGCACGCTTTTGTTCACCAAGTTCTGAGGGGGCTTGCCTCCGTTCTTGGAGTTCCAGATTACCACACCGTCTGTCTTCACGTAGTTCACTTGCATTTCCTCTACGGTCTGCTTTTCGCTCAAGGCGTTCTCATCTACTAGCAGACTGCCCTTGGCTCCGTTTGCTACCAAGAAGTTCACCATCATCATGTAGTGGTTCAGCGTCCTCTGGTTGTTCTCGGCACGCATGGTAAAGCTTCTTACCTCACCATTGAGGCATGGATATGCTACCCACGTGTATGGATTGATGCTCTCTCGGTAGCCGTCTCTCAATACGTAGTAGGGGGATTCCCTTGCATCTAGCAGATAGCCGTTCGGTGTCAGATAGCGACGATACCAGAAGGTCTCAGCTTGGTGCTCTATCTCGATGGTCTTAAACTCCGATGGGTCTATGTAGTAGATGGGGTCGCCATCATCGCCGAGCACTGGCAAGCCGTTCTCGTCCTTCATGATGTTGTCTTCCTCTAGCTTCTTGCGCTTTTCGATGTAATAAGCCTCATCGCTGAGAGGTGCGAAGCCTGCCTCATCCGTACTATAGTCATGTACCCAAATGGCTGGTCTTGTTTCCTTAGTCCATATCTCTAGTACTCGGTATTTGCCTACTACTGAGGAATGGGTGAAATCGTCAAAACCTGCTACCTGTGCCTCGCCTATAGGGTGATAGGTCTGTTCGGGTGCGAAGTGGTGCTGCGTCTGTAGATAAATCTGACTCAACTCGTCCACCTCCTTCTTGCTACCGTCTGTAAAGGTGGCTATGATTTCTCGCCAAGTCATATCGTGTGCCTCTGCGATAAACTCCACATCACTCAGGTCATACTTGAAAAAAGGTGGCAAGGCTATCTTATAGATGTCCACTGCCTCGTCAAAGATTCCCTTCTTGCCGTCTTTTCTGCCATAGTAGGTTTTCATTCCGACGAAGGCGAACACACAGAAGAAGTAGAACAGTCTGGCATCTATCTCTTGCCTGTCGTTCATGTTGTCGTTCTGACGTAGATATTCGTTGAAGAAACTGATGTAGTCTTCCTCGTTGGGGTCTACGGCACTGCAAGAAGCGGTGCTCCTTTGCTGGCGCACGAGTCCCACGAGCGAAAGTAGCTTGTCGCCTATCACGTCGTATTCCAGTATAGGCATACCTTTCAGCTCCATATACTGACGGATGGTTATCTTTCTTCCATTCCACTCTATCAACTCTTCCAGTTGTCTGCCCATCACGAAGTCCTGTGCCCTCTTCCACTTCTTCCTCAATTCTGCCATATCATAAAAGTATTGGCATGCCCATTGTATCAGAAGCAGGTTGCTTTGGCTCTGAGCAAACTTCCGTGTGCTCACGCCTTCTAGCGAGTCAGGACCTGGCTCTGCATAGTTCGAAATATCGTTTATTACTCCTTTTTCTGGCATAATCTTTAATTTTTCGCCAAAAATACACCTTTTTTGCCTATTTTTATGGATAAGTTGCGCAACTTATCCAATGGTTTCGCTTTTTTATCCTTATTTTTGTTCCATCAATTCGTTTTATTACATAATTTATATATGGATAAAACCTTTCAGGTACATGAGACGCATACGTATCAACTAGGATCATCAAGCCTACCTCGTGTATCTTCTGCTACTTGGATTTTTTTCATTCTTTTATTTGGAATATAGATTTATCAAACTATCAAAGGGGATTTGCTGTGAAGCAAGTCCCCTTTTTATTATGTCCGAAGGCTATTCCATTCCGTTCAGCGTTTCCAAGAGCTTCTTTCTGGTCGTGCGGATTTCAACCAGCTTGGCGGCATCGTTCTTACCGTCCATTTCTTTCTTGGCTTTATTCATCTTTTTCTTGGCGGCAGAGATTGCCTTCCTTGCCTCAAACAGCCGTTTGTTGGTCTTGTTGTTTTTGAAGGCGTTTGCCTTCACCTTATCCTCGTCCTTCAAGCGTTGATACTCTTGGTAGGTGTCCATCGTTCCGTTCCATACTGATTGGATTCTCCAGTCCTCTGTCACATCCTCTGATTTCGCCTTCATCAAGTATTTGTTTTCAGCCTTCTGTAACTCCTCTAAGTCATCCTCGCCATTCAGGTAACTCTGCACCATGTCCAGAGCCTCTTTCTGGGTGAATACCTTGTACTCGCTCTGAGAGAGGAACTTCTTCATCTTCTGGCGCATTTTCTTCTTCTCCGTGATACTCTTGGCCTCATCAAATCGCTCGCTGGCTATCTGCAAGGAAGTAACACCGTCCTTCATCTCTGCACTCTCCAATGCCTTCACAGAAGTAATGGCGGCTGCAATCTGAGCTTCGGGATCTATGCCGTTACGCTCACAGCTATTGTAGGTCATCATCACACCTTCCATGTCTCCGCTCAGGATGAAATCCTTGAAATAACTCTGCGCCTTCCAAGGAGAGAATCCTTTGGATGAAGGGAAGAAGAAGTCCGCTGCCTTGAACTCCTTATTCTCTTGGCTCGGTATTAAGAATGGCGCCCAGTAGAGAGCATTCTTGTGGAGCAGTCCGATGCCCTTGCCCAAAGGCTCGTTCCCAACAAGCTTTGCGTACTTGCGTTGCAGTTCTTGGTCGGCATGGCTGGCCTGGAAGTCGCTCAGATAGTTTATATCATCGTGTATCATTCTCACTATTGGGTTGGCCTTGCCTATCATTCGCTGCACCATCGGACCAGGAAATTCAAACTCACCCTTTTCATTGAAGAAATACTCGGGTATCTCCCTAAATTGCTTGCCATGTCGGATATACATCTCTGTGCCATCGGCATATCTTCCCACGAAGATCTTGCTCTGCTGACCAAGGGTATTCCCTCGCATCAAGTAGTCGTACCACTTCATTCCGTCAGGATAGGCAAGCTCGTATGGACTCTTGTAGTCGGGGTTCGTCTTGCGGATTTCCTCTGCCTTCTCTCGCTCCTTCTCCTCGTCCATGGCACGGAAGGCGGCATTGACGCCATTGGCAAAAGCCTCGTAGAATACCATAAAACCAAGTCCGTAGCATAGCAGGGACGAAAGTTGTCTCGTCGTGCGTCCCCAGTCTTCGGGTTTCAGCTCGCCCTTACCTCTGGCTGCGCCCCATAGACGCTTATAGTAGTCTCTGAAGTTCTCCATCGTTGCCTCGTTCCATACAGAGCCATATCCTGTCAGTGCCAAGAAGTGGCGTGTAGTGGAGGCATTCCAGTCGGGGGAAAGCAGCCATCTTCCTGCTTTTTTGATTCTCTTTTGGCTGGCTCCCAAAACGTCCCAGTGCTGGCCTCCAAACATATCGTTCACAAACTGTCCGTCCTCGTCAAGGGCTTTGCTTAGTTGCTCCGCTGTCCAGCCATATTTCTTGGCACGTTCCTTGGTTTTCTCGGCTCGCATACGATAGGTAGCGAGTTTTAGTCCATCATGCAGGAAGTCCCACAGTGCCCGGTCCATACCTTTGTTCACAAGCGAAAGCATCTGTGATGCTACCTTAAATGGGATTGAAGCTGTAGCACCAGCCTTCGACAGCACATTTCCGTTACCCAACTTCTCTTGTATCTTCATCATACTGTCACGGAAGTTGTCGAACATATTCTGCACGTCTGCTGCCGCATAGTCGTTGGTCGCTCCAAACTTCACCAGATGGCTTGCGGCCTCTTGAAAGTCCTCAGGATTGGCAAAGCAAGGCAGTTCGTGGTTCTTAGCTGTATCACCAAAGATGTACTTCATAAAGTAGGCGAGTGCTTTCTTAGGGCCAAACTCTATCGCATTCTGCACCATATACACCTCGGTCAATGCTCCTGCATGGAATCCGCTGAAACCAAGCTCCAACTTCTTGGCACTGGATGCCAAGGTGTCGAATGCCTTCCAGAAAGGGGATGACTGGTAGGTGTCGAACACCACACCAAACCTGTCTCCTGCACTTGCCTCTCTATACAGTGTTTTCTCCTTGTCTGTGATAGGATTCTTCACCTTCACCTCCTTGGGCGATACATTATACACCCATACCGGACCAACGCCGGGTATCTCGAAGTATCTGTACTGCTCCAAGTTGATAGGTGCCACAGAAGAAAGCAGTGGGTCTGAGGATACGATTTCTCCTTCCTCGTTTCGCTCTATCACGTTCAGCCCACTCAACTCTTGCAGCATCGTCTTGTTCACCCATGCTTCGATGTTGCTACGGCTGTAGTACGCCATCATCTTGGTGATGTCGGTGGTCTTCGGCACGAGTCCTACGCTGATACCCTCCATCAAGGTACTGATGGTTCTCGGCTTCTCGTTGGGACTCTTGGTGCGCTGGCGGTTCTCTACATACATGGCGTACGCTTGCTTGTCCGACTTCTCCTTATCCCAAATATGGTTTACGTAGTCGGCATTGAAGCCTGTGTCCTCACGCAAGGTGTGGTTGTCCTTCAACCAGTCGTAGGTGTAGTTATACCAGTCTCGGATGGAGTCAAGGGTAGCTTGCATCTCGGGCGTGATGTTCTGGTAGTCGATACCCACTGGCACAACCTTCTGCCTTACAAGCGGCAAGACGTGCTCGCTCAGGATGTCCGTGCCGTCAATGGGCACAAACCCTTCCTCGCCTTGGTGGTTCGCATTGATAGCTTGTGCCATCTTGCTGGCCAACTCGCTCACGGCTTGTGGATTATCATACACTTCCACCTCCTCGCCATTCTTTATTTCGATATGCTTCTTGTAGGTCTCTGATGCCAAGTCGCTCACGAAAGGCTGGATAGCTTCCACATCGCTTGGCTGGATATGGATATGTCCCTTGTCGAAAGCACCTGTATTGTTCAGGTCGTGGGCAATGTCACGCAACCTTCTGGGGGCTTCTATTATATAAGGTATAGCCTCAGCCAATTTTTCTGCCTTGTTGGGCTTGCCCTGATAGTCGGCAAGCAACTTGTCGAACACACCACTATCTGCCATCTTCTCGATTCTGTTCTTCACGTCATTGATGTAGATGGCATCGTCGGCACTCGCCTCTTCCATATTCTTGCGTCTGTGGATCACGGCATGCTTCACGGTTCGGGCTGCTCCCTCCTTGCTCACGTCTGTGCTGGTCACCTCTGCTAGGTCTTGCATCACTCGCTGCTCCAGAGCATCAGCCTCAGGGTTGGTCTCGGCAGGATATATCTTGCCCTCGTACAAGTCCAAATCGGCTTGCTCCTGCTCCAGCAGTTCATGCCTTGCCAGCCAGTCCTCATACTTCTTGCTTGCCGCCTTCTGCCTCTCCTTCTCGAAGGAGAACATATCGGGCATAGGGTCATCCTTGTCGTTTACAGCTGCATTCCACTTCTCGTATTCCTTAATGCGTTTTGCATAATCATCATCAGTCTCACCCTCTTCTCTCATAGGCAATCTAGACTTATTGATTGTTTCCTTATTCTTGCCAGTGGGAAAGACATCCTTTTCTATCAATGAATGCACCTGCTCTTGCAAAATGTCTGAGGACTTTAACGGAACATAATCAGCATCCAACAAGTGCATAGAGTTTATTCGCCTAGCTATTTGGCTAGCGACGGAATCTTTGTCTACGACACGTCCGTCATCACCTATCTTTACATCTTCATTGCCATTTCGCAATTCATCGATTAAGGGCAAAACTGCTTCCAAATCTTTTGAACTTACAGCAAGGTTGTGCTTTCTGAAATAGTCAGTACCATTTATCTCATCTGCAACCTCTACCAAACGTTTGGGAACCTCAACAATATATGGAACTGCATCTACAAGATTTGTATCTCGATTATGTATTGCAGCATATAGCTCTTCACTTATACCGTGACGGCTTCTCCAATCCTTGTTGAGCTGCTCCCATTCCTTCTTGCCTTCCACATCCTTATCGAAGTCATAGAACTGAGGTGGCTCGGGGTCGTTCTCGTCCTCTCGGGCTTCCTTCCACCGCTTCCATTCCATCACTCGCTTCATATACTGGATGGCACTCTCACCTTTCTTTTGCCTTGGTTTGCCCTTTCCTGCACCATCCTTCAGTGCGTCCTTGATTTCGGCATTGCTTGCCTGTGCCATCATCGCCTCCTGCTTCTCCTTCGGCATATTGTCCCAGACGTGCAGAGCCTTTCCTGCCTTCATCAGGTAATAGCGAAGGTCTTTGTCGTTCAGCAGACCGGGCACACGGATGCCAAGTTTCTTGAGAGCCTTGATGAGGTAGTGCTTGATCTTCGTCCAAAGCGAGAAGTCCTCGGCTGTCAGTGGCCCTTCCTCGGCAAGATGGGCGATATACTCCTGCGTGCCCACGTTCATGCGGTCGGGATTCTTCCAGTCGGGGTCGTACTTGTTGGCGAAGTCGAGTATCTTTCCCCTCAACTTCTTCCCCACTGACTTATACACGAAGTTGGCAAACTTCCTCACGCCACTCTCTCCACCAAGCAGCACCTCCATTCCCTCATGCCCTATCTTCTCGTGGAAGACAGTGCGCTGGGCATCGTTGGCATCGGCACAGTTGGGTAGATAGACGTGTACGGTATGAGTAGCCGGGTCGTACCATCCCTTGGCTCCCTGCTCCACCTCCGACAGATATTCCTCAGGAACATCATCCAAAGAGGTATATACGTTAGCCTCAGCACCACCAAGCCGATTGACGGTATTTTGCACATTTTTTGCAATTTCTTGCTTATTTGTTTGGAGGATTGATTTTAAAACCGTATCTTTGCCAATGAAAATATCGGTAGTAAGCTTCGTGCTGGGCGTTGTGCCAAAACCGACATTATAAAGGGCTTCTTGATTCAAGTAATCGAGAAGCTTTCCTTTTTCTATATCTGTCAGTTTATGGTCATAATAGCGATTGTCATTCTTGTCCACAGCAACAACAGACCTCACTGTATAGTCTTCCTTACCTATCTTCAGCCCACAGACATAATAGCGGTACTCCGACACATCAGGGTTCTTTGCTCTGTCTTGGTTCTCCCTGCTGTCAATGTAGATGCTGTTCTCTATAATTTGAGGTATCGCAGCAACACTTTGCAAATGGGGAATATCCTTGTAGTTGTGCTGTAACACCTCACGCACACCGCCATTTTTACGCCCACGTTGCAGCTGGATGGTAGTACCATCATCCTTGTTGGTATAAGTACCCTGTAAGGTCTTTCCATACTCCAAGGCATTCTTCTTGTATTGCTTCAAATCCTCAGATGAAGGAATTTCCGTTCCAGAGATTCTTATTGGTTCGCTATCACGCAGCTTTTGGATTCTCAGCTCCTTTGCTCCGATGGTGTCAGGATTTTCATTCAAAGCCAACTTCGAAGTAGCCTTCTTGCCATACACCTTGGAATAATGCACCCCATCATTCTTACCTCCTACGATTCTTCCTCTGTTATCGGTCTCCACGAAGGGCACACCACGCTTCTCCAACTCTTTTCTGAGACTTGGAGTAACCACATTGGTAGGCATCACCACCTTCTTGTCCTTGAACATATCGTTCACGATGACATCAGCCACCTCGCTGTCCGGCACGATGCGCACAGGTTTGTCCCATCGGGAGAGTATCACCTTTCTCTTGCCTGTCAGCTGACCTTGAATGATTCCAGCCTTCCACTCTACCTCGCCCACGGCATCCTTGGCTTTCTCTGCCCGGTAGCCGCTGGTCAACTCGCTCTTGGGAACTTCCACCTCCACGGTCACGATGTTGGGGCGACTCTGTGCCTCGCTGAACTGATCGTTCAAAGGAGTGCGAGAAGTGTGAAGGTAAGGGTTGTAAGTAGCCTTCAAGGTCTTGCCATTGCCCTTGTTCAAGGTAAAGAGACCGTTCTTGTCGGCAAGGTCTGGCCGCTCGTCCGCCTGTTCCCACTTGCCCAGCTCGATAGGTTGCACAAACTTGCCCTTCACCTTCGCAGCCATCGGTGGATATAGCTTGCCGTCCTCTCCCAACTGCATGGCTCGATAGACCTTCACTGTCTCCTCCTTATCCAGCTTCTCAATCGTCTTCGGGTCTTCCACAATGCTGTAGCTTGCACCATCCCCATTCATCACGATCTGCTCATCCCGGTTCACGTCCTCCGTCTCGGAAGCAAGAGTGTTTCTGCGCTGCTCGTCGGTCATCCCCAGACGCTTCTGCACATTTCGAGCCTCAACCTCGCCAGCAAGGGAAAGATAACGGTCATAGGGGCTTGCGAGTATTTTTTTCTGCGCTGCACGGAAAGAAGAAATGGCATCTTTTAATTCCGTATTGTCACTTGCGTCAAAGTCTTCGTCCAAAGCGGCTAAACGAGAAATGCCGTTTTTCTTGCAGACCTCGTCAAGGCGGTCGATGGCTTCAATATAGTCTTCTTTCAATTTCTGCTGGAACGCAGCTGTTGCTGCCTGTCTCTGGCTTCCACCTTGGGCGAAACCTTCAATGTCCTGAATGGCATGCTGAATCTCGTGATTGAGAATGGAATTGAGATACTTCAACTCATCCGCATGAATGGTGATAGTCTTCGTATTGTGGTCGTAAGCACCATTACTCGGCATATCGTTCATGATGACATCCGTACTAAGCTTGATGTCCTTCAACTGCGGATAAGCCTTGAACAGCTCGGGGGCATCTACGACTTTGCCAAGCTTTCCGTCAGTCCATAGCATATCCTCCTCATAACGTTTCACGATATGTCCACCGCCTATGTCTATGGTGTCCTTTATCTTGGCATCGGGCATCTCATACCTCCACTTGCCGTCTGCGCCACGCTCCCATCCAGTGGCAAGCTTGATGGCCTTGGCATCCTTGTCGCCTCGTTCCATCTCCTCTGCCACCTTCAAGTTGTCCATGCGATAGGTCTTCTCCTCAGCCTCATCGGCATTGGCAGCTCCCCTCTCACCTGCAAACATGAAACGGATGTTGTCGCCACCATGGATAGCCTTATCGAAAGCACGTTGGCGGTCGCCCTCCTTCTTGGCATCATAGTCGTACAGGCGCAAGCCCGACTGCTCCAATCCCTTGCGCACATCTGCGCCCAAGTCCTTAGGCACAACGGCAGCAGCAAACTCGTCCAGATGAACAG
The DNA here is from genome assembly GCA_963657075.1 of bacterium. Classification (GTDB taxonomy): domain Bacteria; phylum Bacteroidota; class Bacteroidia; order Bacteroidales; family Bacteroidaceae; genus Prevotella. The sequence continues at coordinate 68,478 of CAVKLF010000001.1, read as the reverse complement.
GACGTTCAAACTTCGTCTCGAAATAGTTGCTCTTCAACTCCTCACGAACCGCCTTTTTGAGCGCATCCAACTTCTTCATAAAGGCAGGAGTCAGCGTAATGCCATACTCCTTCTTGGCGTATCTCTTAGGGTCGCTCTTGGTCACAATGTCGTGAAGGCGTTGCTCGCCAGCCGCCACATCATTATACAAGAACTTGGCTAGGTCGTAATATACTTCCTCCCATTTCTCGTAGAAGTCCTGCTTGTCCTCATTGGAGGATAGCTTGTCCTTGTTGGCACGCATCTCGTCAGTGCTATCTACACGGTCAGCCAACTTCGCTATGAAGCTTCCGAAGGTGGTGTACTCGCTGCCGTTCGTCTGCCCATCGGCATCATCCCTCATGGCTTTCGAAACGTTTTCGAGGGTCTCAGGAACATACTTGCGTGTTCCATCGTTCTTGAAACCACGGAACAGTCTGTTCTTCGTTCCAAACTCATCAAGCTTGTTCTCCTGCCATCTGATGTAGTCGGCATATAGCCCATTGTTATGAACGTATGAACTTGCCCGAACCTTTGACTTATAGAAGCTGTATTGCTTGGTGTCTTCATATTGCTGCACCATCTTCGCCACCACCTTCTTAACATCCGCTTTCTTGGGCGAACCATCCTTGTTAAACAGACTTGGGGCATAGTCACGCTCGAAAATCTCCTTTGTCTTGGCTCTTACCTTTGGGCTGATGGTCGAAACTCTTCTGCCTAATTCCTCAGACATCTGCGCACTTACCTCTTGCGAAATGTTCCTCCAAGTAGGAGCGGTTATCTCGGACTTGGCGAGTTTCGTCACGTCTTCGTTCAGCTTTGGGTCGCTCTTCATGCTCTCCAGTATGTCTTCGACAGAAGGATGCTCCTCTATGATGTCTTGCCAAAGGTAGTTTACCTTGCTGTCATATCCCTTGATGTCAATGCCTTTTTCTTTCAAGTACATCAATTCCCAAGCAGGGTCTCTGTTGTCTTCAAGCGCATCCTTCGCCTGTCTCTCGATTTCCATCTTGGCAGAGTCGGGATAGTCCAACCCATCAACCCATTTTTTGAAATTCTCATAGCCCTTATCGCTCATTTGCCGCTCCACGGACGGATAACGCTGAGTGTAGGCATCGGTTGTCCATGTACCGGCAGTGCCGCCAGTACGCTTGTCAACGAGTGCGGAGGGAGCGATGAAGGAAATCTCGCCAAAGCTATTGTGCGCACTCTTGCCTGTGTCGATGACCGCCACGCTTGGATTGGCAAAGCCGCCCAGCTTCAAGGCTTTTCTCAACTTCTCCTCCGTGATGTTATGTACGCCCACAAGGGTCTTGTCATCCTTCAATGAGATTTTTTCGCCATTTTCCTTGGCGGTTTCAAAAGAATTGATTACATTTGCAGCAGAATTAAGCTCCTCACTTGTTATTGTGGTTCCAGGATGGTTCTGGAGGGCCTCGATAAAGTGGAGGGCTTTTTCTTTGTCGATATTAGTAGCCTTGCCTTGGTTAAACCAATTGATTACGCCTTTGGCATCTTTCGGGAACAGAGTCACTATTTTGTTCACCTTCAAGACAACACCGCCTTTTCTGTTTTGGCTCTCCGTCCGAACAGCAACAATGAAGTTCCTGTCCTCTTTCTTCAATTCTGTCAATATAACCTGACCGCCATTCTTGCCGTTCGTGTTGTCAAACACAGAAATCGGATATGCGACAGCCAAGGGAAGGTCGTTTACGTCAGCCACATCAAAAGGATGCTCATGCACATATCCCTGCTTGGATTTGCGCATCAGCTTGTCGTAGTCCAGCTCTATGTCCGCATCGGCAATGCCGCCGTCTTTCAAGAAGGTGCTGGAACGTCCCAAGCGAAGAACCTTGTCCTTTTGGTTGGGATTCTTCGCCAGCTCATCCAATCTCTGGTTGAAAGCGTCATTGGCCTTTTTGAGCTCCCGCGTTTCCTTGGCTGCACTCTCATTCAACTTTGCGCGTGGGTCAACGCCCTTCGCCAAGTCCCTCAACACAAGGTTGCGAATGTCCTCCAAGGTCATTTTCCTGATGTCCTCGGGCTTCCACTTGGTGAAGGTGTCGAGTGTCCAGTACCAGAACTTCTTCAACCAGTCCTTCAACTTGTTGATCACTGAGAGTTCCTTGGCTGTGTCCAGCGGATTCTCCTTAATGGCTTCCTTAGCCATATCCTCCAAGATCTTGGCTCCGTCCTCACCAGTCAGTTGAGAAAAAGCCTCATCGCAAAGCTGCTCGTTGCTCAGATGCTTATAATTAGGATCCTTCTTCAAGTCGACAAACAGAGAGGTCTGCATGATAAGTTTGTCACCATGCGCTATAAGGTCAGGATTCTTCGCCTTCGCTGCCGTGCGCCACAGATGCTGGTACTCGTGGATGGGTGTGTTAGGATTCAGATGCTCCTGGTTCAGCACGATCTCCTTGCCATCGGTGTAACCATACACCGTGCCCTTACCTTTCAAGAAACTGATTTTTTCACCATTAGCTATCAACTGCTTACTGATTTCGGCAATCTTGGCATTCATCTCAGCCATCTGGCGATTCAATTCTTGACGTGGGTCATTTTTGCCAATAGACTTCTCTGTAGCCTCCTTGATGAATGAGTCTGGAACCTTCTCGCCTGGGTGAGCTATCCTATAGTCCATAAGGGCATCAAAGAAGGTCTTGTTGCGCTTATACTCGTAGTCATTATACTGCTTCTGCAAGTCATCACGCTGTTTTACAAGGTTTTCTTGCTGATTTTTCAAGTCAGCCAACTTGTTTGCATGCTCCTTAGCTGCCTTATATGGATCAAACTCATCGGGCACATTGCCCTTCACGTCCTTCACTTGCTCCTCAAACGGCTTGTCGAGGTCGAATGCCTTGTAGTTGCCTACCTTCCATTCATTGGAGTAATACTTTCGGGCACGCTCTGCCAAGTCCTTCTTCTCGAAGTACTCCGGCATCTCGTTCGGTTTGTCCATATTCACGATGGCGTACTGCTTGTGCTTGTCAGGGCGATTTTGGCTAGCCCAGTCGTAAGCAGAATTTGCCGCCTTCTTCTGCTCGGGGGTCTTGATGTAAAAGCGAAGACGTGGGTCATTCATCAGCCTTGACAATACAATATTATCCTGCGCCTCTGCCACCTTCTCCATATCCTCATTGCTGATTACCTTCACCGGGACTCCAGCCTTCTTAAGCATCGTAGACACGGCATCATAAGCCACCTTCTGAGACTCCGTCATCTCGGATGGCTTCACCTCCTTCACATCACGGCTAAACGGCAGGTCTTCCATGTTCATCTGAGCACCAAATGGCAGATTTCCTGCATTTTCTTGCCCTTTTTCTTGCGAGTTATCAGAATTATTCGTACCTTTGCCAGCGGAAGAAATACCTTCGGATTGGGTGAGAGCTGTGTCACCACTCAACGAAGAGGTGGCAGTGTCTGTAGTCTTGCTACTATCCGAAGGTACTTCTTTTTCGTAAGCAGTCAGCAACCAAGTCTTACTCTTTCCATCATAGTCGAGACGAATACCAGCTTTGTATTTGTCACTACTGAGGTTTACACGGTTTGGAGACCTCTTATCTACCTTCATGCTGCTAAGAATGCCCTGCAAGTTTGCAACTACCTCTGGATGATATTTTACCAGTTTTGCCAAGCCAAAGCCATCACTATGCTTAGTTCCTGTCTTGCCCCAAACCAAATCAACGTCACCAACTGCATCATGGTATAGGGCACCAAGTGCTTCTCCGCCTTGCTGTTGCATCAAAAACGCCACAGCTTCATCGGGCTTTCCCTTGAACTGATTGTAGATGTTGCCGAAAGCGCCTGTGCCTATTGGCTTGATTTGCTCAAAAGGAATCCCATCAACTGAGTTGATTGATCCCAGCTTTAAGCTGCCATCCTCGTTTATCGGGTTGCCTTGGTTGTCCTTCGGTGAATGAACATACTTCTCTACATCGTCCACATGCTTGGCAAACTTCTCGGCATCTGCATAGTTATCGAAGTCCACATAGCCGGAAGACTCGCCATTGGTGTGAACTTGATAGCCCTCCTTCTCCAAAACGGTATTGATACGCTCTGGAGTCTCTGCTTGGTTGTCTATGGTCTCCACACGAAGCCATGTGGTACGAGATTTTGTGTCGTAATAAGCATAGATACGAGGATTCTTGGTAAAACCATCAATCACACCATACCTGTTTGGCTTGTCATCAGTAATCACCTCTTCGGGAATACCAGTCCATTCATGGGTGTCGGGATTATAGCTTACCTTCTGGGCTTTTGCCTTCTGTATCATGGCATAGTCGGCAAACGGCTTGGTCTTGCGGTCGGAAGACTCCAGCCACTTGTCGAAGGTTGCCTTAGGTACAGAAGTAACCTTGCCAATTCCCTTCCAGCCCTTGGAGTAGTTGGCAAGATAAGCCTCTGTCGCTGCCTCCTGAGAAGGATAGCCATACATCACCTTATGTTCGTCAAACTCCCCAGTCTCGGGGTTCACTTGGTCTACCACAAAGACGTTGCCGTCAAAAGTATCAAGGTCGGCATCATCATTGACAAACATATCTATATGGTCGCCATCAACGCCTATCTTACCCTTGATATAGCCATAGGTGTCGTGCATGGTCACGCTCCAAGGATTGCCTTGCTCGTCCACGCCACTGCGTGTTGCGCCCTTCGGTGTCTCTACAGTATAGTCGTAGCCACCGAATTGCAAGTGTCCCTTCTTGTAGTTCCCTGCCTTCTTCTGAGCCTCCGTAGGCTCTGTTTCCGTCTCAGCAATGGCATTTTGCAGTCTTTCTGCAAATTTCTTGCCATTTCCTTGCTGGTCTACAGCACCTTCATCCTCGGCTTCCATCATTTCTGCCTTTTGTCGCTCCAACTCTTGCATCTTCTGTTCTGCGTCATACACCTTGTTGTTCAGGGTGTAGTTCTTTAGGTCGGAATAGCTCTCGGCACTGCGCACGAGTTCGAGGAATGCGTTCCTGATGCTCGTGTCGTTATATCCCATGGCCCTGAGATGCTCGGGCATCCCGTTGTAGAGCCCATGAACAAACTCGGCTACGGTCTTGCCCTCTCCTGCCTTTGCCAGTATCTGCAACTTGTTGAAGTCCTTGCGTCCCAATCCAGTCTCTTGCTGGAGACCATTAGAAAGCACTCCATTCTTCTCCTTGCCTTCATAGTTCAAAGAGAAACGTCCGATATTGCTGGCTACATACTCTTCCAGAGTGTCTGGCTCTGTGCTGTTGAAATCGGTCGCACCTCTTACCTCCTCATAGATGCTGTTCAGCAGAGAAAGATTGCCGCCCTCGATGGCATTCGCTACCTTCACGGCTCGTTGTCCGGCTGGAGTCATGTCTCCTATCGCCTTGGCTCGGGCTACCTTGTTCTCTTTAAGATAGAGTTTCTTTAGCTTGTCGGCCTGAGTCTTCAAGTCCTTAGCTGATTCTGTGAGGTTCTGCTGGCGTGCTTGCAACTGCGCCTTGGTGGTGTTCAACTCCCTGATTTGCTCTGGCTCCAAGTCTATCTCGCCATCGGTATATTGTTTCAGCACCTTGTCTACACCGTCGATTTCGTTCTGCACCTCGTCACTCTGTATTTGATAGATACGCTTGCGCTCTGAGGTAATATAGTCGCTAGCCTCATCCATCGTAGGATATTGCTTCTTGAGTTCCTCATCACTCAGCACGGCTACCTCTCGTCCCTCGATAGGCACGATGTCGCCTTCGTTTACGCCTGCATCGGCTATCTTCTGGGTACGGTCTTTCTTGATGGCTGCTGCCTCTTCCGGTGTCATCACAGCAGAACGTATCTTGTTCCAGTTGTCGAAACGGGTTTGTAGGTCTGTTATCTGACCTTGCATCTGCTTGTTTGCCAAGGTTCTGGTCTCGGCATTCTTCGGGTCTAGGTCGGCATTCAGAGACAGCCACTCCTCATTGTTGGCGATATGCTCTCTTAACTGCTTGATGCGAGTCTGTAAACTTTGTTTTTCGGCTGCGATGTTAGAGAAGAGATCCTTACGGTCTGCTCCAGAAGTCTCTTGCAGATACTCAGCTGCTACCTTTGGGTCGGTCTGAGGGTCTGCATAGTCGGGCTGACCTGTTGTATATCCCCAAATTCCCTTCTTGTATCGCTCTTGTTTCTCTGCCTCTGCCTTGGCTGTTTCCTCATTGGCTCGCTGTGCGTCCTCAGCATCCAGTTCGGCATTGATGGTATTGCGCAGCGCATTGGTACGCATTGCGTCAAACTCATCTTTAGAAAGATATTCCAAATCATCTGGGTCTATTTTTGAATTAATGTCAACATCTGTGTCTGTTAATACAATTCGTCCATCACCAGTGTAGCCTACTACTTTAACCTCGGAAGGCTTAAGGCCTTCTTCCATAGAAACAGATACAATGTCCCCACGTTTAAACCCACTGCCGTCAAGCATGGTATTAAAGCTCTGCAAGGTCTCCTCATGCTTCTGAGCTGCCAACTGGTTCACATAGTCTTGGAATGGCACTGGCTCTCCCTTTTCCTTGATTTGAGCCGAAGATGACAGCCTTACTACTGGCTTCCCATTCTCGTCGGTAGTGGCTACGAATGCTCCACCATACTCGTTGGCTTTCTTCAGGAAGGCGGTCTTGCCGTCCTGCAAGGTAACAGGTACTATGCTTCCGTCTTCTGTGGCATAAGGCCATAGCTGTTCTGTCAGTGCCTCGCCATAGCCATCGTCTGCATGGTCTACGGCTTCCATCACGCCCTTCTTGGCATCCATCGCCTCCGCATACTTACGGATAGCATCTTTCTGTGCTGGTGTGAGATGCCCTGCACGTTGCTGTACGAACGTTTCCATATCTCTGCCTTCCTCTATGGCACGATAGATAAGACTTATCATCTTCTCGTCACCATTGAAGGCACGCTGTAAGCGAAGCTCTGCTACATCGAAATTGTGGTCGATAGCTTTCAAGCCTTCTGCATCTCCATTCTTGTACGCATTCTGCCCCATCACGTAGGCATCAGAGGTTGCCACATTTGGCTCTGAGCTTGCCACATTTGACCCCGAGGTTGCCACATTAGTTCCATTACTTGCAACCTTAGGCTCATTGCTTGCACCGCTACCCTCGGCAGGTGTGCCCTCTGCATCGGAAGACGCTCCCCCTCCAACTGGTGGTGTAGGTGGTTCTGTGGGCGGAACATCAGAAGAAGTGGGGGAACTGGCTGGCTTTTCAGCAGGAGTCTCCGTAACCTCTTCGGAAGGAGTCACTTCAGTGGAAGCGTCCTTACCCTCTACTTCATTATTCTTTTCACCCTCTGAGGTTTTGTGCAGTTCTTCGGCAGTTTGTCTCATTTCTCGTTTTAGCTTGATGGAATTGTAAAGCTCTTTAAGATATGATTCCACCAAAGACGCATATTTCTTGTCCTTCGATTCCAAAGCTCTGCGAAGCGTGCCACGAGGTACATCATTCGAGTCTTCGAATGTGCTGACAAAATCTCTCATCACAGAACTATTCTCCATTGCTGAAGAATAGAAATGCTGATAGGCTTCCACTTGCTTCTGCTCTTCTGCTGTAAGTGAGGTTCCACTCAACCGCTTTCTCATTATGTCCCCTATTTCAACTGCATTCTGACGAAGATAGACTGCCGCCTTTTCTTCATCGCTCAATTTCTCACCCATATAGTACTTTTGGGCAGCTTGATTGTAGAGGTCAAAAAGATGGTCGTCAAGATACTCCTTATGGTACTCACCTTCCAGCACAGAAGCCAAACCTAGAGTCTTCTCGTATTCCAGCTTCTTCTCTGCCTTCTGAGCCTCGTCAAGTGAAGAGTACTCTAGACGTTCTATGACGCCTCCATCCTTATTCAAAGTTTCAAGATAAACCTTACCATCATCTGCCTCTTCGATATTGGTGTCGATCATTGGCGAAAAGGATGAAGGGCGCTTGCCTTCCACCACGGCCATCATCTTCGCCTTCAATACCTCTGGCACACTCTTATCACTCAACAAGTCCATATACTCATTAGTGAGAGCTTTAACTTCGGGTGCTTCTATTATTGGTCTATCTACATTTTTCGGCTCGCCTAGTTTCTTGATGCCTATATTTTCGGCAAGATCAGTATTCCATCCATGCGACTGCGGATTAGGGGATTCTTCCACATGTACATCGCTTGCCTTGTTAACCTTGTTATAGATGCCCACCTTCTCAAAAGCATCACGCAAACCATCATAGCCGTGCTTTTTCAGCTCGGCTATATCTTGCTCATTGAAGTCGTACTTGCGGTTAAATTCCCTAGCATCCTTGAATCGGGCATACTTGCCCATCATGCCGGGCAAACCGATGGCTGTGAGGTTTGCCATGCTCTCCAAGAAACTCTCCGCTGCATCCTTGCCTGTGGGTTTGAAGTTGGGGTCATGCGCCATACGCTCCAACATCTGCTGACCTGTCATGATGCTGGAGTCCACTACCTTGCCGCCTACATCTGCGAGAATGTTGGTAGCCAAGCCCCTGCCCTTGCCTATCATATTGGCTACCGTACCACCTTGCATGATGGCACCCACGGCACTCTGCTTGGCCACCTCACCCAAGGCGTTTGCAAGTATCTTGCCGACAGAAGGTTTGTATATCTTGCCGTCCTCATCAAACTGACCTGTATGGTACGCCTCATCAATAGGCTTCGAGATGGCCGACTGACCACCAAAGGTAGCTGCACCATGGGCTGCACCACTCTTCAACGCCATCCCCTTGCTCTTGCCTATGAGCACCTTTGCGGCACGCTCTGCCATCTTGCGCTCCATACCCTTAGCCCAAAGGTCGGTAGCCAGTCTACCCTCGGCCTTGGCAAGCATACTCTTGGTAATCTTGCTGCCTACTGCACCGGGAAGCCAATAGCTCCAAGCATCACCTGCAAAGGTCAACGCTCCGCTTGCCACGTTCTCCCAGAAACCCGGCTGATACTGCTGGTTGGCAATATCCTCCAGCCAGTTCTGGTAGTCGGTCTGCATGGCCTTGCGTGTTATCTTGCCCACGATGGTGTTACCAAGTCCTGTCTTCATGATGTACTCGGCACTGCCCTTCGGCATCATGCCCTTCACCTCCAGCTGGTCTAGCTCGTTCTTCAGGGCGGCATTGATCATCGGCTGAAATTGCTTGGGGTCTCCACTCAGACCGCCTTGCATATTATATTGCTGCATCACTCCCGAGGCTGCATCTGCTATGTCGTTCAAGAACTGCTGGTTCTGGTAGAGTTTGCCGAATTTCTTCTGCAAGGTATTCAGCACCTTCTTAGGGTCTTTGGCTTGGTTAGCCTCGTACTGTGAAGCAATAGCCGTGCCTAGACGAAGATTGGCTGGTACATACTGACTGCCTTCCATACCCTCGCTGAAAGCTTTGCCACCTGCCTCTTGCGCCTTGTTGTACTCGTCTACTACGGATGGACTCACATACTTGCCGATAACTGAGGCAAGGGCATCGTTGATATCTTGGTTCATCAGTCTGTCCTGTACGTGCTCATCGTGCGAATACAAGCGTGTGGCTATATCCTCGGCCATGTTGCGATAGTTCTGACCATATTTCTGCACAAGATTCTGTACCATGGCAGGCTTCAGGAATTGAGCCACATAGTCATCGTAGCTGATACCCATCGACTGCGCCTCCTGCTTCAATTTGTCTTGCACTCCATGGCTATACCATTGTGCCTCGATGTTCCGTTCGGCATCTTGCACGGTATCATCTGGCAAAGCAGAAACTACCTTGCTGGTTGCGTCCATCGCCTGACGGTTGGCATATCTGCCCAAAGCTGATTTCACGATGTTCACTGCTTCCTCGTTGGTATTGGCTGTGCCATCTGCCAACAGATCGGCTACCATGTTTTGGAAATAGCCGTTCTCTTGGTCGGGTCTCTGCTTCCAATTCTCGATATAGTTGGATAGCTTGGCATCCAGCAGCCCCTCATTATTCACGATGCTTGGAGATGCTGAAGCTGTTCCCGTAGGAGAAGTAGTCGCCTCTTGTACTTGCGCTTGCTGTGGTGCTTTTTCGCCTTGCTGTTGTGGTTGCTCTTCGCTACCTCCCAAAGAGAAGTTGTTAAGCATGCTGCCCATCCTTTGCTCTTTGCCAATATTGCCTGCATCTACGTTCGGTATCATGCCAAGGGCTTGCGAGATAAGGCTGGGGGATTCATTGACAGATGAAGGCTGCTCCTGTGGTTTCGCTATCGTTGCCGAAGGCTTTTGGGCTTGCTTTGCCTCAGTCTTTGGCACCAGCTGCTCTTGCTTGGTATTCTGAGGTGAAGGAGATGCAGAAGGGGCTGGCGAAGAAGGAGCTGCTTCAAGCACCATCTTGTCGAAGTCCGCCTGAGTACCCACGTCGTAGCCCATGTTCTTGGCTTCATTATAGTACCAGTCACGGTCTTCCTTGTTGTTCAAGTCCTTCTTGAAGTCATCGTAGCTGCCTACTTGGTAGCCATTGTTTTTGAACTCGTCATAGAAATACTTTCTGTCTTGCTCGTCAAACATATTGATTTGATTTTTTTTTGATTAATATCTTATTGTTTCTTTCTTCTCGATGGTGGAATCTTGTTACTGCTTCCTCCACCATTAGGTCGCTTGGATGGCGGTGTCTTGTCTCGCTGTATCTGTGCCTTCGCCCACTTGGATGCTTGCTGGCGATTCTTCTCATTAGCCCAAGTGCCACCTGTTCCATCATTTCCACCGATGGCCATACCATTGTGGCTAGCCCATTGGTTCACGTACTTCTTGAAGGTAGGGTCGTTCACATAGTTGTAGTTGAAATCGTCTGCTTCCTTACCAGCGGCATTCTTCAGATTCTGTCCCTCTGTCTGTGAATTGATGTGCTTTATCTGCGCTCCCTTCACTGCCACTCCTGCGGCATGGTCGGCTGCTCCGGCATTGGCATTGTTGGTCTGGGCGGTAATCAGCTGTCCTCTCTTTCCTCTCAACTCGTCCTCTGTCTTAGTCTTTGCGGTGGAAAGTCCTGCTGCGGCAGTGGAAGCTGCTTGTCTTGCCTGTTCCGTCTTCACCTTCTCAGGAGTAAGGGCATCAGTCTGTTTCTTCTGCGAGCCTCGGTACTGGGCAAGAGCCTCATCTGCCTTGGCTGCTGCCTCCGCTTTCATCTGCGCTTGCTTGTCGGCTCTGTCCTTGTAGATGTTCACCATCATCTGGTCGTAGCCTTTCTGGCGAAGGGCATTGGTAGACTCCCTCATCTTGCGCTGGCGTTCCGTCAAATCTTTCATAGACTCCACCTTCTGCTCAGGTGCACCGAGGGTTGTGCCCAAGAAGTTGCCTAGATGCTGGAACAGGTTGCCCCATTGCTCCCATTTGGCTTGTTTCTCTGCCTTCTTGCGCAAAGCTTCATTTGCCGCTACCGTCTTGTCTGCATCTCCTAGCGATTGAAGCCAAGGCATGAAGGTGGCATAGTCGCCATTACCATTCTTCTGGAAGTCCCTCATGATGTCGTAGGGCTTCATCTGTTGCAGAATGGGGTTGTGCTCTATTTCTGAATAAGACTTGCTCCAGTCTATACCGATACCTTGGCCAGGAGTAACCATGGTTGCATCTGCGGATGGCGTGCTAGTGCTTTCTGGACTTGGAGCAGAAACTGCCTGTGCTGTTGTATCATCCCCATTTGGCGGTGTCGGTGTCTGTACTTCAGGGGATGCTTCTGCTTGTGGAGTAGAGGCATTCTGAGTAGGCGACTGTGCAGATGATACCTCTTGAGTAGGCGACTGCGGAGTAGTGACCTCCAGAGTTGATGACTGCGGAGTAGGAACATCTTGAGTTGGAGTCTGTACTTGTGGGGCTACGACTTCCTGAGTAGGTGCAGACGTTCCATTATCGTCTGAGGGGAAGCCGGTAACAGGCGTAACCGTGGAAGTCTGTAGTTTAAATTTGTTGTCAAAAAATCCCATATATACCTCCTTTCCTTACCATGGCATACTACTTGCTGCACTAGCCAGTCCACTAGCTGCACCCTGTATGGCTTGCGCTTGTGCCAGTCCCTTCTCTTTCTTGGCATTGGCTATATAGTTGGTCATCTCATTGATCTGTGAGTCTGCCGAGTTCCAAACGTTCTCCTTGTTTTGGGCACCTTGCACGGCTGCTTGCTGCATCATGTTGCCTACTTGTTCGGCTGCCGATTGCTTGCTCATGGCTACAGACTCGTCGCTACCACCACTTACTATATTGGTGTTCTTTGTCGTCTTCGTGGCATTGTCCAATACCTTCTGCGCATTGGTTACTGCCACTTGGTTTTCGGCTGATTGCGTAGGATCTTGATAATAAAGATTATCACGATGATCCTTCACTTGCTGCATACGATTTTCATAGGTTTTAATGTATTCATCGTATGCTTTACTCTGTTTCTTGGATGCAAGAAGACCACCTGCTGCCGAGGTTACTCCACCTGCAATACTTCCTATCATTCCCATAAAATTCGAATTTTAATGTTTAAACTTTGCCAAAAGTAATGTGTTTTTCGCTATTGCTTTGGATAAGTTGCGCAAGTCGTATGTCATCGTGTGGGATTTTTTAGTATATTTGCATCCGAAAACTATCAGTACTCACAAATATATTAAGTATCATGGCTATAAATAATGAGAAGAAGAATGAACCAAAGGAGAAAAGAAAGAAAACTGGAGGCAGAAAGGCTGGAACACCCAATAAGGTAACGAAAACGGTGCGTGAAAGCCTTCGGGATGCCATCACTGGCTATCTCAACGGTATCAACGAAAAAGGATTTTCTCTGGCTAAAGACCTCATGCAGATTGAGGAACCTGCTGGACGATTGGCAATGGTGGCTAAGTTCTTGCCTTATGTGGCTCCTAAGTTGCAGTCTGTCTCCTTTGGAAATGACGAGACAAGAAACCTCTCTGTGGAAGAGTCATTCATGAAACTGGAGGAGAAATTTGAAAAACAAGAGACCACTATCAACATCAAGAATCTTAAGATTGTTAACAATGGCTAATCACGAAAAGGGGTAGCCCTCTCTAAAATTTCTCCAACTTTAGAGAAGACTACCCTCTGTCTGTATTCTAGCTATAAACGTCTTGTTTTAACGTCTATAGGCGCATTTTTAACGTCTATTGGCTACTTATTGCCTCTGGCACGTTCAAAATACCGGGTTTGTTCTTGGGTTATGTTCCTCACCTTTATCTGTATGGTACATGGATTTGGTACATCGTCCGTGATACGAGCCATCAGCTGGTCCAGTATCTCGTCTGTATTCCGATAGCCCTTGCCTTCTACGTGAGCCACCACCTCGCCCATGAAGTAGGCATCGGCAGTAAAGACGCAAGCTTCTGGAGAAACCTCTACTGTTTCTCTCTTATGCGAGAGTCGCTTGCTTTTCTCATTCGTGAAAAACACTTTCTCTATCACCTTTTCATTCAGTTCCCATGCTCTGGTAAAGTCCGGCTTTACATAGCCCATTGTTATCTTGTGCGTGCTGATATGGTTCAATGCAAAACCTATCTCCTCATAGCTGGCACCGACATCATTCTGTGCTATGGTAGCCCATGTGTGGCGAAATGTATAAGGGGTATAAAGAGACTCTGTCATTCCAAGTTTCTCTTTACACAGATAATGAACATTGGTACCGACACTATTAGCAAAACTGTCTGGAGAACAATAGCGTTTATGGAAATCAAACAGGTATTCATCGTTCTCGTCTGTTCTATACTTCTCGAATGTAGGCATGAGCATATCGGGCACACGCATTTCTATATAGGCTCTGTCTGCTCGCTTGTTGCGTGTCTTTTTACGCTCGTAATGAATAATGCCATCATACAAGCTTGTCTTCTTCATCTCAAACAAATCTGCTGTGTTGATTCCTGCCAGGCAAAATATCATCTTGCAAACATCCAGTGCTTGCTGGTGCTTATAAGAGTCTGCTGGTAAGGCGAAAAACGCACGACAATCTTCCATTGTTATTGCCTTCTTCTCAGGAGTAGCCGATTTCGGTATTTCCACTTTTACCCAAGGATTCCGCTTGATACGCATCAACCCGGTATCGTAGTCATTGTATTGCTTTACACCCTCGTTAAACAATCGCTTGATCAATATGGGATATAGCATTTTGATTCGTCTGAAACCTTTCATCGAGTCTATCCAACCTTCTATGAATGCCGTTGTCAGTTCAGAAAAGCGGATATGCGGATTATTGGCATAAGTTTCCAGACTTTTCAAAGCAGCTTCATAACGTTGGATGGAATGAGGCATATAAGAACCTCTTATCTTATCCAAATAAGCCCTAGAGAAATCAGAGAAACAGATGTCATCATCATTTTGCAGGAGAAAATCCCTCACTTGCTCTGCTGACCATTTCTCATGGTCTACCTTATTCAATTTCTCTATCCATCCTGTGATGGTAGACAAGCAAGAGTTAAGCACAAAAGTATCTTTCACCTCTTTCTTGGAGGTAACACCTTTGTCGTTAACCATCTTATCCGTTTTTAGATAGATAACTTTTCTGTTGTGGGTTAGTCGGATATAAACTACATAATACCCATCAGCCCTCTTGCTCTGTACTACAGTCTTAAACGTCGCCATAATCTTTAAACAATTTCTAAACATTTGGTCACGTTTTTCACGTTTAACGTGTCAAACGTAACTTTTAATCGTTTTCATAACTCTCTGAAAGCCAATACAATTTTATAAAGACCTACAAATCAAACGTTTAGACAAATCTAGCCTATTATGTTCATCTGGCATTCGTTGCAAACAAAATCCAAACGAAATTTACGCCCGTCCCCCAAGCGTAAGAAGAGTGGTTCCTTCCAAATTGGTTTCCTTCCCCCACGTTTTACGCAATAGCCTAGAGAATAACGCAGACAATAACGGCACTGCATGATAAGAGCCTCACTCTTGGCTACCATATTATTCTTATTTATCTCGAAGGCAGGCTTAACATTCTTGAGTCCATGCGTCTCGTAGAATTTCTGCGCACTGGCATTGGCGACATTATACAGATAGCCCCATTTAGCATACTCCTGTTGCCAAACGAATTCGCCTTCACTCAGTGTATGCTCAACAGGTTGAGTTAAACCAGAAGGAGCATAAGATTGCCTTCTGTCCACACCATCATGAACTAGGCGATTAACGTAGGACTTATCCAGCTTTTCCAATAACTCACGACGAATGGCAGTCAGTATACTGTTGGGTACAAAATAATTCTCCATTCCATCTTTCAGCTCAACATCATATGCTTCGTAAATCGTTTCGCCCAATTTGCCAAGTTGCATCTTCATGTTTTCTCGCTGAGAACGCTTCGCCGGTTCCAAAGAAAACTCCTTGAATATTTCTGCATCCTTACATACATAGTCAATATTTACACCAGGTCTAATTATCACGCTAGCCATAGCCTTGATGCCCAATGGCAGTCCCTGAGTCTGGTTGTCCTTGACTGGTTGAAGGGTAAGGATGAGCGGAATTTTTCTTACTGCCGACAGACGAGACAATATAGCCTCAAAAGCTCTGTCATTATTACGATAGAGAGCCATACCCGGACGCAGATGCTCAGGCATACGAAATGGAAAGAGGCGATTGCCCACGGCACGATTCACACGAAATCCCTCCAGTTCATGCTCATCATTTATAAAGCACAATCCATCTCCATTCACAAAATTAGCCACCGTAGCAACATTGAAGGACTGATTGCCACGAATCTCCTTAACCTTCCCCACATACTCTCCCATTGCCTTAGGAGTATCGAAGGAGGCTATATCGGGTTGCCTGCCATTCAGAAAATAATTGGTAAATCCACGGTTGAAGGTCTTCTTCAGATTAGGCGTAAAACTATATTCTACATATCCTCTGGATGCACGTCTGTACCGTCTAGGATTGGCCTTTACAATTTCATCCAACCGACTACTGTATGCAGCCACCACATTCTTTACATAGTTGATATCCTTCAGGCGTCCTTCTATTTTGAAGGAAGAGGCACCAGCATCAGCCAACTCCCGCAGATGATCGATTTGGCAGAGATCTTTGAGCGAAAGCAGGTATCGCTGATGCTCGATTTCTTTGTCATCAGCATCGAGCAAATCAAACTTCATTCGACAGAACTGCGCGCACTCTCCACGATTGGCTGATCGTCCGAAACATTTCTCCGAGGCGTAACATACCCCCGAATAACTTACGCAGAGAGCACCATGCACAAAGACCTCAATCTCCCTATCTGGTATTTTATCATGGATAGCTTTGATTTCTTCCAAGGAGAGTTCACGCGCCAATACGATACGACAGAATCCTAAGGTAGTAAGCCAATAAGCCTTCTCTGGCGTGCGCACGTCGCATTGTGTACTAGAATGCAACTCCCTACTCCACAGATTATTTGCCATTATCGCATCGAACACCCCCATGTCTTGCAGCAAGATAGCATCTACACCAATCTTATCCAACTCACTAATCATCTTCAAGGTGTCTTTCAACTCCTTGTCATAGATGATAGTATTCACCGTAACATGCACCTTTGCACCAAACAGATGAGCATAGTCGCAGAGTTGCTTGATATCGTCGAGAGAATTGCCTGCAGCCGCACGTGCCCCAAAGCGAGGGGCACCTATATACACGGCATCCGCACCATGGTCGATGGCAGCGATGCCACACTCCAAATTCTTGGCAGGAGCCAGTAGCTCCAGTATCCTTACCTTTTCCATATTGTTGTCGATAGTACTTTCCATTTACAGTCCGGATTACTTGATATCGTCTATATTATAAGGAGTTTCCTGGTAAACGTAATAGTTGATCCAGTTGTTGTAAAAGAGGTTGGCATGTGCACGCCATGACACCATCGGTTCCTCCGCAGGATTGTTATTGAAATAGTAGTTCTTTGGCAAATCCACATCATCACGCTTGCCCATATCACGCTTGTATTCCTTATCGAGGGTGTTAGGAGCATACTCCAAATGACCCGTAACAAAAAACTCACGCCCTCCCCTCGCCATCACTATGCTGACTCCGCTCTCTGGCGACTCGGCAATGATATCAAGTTCAGGAACTTTCTCGATATCCTCACGACGTACTTCCGTATGACGGCTGTGAGGCATATTGAAGATATTATCAAAACCACGGAAGATAGGCAATGAAGGATCGAGTGGTTTTTGGTGGAAAATACCAAACATTTTCTTGTCCAACTGATACTTTGGAATACCATAGAAGTGGTAAAGCCCCGCTTGCGCTCCCCAACAGATATATAGTGTAGAAGTAACGTGCGTACGAGCCCAGTCAAATATCTCCATGATTTCAGGCCAATATTCCACGTCTTCATAGTCCATGGTCTCGATGGGCGCTCCTGTTACTATCATTCCATCAAACTTTTGCCTGGAAAGTTCAGAGAAATCCTTATAGAACATCATCATGTGTTCTATCGGCGTATTCTTGGGAGTATGGCTCTTCAGTTTCATGAAATATACCTCCAACTGCAATGGAGTATTTGACAACAAGCGCACCAAGTCGGTCTCCGTTGTAATCTTCAGAGGCATTAAGTTGAGGATACAAATTTTCAGAGGACGAATCTCTTGGCTATGCGCCCTAGTCTCGTCCATCACAAAAATATTTTCATGTTTCAGCAGCTCGATGGCTGGAAGTTTATCGGGTAATCTTAACGGCATTTATAATTTCCTTTCTTTAATTTGACTGCAAAGTTACACAAATTCAGCGACTTTAAAGAAAGAATGAGAACAAAAAAGGGTGATGCTAATCTTTTTTAGCACCACCCTCACAAAAATCCCTTAAGTCGAAGGTAAACCACCGCCATACATTAAGGTCTATTAACTTTTTACCAAAGCTCAAGACGTTCGCCCTTAGGAATAAACATCTTGTCTCCCTGCTTTACACCGAACGCCTCATACCAAGCGTCAATGTGTGGGAGAGCCCCATCTACACGCCACTTACCTAGGGCATGTGGGTCGTTCTTCACACGATTGCGAATTTCCTTATCTGTGATATTCTGTCCCCATACACCAGCATAGGCGAGGAAGAAGCGTTGTTCTGCAGTAAAACCATCTTTACTCTTCAAAGGTTTCTTGGCAGTGGCATTCTTGAATGCATTGAATGATACCATCAAACCACCATGATCTGCAAGATTCTCACCGAGGGTAAAACGTCCATTGGCATTAAGATCTGGCAACACCTTGATGTTACTAAAGAAATTGGCATAGAGGTCAGCACGTTTCTCGAAGCCCTTGGTATCGTTGGCTGTCCACCAATCCTTCAAGTTACCCGATGCATCATACTGACGACCTTGGTCATCGAATCCGTGAGTCATCTCATGACCGATGACAACACCAATGGCACCATAGTTGAATGCCTCATCAGCCTTAGGGTCGAAGAAAGGGTACTGCAAGATACCTGCTGGGAAGCAAATCTCGTTGGTAGTTGGATTATAGTAAGCGTTCACTGTCTGAGGTGTCATAAACCACTCCTCCTTATCCACAGGCTTACCTGCCTTCTCTGCAATTTCCTTCTCGTTTGCAAACTTGCGACAAGCCAACACATTCTCATAGAAACTCTTGGTTGGGTCAATGTCAAGATTACTAAAATCTGTCCACTTGTTAGGATAACCTATCTTGACATAGAACTTATTGAGTTTCTCATGGGCTGCAGCCTTGGTCGTGTCACTCATCCATGTCTGTGCATCAATGCGCTCGCCAAGACTACTCTGAAGATTCTCCACAAGAGTCTCCATCATCTTCTTTGAAGACTCTGGGAAAAACTTCTTACAATAGATACGCCCGAGAGCCTCACCCATCTGGGCTTCCACCTGATTGGTGGCTCGTTTCCAGAGAGGATAATCCTCCTTACGACCACTCATGGTCTTGCCAAAGAAATTGAAGTTTGCCTCACGAATCTCATCTGTCAAATAAGAGCTTGAGCTACGGATGACACTCCACTCCATCAATGCCTTCAAGGTTTCAGCGTCCTCTGCAGCAGTTATCTTGTCATAGTTTGCCAAGTAGGCTGGCTGACCTACTATCATCTCCTGGATATACTCGCTCTTGATACCCTCGGCTTTGGCCAATTCCTCTATAGGGATATTAGGATAATTCTCCTTGAACTGTGCAAGGGTCATCTTGTTGTAGTTGGCCTGTGGGTCGCGCAGTTCGGTACGACTCTTTGAGATTGTAGCCAGACTGGTCTCGTGCAGGAAGATAGCATGCGCTTTCTTTGTCGCCTCTACCTCAGAGTATCCATAAAGTTGGAACATCTGCCCAATGTAAGTCTTGAAAGCCTCACGAATGGCCACCGTAGCAGCATCATTATTTACATAGTAGTCCTTAGCCCCAAGGGTCAAACCACCCTGCCCTACATTGTAGATGTTCATCGTAACGTTCTTTTCGTCAGCTCCAAAACCAGTGCCGTATCCCAAGCCGAGACTATAGGTATCCGCATACTTCACCTGGATTTTCTGTAATTCTTCCTTGTTTTGGGCAGCAGCGATCTCATCGAGGAGTGGTTTCACTGGAGCGACACCCTCCCGGTTGCGACGCTCCACATCAAGAGCCAACTTATAGAAGTCTGACAACTTCTGTTCGATGGTTCCCTTCTTGTAATTCCTCTTTTGGAGTTCACTCAGAATAGAATTGATACGTTTGTTGTTGTCCTCTGCCAACTTGTCGAAGCTTCCATAGCGGCTGTATGCAGCAGGAAGAGGATTGTTTTTCTGCCAACCACCTGTGGCAAACTGATAAAAGTTGTCAGCAGGATTCGCTGTCTTGTCAAGATTACTCATGACAAGTCCCGACTTACTCTGAGCATCAGCTGCCAGAGGCAACGCTGCAATCATCATCATCGGAAGAATAGATTTCATGTTCATACCTTACTTGATTATTTTAACGTTAAAAATTCACTTACTTACTTTTTCCAGCTCTTCCGAGAGCACCATCCACTTCTCGTTCTCCTCATCGAGCCCCTTCATCAGCTCGGTATATTCTGTAACGAGTTCCATGTTAGTAGCATTCTCT
This sequence comes from bacterium, assembly GCA_963657075.1. Lineage (GTDB taxonomy): Bacteria > Bacteroidota > Bacteroidia > Bacteroidales > Bacteroidaceae > Prevotella. Next base: position 48,522 of record CAVKLF010000001.1, on the reverse strand, counting down.
GGTTTCATTAAGAGGATATCTATCTCCTTCTTACGAGCCTCCATCTTAGCAATCTTATCCTCACAGTCTTTCACAGCCTTCTCTGCCTTGCGAATTTTCTTTTGCTGCTCTTTATGCTCAGCGTAGCTCTGCTTTGCAGTATTAACTTCCGAAGGTTGTAAAGGTGTAGCAGAAGCTATTATCTGCTGGTAGACAAGAGCTTGCGTGATATTCTCTGCATTGTGCGCACGCAGATAATCATAGATGCCTCCCAAGTGCTCACGTACCTTGCCGCCGCCAAACTCATACACCTTTTCTACTAAGCCATCGAGAAACTCACGGTCATGGCTCACGATGATGGCTGTGCCATCAAAAGCTTTAATTGCCTCCTTAAGTACATCCTTCGACTGCATATCGAGATGGTTGGTTGGCTCATCGAGTATCAGCAGATTCACTGGTTCCAGTAGGAGCTTGATCATCGCCAGACGGCTACGTTCTCCACCACTCAACACCTTGACATACTTCTCTGATGTTTCGCCTCCAAACATGAAGGCACCCAAGAGGTCATTTACCTTGAGACGCATCTCACCTGTTGCCACATTGTCTATAGTCTGGAAGATGGTGAGATTCTCGTCGAGAAGCTGTGCTTGGTTTTGCGCAAAATAGCCTATCTGTACATTGTGCCCTATCTTGAGAGTACCAGCAAATGGAATTTCGCCCATAATACACTTTACAAGCGTAGATTTTCCCTCGCCATTTTTACCCACGAAAGCAACTTTCTCACCACGCTTGATAGTAAAAGTTACATGGTCGAAAACCATATGCTCACCATAGACTTTACGCACCTCGTCGCAGATGATAGGATAATCACCACTGCGAAGACATGGAGGGAACTTAAGGTGCATCTGTTTATTGTCGACCTCATCTACCTCGATAGGCACAATTTTCTCCAGTTGCTTGATGCGGCTCTGCACCTGCACTGCCTTAGTAGGCTTATAGCGGAATCGCTCGATAAAATCCTTGATGTCTGCTATCTCCTTTTGTTGGTTCTCGTAAGCACGGAGTTGCTGTTCACGTCGTTCTGTGCGGAGCAATACGTACTCATCATACTTCACCTTATAGTCTTCTATCTTGCCGCAGGTAATCTCGAGCGTACGATTGGTTACATTATTGATAAAGGCACGGTCGTGGCTCACCAAGACCACAGCCTTAGCACTCTGCGCCAGAAACTGCTCCAACCATTGGATACTCTCTATATCGAGATGGTTGGTTGGCTCATCGAGAAGCAACACGTCAGGCTTCTGCAACAGAATCTTGGCCAACTCGATACGCATGCGCCATCCACCCGAGAACTCCTTGGTAGGACGTTCAAAGTCGAGACGTGTAAAGCCTAGACCTGTGAGCGTACGTTCTATTTCAGCTTCATAATTTTCTCCCCCCATCATCATATAGCGCTCATGTTCCTGTGTAAACTTATCCACAAGCTGAGCATACCCAACACTCTCATAGTCGGTACGGTCTGCCATCTCTTGCTGCATTTTATCCAACCGAGCTTTCATCTCGGTATTATGAGCAAAAGCCTTGCGAGTCTCCTCCTTCACGGTAGTATCATCTTGCAGTTTCATTACCTGCGGCAAGTAGCCGATAGTTGTGTCATTAGGAATGGCCACTACACCATCGGTAGGCTTCTGCATACCGCAGAGTATCTTGAGCATGGTAGACTTACCAGCTCCATTCTTGCCCACTAGAGCGATGCGGTCACGGTCATTGATGACGAAACTCACGTCGTGAAACAGTGGCTTCACGCCAAACTCTACTTTCAGTCCTTCTACTGAAATCATTTATCTTAGTATTATGTGAATATTATAATTGCGACTCTCAAAATATTTTACTTTCTAATCTTTCCTATCATCAGTCATAGCCAAAGCTTATGGAATCAGCAACGAAGAGTCACCATAGCTCAGAAAACGGAAATCGTGAGCCAAAGCGTATTTGTACACCTTCTTCCAATCGCCATGTAAAAATGCGCTCACAAGCAAGAGCAAGGTGCTCTGCGGCTGATGAAAGTTAGTTACCAGCATCTTCACTATCTTATAGGAATAGCCAGGGGCGATGATAATCTGAGTGCTGCTATGAAGTGCCTCCAATCCATTTTGATCGAGATAATCGATAACTGCTTGTATCGCCTGCATAGGCGTGATACCATCAACGAGTTCTCCATCTGCTGCCAACTCGTAAGGATCCCATTGGTTTACATGCAAGTCATCCTCATTGGCATCTGGGTGTTGGATAAGATATACGCCCATATAGTATAGACTCTCAATGGTACGTACGCTAGTAGTACCCACAGCTACAACCTTACACTCATGCTCTATGAGTTTTTCGAGGCTGCGGCGATGCACCACGATATACTCCGTATGCATCTGGTGCCCCTCGATTTCTAGACTCTTCACGGGTTTGAAAGTTCCAGCACCTACATGGAGCGTTACCTCCTCACAATCAATGCCATGAGCAGCCAGATCAGCAAGCACAGCATCGGTGAAATGAAGCCCTGCGGTAGGAGCAGCCACACTTCCCTTAACCTTGGAATAAACTGTCTGGTAAGTAGTCTTGTCACTTTCTTCTGTCTTACGGTTCAGATATGGCGGAATAGGCAATTCACCCACAACCTCCAAGATTTCGGCAAAAGAAACCTGCTCATTGTCCCAGTCGAAATCTACCCAGTAATTGGTACCGCCCCCTTTCATCACCATATTCTGTGCCTCTTCAGAGAGAGAATCTCCTCTTCGCATCGTGGCAGAAAGTGTAAGTTTATGACCTTTGATTTCAAAGTCACGCTTCAAACAACCTTCTTTCCACTTCTTGAGATTTCCTATCATGCAGAGCCAAGCACAATGCCCTGCAGTCTGAAACATCAGTTCATAGTCGGTAGGTGCGGCAGGCTCCATCAAGAATACTTCGATTAGGGCACCCGTCTCCTTAAGAAAATGCAAACGTGCCTGAATTACCTTTGTATTGTTGAATATCATGAGGGCGCCATGAGGCAAATAGTCTGGGAGATGATAGAACACATCATCGTTCACCTCGCCATGCTTGTATACCAAGAGCTTACTATGGTCACGCTGAGCTATAGGAAACTTAGCTATACGCTCATCAGGCAAAGCGTAATTATAATCACTTATTTTAATATGTTTTGTATCCATTTGTCTTGTTGTTATTTTGTATATTGTCATTCCATAAGTAGCTGGCATCTGGCAACATCAGCAATAAAAGGTCATCAATGTACCTCTGATCACCACGTAGAGCAAGATGAGTACCACCACAGACATCAAGATATCGATGTCATCATGGTCATATCCTGTACTAGTATACTGATTGGAGATATATTTTATCTTAGGGGATATGCGACAATACATCTTGTGATACAAGATGTAAATCACCACTCCGACGATACTGCCCAAAAGCAGACCACACACGATGTCGCTGGGATAATGCACACCTAGATAAAGACGAGTCCAACAATTGACCATCGACCATGCGAAAAGTGTCCAGATAAGCATCTTGCTACGTACCAACAGTGCGAAAAACATGGCTATAGCCATCGTATTGGCAGCGTGTGCTGAGCAGAAACTAAAATCCTTCATCAAGGGATGCCCTACAGTATGGATTGTATACTTCACAAAAGGGTCGTTGAGCGGACGCAAGCGTGCCGCCAACGGCTTGACAAGCCCATCTGTCAAGCCATCTGCCAATGCCACGCAAAGCAAAGCTGCCCCGATAACAAGGACTATCTGCCCCATCGTCTCATTATTGCGTATCACAATAACGAGGAGTACAATGTAAAGGGGAATCCAAGTAAAACCGGACGTAAGCAATTGCATCATTTGGTCGAGAAACACATTATTGTTGCCATTGAAAAAATGCAATACCCGCAGGTCAATATCTTGTATGCTACTAAAATCCATCTTTGATGTCGTAAATATTTGTTCAATTATCAGATTTCCTCTATCTGCTTAATCTCTATCCATCCCTCTCTACCATCGCCAACCCTGACGCCACGCCATCCACTCATGGTATTGTCGGTGATTTCTACACGTGTGCCTTCATGGAGCAGGAATAGATCTGCGCTACTCTTGGCCGGTGTCTTCTTCACATTGACAGATGGGACAATGATGATGGCTCCTCTACGATTCACGAGTATCTGTCTCTGCTGGTAGGCAAAGAGATTGCTTACGATAAATATCATCAAAAAGACCAAACCTCCAAAGAACCCTGTCTTACGAAGTAGGATATTAGGACCGAAGAGATAGAGCAACACTAATAGCAAAACCATAATGATGGCAATAATGCCTGTCTTAGCCCATGTATCCACACTTGTAAAATTAACCAGAGCTTTATACCATGTTACGAAAAACATTTCACTCTCAGGAGTAATCTTGTCGATTGTTTTGCTGCGAGCAAACTGTAGATTGAAGTTGATGTCTTTATCGCCTGGCGAGAGGAGATGGGCACGCTCATAGTTGAGCACTGCCTTGGTAATATTGTCCGTTCGGTAATAAGCATTTCCGAGATTATAGTAAACCTCTGCAGAAACACCCGTCTTCAAAATTTCCTCGTAATCACGGATAGCTTGCTGATAGTTTCCCTTCTTGTATTCAGTGTCAGCATTAGCCTTGGTCACTGCCGAGCTTGGAAGTGAGTTTGTGCCGACTAACAGGGCGACGAGCAACAGGAAGGAGTATCCTGAATGATGCTTCTTACGTGCCTTACGAGCCTCGTTGATAGCGTTTTCTATTTCCATAATAGCAGTCATTGCCGATTCGAATGTACGATTCATGTTTCCAGCAGGGTCACCAGGAGCATAGCGTTCAAACTCACACTCATCAAGAGCAGACGTAAACTTAGCAACGGTGGTATCGCCCACATAATAGGCAGCCAACTTCTCGCAGATATTCTCGCGACTGAGTTGTTCCGCTGGCATATTGAGTTTGTAACTCATATATCCCCAGAGGGCACGCATCACCTCGTCATAGAATTCGCCTTGCATGCCTTTTAGCATTAGTTGCTTTGCCTTGTTAAGTCGTTTCGTAGCTATCTTGTTTGCCTTGTTGCTACGCCTCTTCACGATATCTGCATTTTCGATGGCGCGACGACGGAAGATGACAAGCAGAGCTATGAATGCCAAGAATGGCACTGTGAGACTAATCCAATAACCGAAGCTACCAAAAAACATGTCGCCAAAATCATGAAGTGTGGATTTTCCTTCCTTAATGGCATGGATATCCTTGTCTTGCGCTGCAAAGTTTTCCTTGCTTCCTGTAGACGAACCATCCCCCTGTTCCACATGAAGACTAAAGGAATGAGTCTTGATGGTCTTATAACTATTGGTGCTTGTATTATAATAGGTAAACTCTACGGCAGGAATGGTGTAATCGCCCTGATTTCGAGGTACGGCGAGGAAATCATATATCATGTTGCCCTCCACACCATTGGCGGTAAGGCGCGTCTTGTCTGATATCTTGGCATCATACTTATCGAAATCCTTTGGGAATGTCACAACTGGTTGCTTGAGCAGTTTGAGATTACCCACACCTCCCACGATGACACGCAATGTAACAGGCTCTCCCGCCTTTACCTCCTTCTTATCCAGACAAGCAGAAATATTGAACTTACCTACTCCACCAGAAAAGTCAGCAGGTCGTTGTGGCAATGGGTCTACCTGAATTGTAATACCAGGAGCCTTGATATCCTTATGCACCTCAACATATCCAGACCCTCCATTGAAGAATGCCTCCATTGGGTCTACGCTACGATTCTGCTGTACAACGATACCCTTGAACGTAATTGATGGTATTTCCAGCTTGCCAGTCATTTGCGGATACATCACGTACTGACTCCAGGTGACACACTTGTAGGGGCGGCCATTCACCATCTCTGTATGGAAGGTTTTCTGCTGTGGAAGCTGTACTTCTTGATTATGAAATCCTTTGAGGTCTGGCATCTTGCCTTCCAGCTGTGTGAGTTCTACCTGTGTATACACCTTATACGTCAGCAATATTGGCTCTTGCTCGTGTACTTTCTTCTTGTTGGCAGACACTTTAATGAAAAGGTCGCTACCGGTTATGACCGAGCCTGCCGCCCTCATTTTCGGTTGGTCGTAATCATCCTGACCATGCATAGCAGGTGCGCTATTGTTGCGGGCTGCATGACCTGAGACCATAATCTTGACAGGTCGGGAAGCCAACTTTTTGCCACTCACCACTGCATGAGATGCCCCTATAGTAAAGGCACCATTCTTGCTGGCATAAAGAGTGTAGGTAATCGTGACCGATGACGAGGAAGAGGTATGTCCATTAATCATCTGATAACTAGACTGCTGAGAAGTATAAGGTCCTGCGATAACCTCCAGTGCCTCTGGCACACCACCCATGCGAAACTCTTCCACCTCTCTAGCATTGATGGTATATGCTACTCGGAAGTTTTCACCCGCCGACACATGTGTAGGAGCAGATACAGATATCTGTTGCGCCACCATATTTACATGGTAGCCCAACAGGAATATCGCCATTATCAAATACCAACCAACCTTTTTCATATTGCTTGACATTTCTATTTCTTGTTCTTTAGTCTATAAGTTAAAACACACTAAACAGAATCCACCATTCTTTACCAATTCTTCTCGTAAGCCTTTCTTCTAGGTTGACTCATCGCTTTCTGCAGTTTCCGCTTGGTGGCTTGCTCTTGCTGCACAGCAGCGTTAAGAAGTTGTTCGGCATTATCTCGACTCATCTTGTCTTGATTTTGCTGATTCTGATTTTTGTCTTTATTCTCTTTCTTATCTTTATCTTGCTGATCTTTGTTTTTATCTTTGTTTTTATCCTTGTCCTTGTTTTGATCTTTGTTTTTATTCTTGTCCTTGTTCTTATCATTGTTGTTTTGCTTTTGGTTCTGCTTATTATTCTTCAGCAGCTTTTTACAGAGGGCAAGGTTATATCGTGTTTCATTGTCCTGCGGATTGCATCTTAGAGCCATCTCGTAGCTAGAGATAGCCTTGGTATAGTCTTGATGATTCTGCAAAATAACACCCATATTATGGTAACTCTTGGCACGGCGCAACTTATTGGTTTCCAGCTTGGCTGCACTCTCATATTGCACGAGTGCAGCGGAGTCCTTCTGCTGCATCATCAGGGCACAGCCTAGATTATATACAGCCTGAGGATTTTGCGCATTCTTGGAGATAGCCTTGCGATACTGAGTCTCTGCCTCCGCCCACTTCTGAGTTTTGAATATGCGGTTACCTTGTCGAATTAAGCTGCGGTCGTTCTGAGCCTTAGCATCCACCAAGCCTGACACCAGTAACATAGCTATCATCAATATATGATACAAATATTTCATACTTCTTTACCTATTATATAGGGAAATTCTCCTACTAGAGAACACCCCTTACTTATAGAGTCTTTTCTTGAAGAACTTTACATTGCGGAGCAACGGATTCTTGACTTCTTGCAGACATACCTCAATACCGAGCAAGAGGATAATCAGGATGCCTACTGCCTGAAACTGCTCATCGTAAGCACTGTACACCACGCTGGTCATGTCTCCCTTCTGAAGTTTTGTTAGTTCATCGTTGAGTGCCCTCTCTGCATCGCTCGTATTGTCTACGTGAATGTACTGTCCTTTTCCTGCCTGAGCTAGTTCGCGGCACATTTGCTCATTAAGCACTGTCATTACAGTATTGCCTGCGTTATCTTTCAGATATGAACCATCTCCCATTGGTATAGGTCCCCCCTTAGTACTACCAACACCAAGGATGAAGACATTGATTCCCTTCTTTTGCGCAGCCTTTGCAGCCTCCTGTCCACCATCCTCATGATTCTCTCCATCAGTAATGACGATAATAGCTCTACCAACATTATCTTGTTGGGTAAAACTCTTGGAAGCCAAGTCGATGGCCTGCCCGATATTGGTTCCTTGCGTCTGGATAAGACTTGGTGTAATATTCTGCAAGAACAACTTAGCCGACACATAGTCTGTAGTGATAGGCAACTGCACGAAGGCATCACCTGCGAAAACAATCAGTCCAATCTTGTCATTACTAAAGTTGTCTACCAAACTTTCGACAAGCATCTTGCTCTTATCGAGCCTAGAAGGCACTACGTCCTGCGAAAGCATGGAGTTGGAAATATCGAGGCATATCATCGTCTCAATACCATTGCGTTTGTCATGTGATATTTTACTTCCCATCTGTGGGCGAGCCACCATGATGACAAGCAGTGCCAAAGCCGTGAGCATGAGCACAAACTTCACCGTAGGGCGATAAGATGAGATATTGGGCACTAGCTGTTTCAGCAACTTTGGGTCGCCAAGCCTCTTCATCTTAGCCTTTCTTCTTCTCCACCCCACGACACGTACCAGCACAAGCACTGGTATCAGCCACAATAGCCAAAGATATATGGGATCTTCAAATCTTAACATGATTATTATCTCTATTTATCTATTCTTCTTATATTCAATGCAACAAATGCTTAAGGAATTCTTCGCATCCATGTGATGCGGAGCAATATCTCCAACAGCAATACCACCAAAGCTCCCAAGGCAAACAACTGATAAGCCTCGTAACGCTTAGCATAATGCTTTACATTGAATTTGGTCTTTTCCAGTTTGTCAATGTCTCGGTATATCTTCTTCAATTCGGCAGTACTAGTGGCACGATAGAAGTTACCATCAGTAGTATGGGCGATTTCCTTCAATGTCTGAGTATCAATCTCTACAGGGATATTGACATATTGCACGCCACCAGCCACAGGCATTGGATATGGAGCCACCTTATTAGTTCCCACACCGATAGTATACACTCTGATACCGAAGCTTTTGGCTATCTCGGCAGCAGTCATCGGAGAAATGTCACCCATATTGTTACTTCCGTCCGTGAGGAGTATCACAACCTTACTCTTCGACTTGGAGTCCTTCAACCGACTTACTGCATTTGCCAATCCCATACCCACAGCAGTACCATCGTCGATAAGACCTCTGGCAGCTATATCCGTACGAGTGTCTTGCAGCAGTCTCAACAAGCTAACATGGTCTGTAGTCATCGGACATTGAGTGAAAGCTTCTCCTGCAAAAATTGTCAGACCGATGTTGTCGGTAGGTCGTCCTGAGATAAACTCTGTTGCAACATCCTTCGCTGCCTCTATACGATTAGGCTTGAGGTCTTCGGCAAGCATGGAGGTGGATACATCCATCGCCAGCATGATGTCGATGCCCTCCACTGTCTTGTTGTCCCAGGAGAAATGAGTCTGTGGACGAGCCATTGCACACACGAGAAGAATATAACTCACGCATCTCAGCACCATCGGTAGGTGAATGAGCCGCACTCGCATACTCTTTGGCGCATACTGATACACCTTGGTATCGCTCATACGCATCGTAGGCTCGCTCTTCTTTCTATATAGGAAATACCACAAGATATATGGTATCAGCAATAGGAGCAATAGGAAATATCCTTTACTTGCAAATTCCATGTTTCTATATAATAAGTTTACTTACATGATAAATAATGTATGCCAGCAAAGCTAGCACAGTCACGCCGCAACCCCACAAGAGGATGACGATGAGTTGACGCTGCTGGCGCAACTTTACATCTTGTTCGCTGAGCTTTGGCACCTCTTTCTCTTCCTTAGGCTGTTCATCGGTTTTGGTTTGGTCGATGAAATGGATGGCATTAACGAGGTTAGCATCATTCTCATTGATTTGCGTCTCATACTTTGCAAATTTCACGAGGTCAGCAGTTTGGAAGAGTTCTTTCAGTTCATCTATCATCTTTTGGTCGCCTGCGGAACGCAGACGGTCGATGATTTCCGCACTGGTCATCTCCATCGCATTAAATCCGAAACGGCTCACAATGTATTCACGCAATGCCGTGGTAAGGCGTGTATAATATTCCTTTTGAGTTTCTTGACTAACAGTATGTTGCTGCTTGATGGCATTGATTTCACGCATTGCTTTCTCGTGCGCTGGTAACTTTTTAATGATACGTATGCGCGAGATAATAGGCTTATTCTTCTTCAATCTATTGCGCAGATATAACATTGTGCCACAGACGATTAGCATCAACACGCTCAACCAAAAAGGCAAGCTCCACTCACTCCAAAGGAATGGGTTATCCTGCACTGTTTTAGCTGGATAAAACTGATTAGGATGCACAGTATCCACCGGTACGGTAAGCACCTTGAGAGCTAATGGGTTGCCATGGAAGTTTTTGCCATCGATTTTGGCATTCAGGGCAGGAATGACATACACTTTCTCATCGAAGGAAGTAAGCACATATTCTCTTCTCACCTCAATGCGACCATCTCCTATTAATGAAGTGTCGCCCATATTTTGTTCCACCACTTCGATGCCAGGTACCAATTGCTGCTGAGGTTTAAAGGATGGCAGTACCACCTTGCTTCCCTTTCTAGCTGTCACCTTCAGACGAAGTACGGTCTGCTCACCGATGAGCATCTGCAGAGAGTCTAAACGCTGTTCCACTACCTGCGCACAAGCAGGAAGTGCAGCAAGCCACGTCAAGACCATCAATATACTTTTTACTTTATTCCACATAATAGCGTTCTCTTATCCCCGTTGTTTGAATAACATGAGGAGCGACTTAGAGAAGTCCTCATCGGTAGCTACAGAAGTCCAGTCCACCTTACTCTTGGCAAAGAGTTGGCGCAACATAGCTTGTCGGCGACTCCAGTTCTGCTCATGTGCCTTTCTCAGTTTCTTGGAGCTCGTATCAAGGTACATCTCGTGTCCCGTCTCCGCATCCGAGACCTTGACCAGTCCCACATCAGGCAATCGTCTAGCCAAAGGGTCGTATACCTGTATACCTACCACATCATGCTTCTGATTGGCTATCTGCAAAGTGTGCAAGAAATCCTTTTGGTCATAGAAATCACTAATGAGAAAAGCTGTACAGTGACGCTTCATCATACGAGTGAAGTACTTCAAAGCCTCACTTATGTCAGTACGTTGACTCACAGGATGGAAGTCGAGCATTTCCCTAATGATATATAGGATATGCTTACGTCCCTTCTTGGGAGGGATATACTTCTCGACATGGTCGGAGAAGAAGATGACACCTATCTTGTCATTATTTTGGATGGCGCTGAAAGCAAGCGTAGCAGCTATTTCCGCTACCAGGTCACGCTTCATCTGCCGCCTGGTTCCGAAGTCTAACGAACCACTGACATCCACCAAGAGCATAACCGTAAGTTCACGCTCTTCCTCAAATACCTTAACGAAAGGACGATGAAATCGTGCCGTGACATTCCAATCGATATCTCTCACATCATCGCCATATTGGTATTCACGCACCTCGGCAAAAGCCATGCCCCTACCCTTAAAGGCAGAATGATACTGACCTGCGAAGATATTTTGGCTCAGACCACGGGTCTTGATTTCTATCTTCCTTACTTTCTTTAAGATGTCTTGCGTATCCATATCAAGGTACCTCCACCTTATTGATGATGCGGCTGACAATTTCCTCGCTAGTCACATTGCTTGCCTCAGCCTCATAAGAGAGACCGATACGATGACGAAGCACATCATGAGCCACAGCTCGCACATCTTCTGGAATGACATAACCGCGATGCTTGATAAAGGCATAGGCACGCGAAGCCTTGGCTAGTGAAATGCTGGCACGAGGGCTACCACCAAAAGTAATCATGTCTTTCAACTCTGTCAACCCATAGCGGTCTGGGTATCGAGTAGCAAACACGATGTCTGCAATATACTGCTCTATCTTCTCATCGAGATATACCTCATTTACGATTTTACGAGCATTGAGGATTTCCTCTGACGTAGTAACAGGCGTCACCGTAGGAAGACTACCCTGAATATTCTCGCGGATTATAAGTTTCTCTTCTTCTATGGTAGGATAGTCTATAACTACCTTCAAAAGAAAACGATCTACCTGTGCCTCTGGCAACTGGTAAGTACCCTCCTGCTCCACTGGATTTTGCGTAGCCATCACAAGGAATGGATTTGGCAGACCAAATGTCTTGTCGCCAATGGTCACCTGATGTTCCTGCATAGCTTCAAGCAAAGCACTCTGCACCTTTGCAGGAGCGCGGTTAATCTCGTCCGCCAATACGAAGTTAGCAAACACAGGTCCACGCTTCACATGGAAAGACTCGTCTTTCTGAGAATAGATTTGTGTACCGATAACGTCGGCAGGCAGCAAATCTGGAGTAAATTGTATACGGCTATAGTCAGAACTGACAAGTTGAGACAATGTCTTGATAGCAAGGGTCTTTGCCAATCCAGGCACACCTTCCAAAAGGATATGTCCATCAGAGAGAAGACCGATAAGAAGGCATTCTACAAGGTGTCTCTGACCAACGATGACTTTATTCATGCCCATTACCAAATTGGTAACAAACTGACTTTGTTGTTCTATCCGGATGTTCAATTCACGGATATCAATAGCTTCTGCCATAATTCTATATGTTTTACGTTTATTTCTAAAATCAAACGCAAAAGTAAGCAATTATAGCCACAAAAGCGAATATTGCAATCTAAATAATATTAAAATTGTTTCACAAAAGCTATATTTAGGAACTTTTAAAGAAATGCTCCCTAATATAACCACTGCAGAAGCATCGCCATTACACATATTCTAGCGGTTGCGATGCTTCATATACCACGGATGCACCAGAAAATTGTAAGCCAAAAGACTCAGCAGAGTTAATCCGATGCCAAAATATTGAAGAAAAGGGTTCACCTTATCGAGTATCGGCATAGCTTCCACCAGCTTCTCCAGAGGCGAAGCATGTCCCAGCAGACAGAAGCCCAAACAGAGTCCCAAGCTCAAACCAAACTCCCACGCAAGAAAGAAAGAACTCACACTGGTACCTCGCTGACAATGCTTAGCCAACTTGATATAAAACAGCAGAAATCGGCTACCGACAATGCCTACAGAAATACCTAAAAACGCAGGAGCGACAAATATAGAAGCCGTTTCCTGTGCACTATTAGAGAGGAGCAAAGAACATCCCAGCAACAAAAGTCCCGTAACGACTTCGCTCTTCAAGTCGGCATCAGGAAAGACATACTTCTCGGCCAAAACACCCATTCCTAAGCCGGAAGCCACCATCAAATAGTAGTCTAAAGAGTGTGGTACACTATACACAATACCTACCACTATCATTATGACCACTACATTGAGGAACAATGGCATGCCTTGTGGCAAGAAGAATCGATCTAGACTAAAGAGCCGAATATGCTCATCAGGCGCTTTGAAAGGAAAACGAGCACGCGACACCAACAATAAACTCACCAGAGCCAACGCCCCCGACAGGAGAAAGACCGCCCTAGCATCCCACACAGAGAGCACTAAGATAGCAAGTACAGGGCCTAAAGCCAAGGCAAAACGGGCAAACCATGAAGCGATATAGTTGGCCTCCGTACGCTGGAAAGATTCACAAGAGTCTACAACAAGTGTACTCCCCAATGTCATCTGAGCCAACCCCAAACAAGCTCCTAAGCAAAAACGTCCCACCAACAACATCCAGAACTCCGTCTTGAACAGAAAAAACTCTTCTAGACCATAAAGCAAAGTGAGGCACACTATCACGCCCAAGATTGCATATTGACAGACCCTATTGCGACGATAGCTCTGAACAAGATACGAGCAGAACGCCCCAAAAGCGAAAACGCCCAAGCCATACATCCCCATGACTGAGGCTACATGACATGCATCATAGCCTTGCCGAAACATAAAATTAGGCACAGCCATAAAAAGCATGTAAACACTAGTCATCAACAGCAAGTTGGCGAAACATAGCCTCCAAAAATCACGATGCCACAACTTGATATGAACAGGAGTATTCTGCGTATCCATTTTTGTTCAATTATCCTATTATCAAAACAGTATTAGTATAAGTAAAGCAGGGAGTTAATAACTCTCGGAAGCGCTAGGGTATTCCACAGTCTTTACCGCATCCACATAAGCCTTCACGCCACGAGTCATCTCCTCACCCACCTGAGCGAAATGACGCAAGAACTTTGGCTTGAATCCAGAAGTCATGCCCATGGCATCAGTATATACCAACACCTGCCCATCACAGCCATTACCCGCACCGATGCCTATAGTAACAGCCTTCACCTGACGGCTCACCTCCGCAGCGATCTTAGCTGGTATTTTTTCGAGCACAATGGCAAAGCACCCAGCCTGGTCAAGAGCGATGGCGTCACTAATAAGCTTCTGCGCCTCGGCATCTTCCTTGGCACGGATACCATAGCCCCCAAACTTATTAACACTCTGAGGAGTGAGTCCCAAGTGTCCATGTACGGGGATTCCAGCATCCACTAGTGCCTTGATGGTATCTACGATTTCCACTCCACCCTCCAACTTGAGTGCGTCTACTCCAGTTTCCTTCATCATGCGGCAAGCATTACGAAGTGCCTCTTCCTTACTTACCTGATAACTTCCAAACGGCATATCGCATACCACAAGAGCATGATTGCATGCGCGAGCCACACTACGAGCGTGATATATCATTTGGTCTACAGTAATAGGCAGCGTGTCCACATTGCCTGCCATCACATTACTGGCAGAATCGCCTATCAGTATAGAGTCTATACCAGCCGTATCAATGATTCCCGCTGTTGTAAAGTCATAAGCCGTAAGCATAGTCACCTTCTCACCAGCCGCTTTCATTTCAGCAAAAGTCTTTACTGTGATTTTCTTCTTGTCTGTAGATAAATACCCCATTTCTCTCTGATTATTTTTTAAGTATTTTCATACAGCAAAGCACTTAGTGTTTTGCTGCAATTATCTTTTCCAATTCTTTATAATCCAACATTTTATAATCTGGTATCACATAATCCGAATAAGGACGTATCGCCTCCTCCGGGTTCGTCGTAGAGAGACCAAGTGTAAATGCTCCAGATGCCCTGACAGCTTTTAGTCCATTAAAACTATCCTCCAGTCCAACACACTCATCTGTAGCCAACCCAAAACAAGCCGCCCCTTTTATGTAACAATCAGGATCAGGTTTACTCCTAGCGAAATCCTCGCTCGTTAGCACCCGGTCGAAATATGACTTAAACTCAGGATGACAATCATATACATTGAGCATTTTTTGGACATTCGAGCTGGTCACCACAGCAGTTTTTACATCGTTTTTTCTCAAATCCACGACGAAATCCTGGAAACCAGCAATATAACGATACTCCATATTCCGCTCGAACTCATCGAGACGAGCAGTAATCTTAGCTTGCTCTGAAGCCACATCGACATAATCCACAATATGGGAAAAGACGGAATCTTCAGCAAAATACTTATCATATATCTGCACGAGTGTCTGCCCCTTGATGAGTTGCGCAAAATCTGGCAACTCGGGATGATACTCTTTGCCTATCATGTCCCAGAACACCGTATACTGCGACTCTGTATCGAAGACGACTCCATCCAAGTCAAATAGTGCTGCCTTTATCATTGCTTTATTGCTTTAATAACTGTCTTAAAATCATATTGTCTCTAAAATCTGGTGCAAAATTAGATAAAATTTCTGAATTATAAGCCTGTAAAATAAAAAACTTGTACGTTTTTACCCAAAATGGGTGAATTTAGGGGTATTTTCTGCAATAGTTGAATGCACAAGATAAAAAAAAAGATGAAGTCTCATTCCTTTCGAAACGAAACTTCATCCAAACAGGAGGGTATTTTATTTTGAAAACAACTCATCGAGCAAGGTATAGAATGCAGGATCCTCACCAACGATAGTCTTAACAATCTTGCCGTCAGGACCTACAACAATCTTGGTAGGGAATCCCTGAATGGCATATTTGCCCAACACTTCACTATCCTTAGGATTGTACACATGCAACCATGGCAACTGATGCTTTTCCACGGCAGCTTTCCACTTTGCCTCAGAGTCATTGCAGTCTACGCCTACAATTTCAAACTTCCCCTTGTACTTCTCGTAATACTCTTTCATCTGTGGCATACCCTTGATACACCAACCACACCAAGAGCCCCAGAAATCGAGGATTACATATTTGCCTCGAAGGCTAGAGAGCGTAAAGTCCTTACCATTGATATCCTTAAGAGTGAAATCTGATGCTTCCACACCAGCAGCCTGCACCTTCTTCGCAGCCTCTTCTGCCTCTGCTCGTTGCTTTGCATAGGCTACGATAGGCTCATAGTAAGACTTCATCCTACCATTGCGCACACGCTCAGAAAGAGTACCTACCAGCTTGTCAATATTCTCTACTCCATCCACCTTGTCTACTAGAGTTGCACAAGCCTCATAATCAGGATGTTGTTCTACAAATGCCAACACCTTACCGTTCATAGTCGTCTCAGCATCAGGTGCTTTTATCGCCTCCTCAGTCATCAAGTCTACCTCATGATACTGCTGATAGAACTTACTGCCATTCACATCCCAACGGTCTGACAAATCACCTACCAACTCCGCTTTTTCTTGGGGCACGCATATCAAGCTAAAAATCTTTCGCTCTACACCACGAAAAGTGCCTGGAGTCAAAAAGGCATACTCCACAGGTTTGTCGATATAGGTGGAATAAGCAAACTTATCCCCTTTCACCAAGAGAGTATCCATCTTCACGCCACGTCCCTTGTACACAAGTACAGAGTCTGCACTAAAGTTCTTCATGTTCACCTTCACTTGGAAGTTGGCTTTCTGAGCCATCGCGGTCATACTAGCCATGGCCAGTACTGCACCTAAAACTATTTTCTTCGTCATAATTAGTTATATTTTGATTGTTTTTATACCTCATATTCGGTGGTATCCTCAATATCGGCTTCGGCAAGAGCCTCCTTACGCTCCACACAGGTGCCACATTTGCCACAATGTATCTCCCCTCCTTTATAACAACTCCAGGTCTCACTATAGTCAATGCCCAGTCGCTTACCAATGCGTGCAATGTCTGCTTTAGTTATATTGGTGTAAGGTGCAGATACTCTTACCTTTACAAATGTACCTGCAACTGCTGCTTCATCTATAGCCTTGATAAACTCTGGCCGACAGTCAGGATAGATAGTATGATCGCCACCATGGTTGGCAATAAGAACTTTCTGCAAGTTATTACTCTCGGCGACACCAATGGCGATGCTGAGCATGATGCCATTGCGAAAAGGTACTACAGTGCTCTTCATATTTTCATCCGCATAGTGTCCCTCCGGAATAGCCTCAGCACCCTCCAGCAAACTACTCTTGAAGTACTGATGCATAAACCCCAGGTCGATGGTGATGTGCTTGATACCAAGACGTTCGCAGTGCATCTTGGCAAAAGGAATCTCTCGCTCGTTATGATTGCTGCCATAATTGAAGCTAATACCGAGCGCAATCTCGTCCTGCTTGTCATAGAGTAAGGTGATACTATCCATACCTCCGCTCACTATTATTACAGAATCCTTCATATTTCTCTCTACGTTATTTATTCTTTATTTTATAGTTTTAAATATCTTAGCCAAAAAGACAGCGCAGTGCCTCTTCTACCTTTCTCACGGGATGTATCTCTATCTGAAACTTCGAATGGTCGAAACCAGAGTAATTGTACTTCGGAATAATGATATGCTGGAAACCAAGCTTCTCTGCCTCAGCGATACGCTGTTCGATACGGTTGACCGGTCGCACTTCGCCACTCAGCCCCACCTCGCCACACATACACCACCCTGGGTCTATAGCCGTATCCACATTACTACTCAACACGGCAGCTATCACGCTCAGATCCATAGCCAAGTCGGTAACCCGAAGGCCACCCGCAATATTAAGAAACACGTCCTTTTGCATCAGCTTAAAACCCACACGCTTTTCCAGCACCGCCAAGAGCATATTCAAGCGCCGTTGGTCAAACCCTGTAGCTGAACGCTGAGGCGTACCATACGCAGCCGTACTGACCAAGGCCTGTGTCTCTACCAGGAAAGGGCGCACACCCTCAATGGCAGCACTGATGGCTACCCCCGAAAGCCCGTCATGGTCTTCGGTCAGCAACAGTTCTGAAGGATTGCTCACCTGTCGGAGACCACCTTGCTGCATTTCGTAGATACCCAATTCCGATGTACTTCCGAATCGGTTCTTGATACTGCGAAGGATGCGATACATATAGTGCTGATCGCCCTCAAACTGGATGACAGTATCCACAATATGTTCCAATATCTTGGGTCCCGCAAGCGTTCCCTCCTTATTTATATGCCCAATGAGTATGACCGGGATACCACTAGTCTTGGCAAAACGCAAGAGCGATGCTGCACATTCTCTCACTTGCGACACAGAGCCAGGAGAAGAATCTATATCTTGCGTGGCGATGGTCTGTATGGAGTCGACGACCAGTAATTCAGGAGCCACATCCTGCACATGCGAGAATATTTTCTCCAGCTGCGTCTCACAGAGGATGGTGATATGCTCGAAAGAAATATGCCCCTCGACGACATCCGCAGTCATCAGGCCTCTAGCCAACCTATCAGCACGGAGTTTTATCTGGTGAGCACTCTCTTCTCCGCTCACATAGAGAATTCGCCTCTCAGGCATATTCAGTATCGTTTGGAGGGTCAGCGTGCTCTTTCCGATGCCAGGTTCTCCACCGAGCAAGGTAATACTACCCGGCACCATTCCACCTCCCAACACACGATTTAGCTCAGCATCACGCATGTCGATGCGAGGTTCGTCTTGAACAGAGATATCACGCAACTTGACCGGTTTGGCATCATTATCGCCATGCACACCACCAAACATAGTGGCAGCACCGCCATGGCGCATGGTCAGGCCTGCATTCTTGGCAGCCTGCGAACCTGTATCACCAGCTACGCGTATCTCCTTAAAAGTGTTCCATTGTCCGCAGCTGGGGCATTTACCTATCCACTTGGCCGACTCTTGTCCGCAGTTGCTACACACATATGCTATCTTGTCTTTCGCCATTTATCCAATCTTATATAAATATGTCCATGGTTGGGCAGTTTCATTAGTAGATACTTCCACCCCCATATCAATTCGAGCACAAAGGTAATGATTTTCGCGGTAACAAGGCACAGCTTTCATGTTAAGAGATATAAAAAAAGTCATTATTTCATCAGAAATACCATCTTTTTGTAAACCCGAAGTAGCAATCTACATAACACGAGCACAAAAAATCGTTAAACCGCTTTTCTAGATTTTGCAGTTTCAAATATTTGTCGTAACTTTGCCTTCGGTTTTTGAATACCAGTTCATTCAGAATATAAATTAATAACTAAATAAAGTTTTAGGTAAAATGAAAATTGAAGATTTTAACTTTGCCGGTCACAAGGCAATCGTACGCGTTGACTTCAACGTGCCATTGGATGAAAAAGGTAATGTAACAGACGACACTCGTATCCGCGGTGCCCTCCCTACCCTTAAGAAGGTACTCGCTGACGGTGGCGCTCTCATCATGATGAGCCACATGGGCAAGCCAAAGGGCAAGGTTAAACCAGAACTTTCTCTTTCTCAGATTGTAAAGAACGTATCTGAAGCACTCGGTGTAGAGGTAAAATTCGCTAAGGACTGCGGTAATGCCGAGACAGAGGCAGCTGCATTGAAGGCAGGCGAGGCTCTCTTGCTCGAAAACCTCCGCTTCTACCCAGAAGAGGAAGGTAAGCCAGTGGGCGTAGAGAAGGGTACTCCAGAGTACGACGCAGCTAAGGCTGAGATGAAGGAAAGCCAGAAGAAGTTTGCAGCTAAGTTGGCTTCTTACGCAGACGTATATGTAATGGACGCATTCGGTACAGCACACCGCAAGCACGCTTCTACTGCAGTTATCGCAGATAGCTTCGACAAAGACCACAAAATGCTTGGTTTCTTGATGGAGAAAGAGGTGAAGGCCGTTGACGCTGTCCTCAGCAACATCAAGCGTCCATTCACTGCCATCATGGGTGGTTCTAAGGTTTCTACCAAGATTGGAATCATCGAGAACTTGCTGACCAAGGTAGACAACTTGATTCTCTGTGGCGGTATGACCTATACATTCGCAAAGGCTCAAGGCGGCAAGATTGGTAAGTCTATCTGCGAGGACGACAAGCTCGATGTAGCTCTCGACGTCATCAAGAAGGCAAAGGAGAATGGTGTAAACCTCGTACTTGGTACAGATTCTATCTGCGGTGATGACTTCAAGAACGACTGCAATACTCAGGTTTGCCCATCCAATGACATCCCAGAGGGCTGGGAGGGCATGGACGCAGGTCCTAAGACTCGCGAGCTCTTCGCCGAAGCTATCAAGGGGGCTAAGACTATCCTTTGGAATGGTCCTGCTGGCGTATTCGAGTTCGACAACTTCGCTGGTGGCTCCAAGGCTATCGCTGACGCTATTGCAGAGGCAACAAAGGATGGCGCATTCTCGCTCATCGGTGGTGGAGACTCTGTAGCTTGCATCAACAAGTTTGGTTTGGCAGATCAGGTATCATACATCTCTACAGGTGGTGGTGCTCTCCTTGAGGCTATCGAGGGCAAGGTATTGCCAGGTGTGGCAGCCATCGAGAAGTAATCGTTCTCGATTCTCAAAACATCGAAAAATCTTTTATTTTCGACATAATACAAAGAAAAGTCGAGGGCATCAGAAACGATGTTCTCGATTTTTCAGTTATCTACCAAACTGGTAACATGAACCCTTATTATTCAAATAAAATAATACTAAATGGATTGGATTATCAACCTTTTTACCAACACAGAATCGGTAGCTCACATAGCCCTACTCTATGCGATAGTGATTGCCGTGGGCGTGTATCTAGGTAAAATCAAGATTGGCGGAATCTCACTGGGCGTAACGTTCGTGCTTTTCGCCGGCATCTTGGCTGGACACGTTGGCTTTACTGCGCCTAAGGAGATTCTTACCTTTGTACAAGACTTTGGGCTTATCCTCTTCGTCTTTATGATAGGTCTCCAGGTAGGCCCTGGCTTCTTCGAGAGTTTCAAGAAGGGAGGCGTTACGCTCAACCTACTCTCTACGGCCGCCATTTTTCTCAATGTATGCGTCATGTTCGCATGCTACTACATTTTCTTTGACACAAGCAACCCCAACAACCTCCCGATGATGGTAGGTACCCTCTATGGTGCCGTAACCAACACCCCTGGACTGGGTGCTGCCAACGAAGCTTTACTCAGCGTATTCCCCAATGGAGCGCCAAGCATTGCCAATGGTTACGCTTGCGCTTATCCGCTAGGCGTAGTAGGCATCATCGGTGCTACTATCCTCATCAAGTATATCTGCAAGGTAAACACTACTGAGGAGGAAAGACAACTGAACGAAGAAGACGCATCCAACCCTCACGCCAAGGCACATAATATGCATCTACGCGTAGAGAACGCCTATATAGCAGGCCGTACTCTAAGAGAGGTTTCCGAATTCTTAAATCGAGACATCGTTTGCTCTCGTCTCCTCCACAACGGAGAAGTAAGTATCCCTAACAGCAAAACCACATTCGAGGTAGGTGACGAACTGCTCGTTGTTTGCGCCGAGGCTGACGCTGAGGCCATCAAGGCCTTTATCGGACCTGAAATCGATGCAGAATGGAACCGTTCCAAGGACGAAAAGGTAGAACACTTCGTGAGTCGCCGTATCATCGTAACTCGTCCAGAGATGAATGGTAAGACTTTGGGAAAAATGCACTTCTCCAGTGTATATGGAGTTAATGTAACCCGTATTTCCCGTCAAGGCATGGATATTTTCGCAGGCAGAAATCACCACTTCCACGTGGGCGACCGAATTCTCGTAGTAGGTCCTGAGGAAAATGTAAACCGTGTAGCTGAAATGATGGGTAACTCCATCAAGCGATTGGACGCTCCAAACATCGCAACCATCTTCATCGGCATCATGGTGGGCATCATCTTTGGCAGCCTGCCATTCGCCATTCCAGGAATGCCAGTGCCTCTGAAACTAGGTATAGCTGGTGGTCCTTTGATTATCGCCATCCTCATCGGTCGATTTGGCTACCACTTCAAGCTTGTCACCTATACGACAACCTCTGCCAATATGATGCTGCGAGAAATAGGCTTGGTACTCTTCCTGGCCAGTGTGGGCATCAAGGCTGGCGCAGGATTCTGGGAGACGGTGGCACAGGGAGACGGTATTAAATATGTATATACAGGTTTCCTTATCACCATCATACCTATTCTCATTATAGGAACCATTGCCAGACTGAAGTTCAAGTTTAATTACTTCACGATCATGGGTATGATAGCAGGTACCTACACCGACCCTCCTGCATTGGCTTATGCCAACGCATCATGCAGCAAAGAGGCTCCAGCCGTAGGTTATTCTACAGTTTATCCTCTGAGCATGTTCCTCAGAATATTCTCGGCACAAATTGTAGTGTTATTCTTCTGCGGAGGATAAGACAAAGACTCAAGCTAAGGCGTCAGGAGATTTCCTGGCGCCTGTTTTTTTCATCCCCCATACAGCCCCACATTCCTATCTAACAATCTATCACTTTTCCTTAAAATATTTTGCAAAAGTGTAAAATATGGCACAAAAAATAATTTTTGCGCATTTTTTTCATTGTCTTTTCCTATTTTATTCGTATCTTTGGGGCATAATTACCTAAAGATATAAACAACCCTATAAACGTTACATGCGTATGAAAAAATTGGGATTAATACTAAGCATGTTTGTCATAACCTACTTACCTACTTGGGCTCAAGGGGCAAAAAGCATCCGAATAACGGAAGTAATGACAGACAACCGTACAAGCATCATCGATGAGTATGGCAGGCACAAGCCATGGGTGGAGATAAGCAACTCCTCCTTTACCACTTACAATGTCCGTGGCATGTTCCTGACCACCGACCGCCGAGTGCTCGACAAAAACATGCCGCCTGAAGAGCGTCGCAAGCTGATGGTGGCATTGCCTAACAATGAGCCAAGAACATCACTGGCTGGCAAGAAAAGCCTCATTATCTTCGACCACAGCAAATGGGACTTGAGTACTTCTAAAGAGAAAAGAGGTGGCGAAACAGGGCCTCTACAATTAAACCTGGGGCTGCAAGGGAAAAAATGCAACTGGGTGGCCTTGTATGACGGAAACGCAGTAGACCTCATCGATTCTGTAAGCATACCAGTTCTATTCCCCGACCAATCCTACGAATTGAGCCGTGATTTCAAGACCTGGGCAAAAGCTAACCTAGACGACATTACCCCTGGCTATCTACCACAACACGCAGGATTGAGCAAGGCACAGCTCCTAAAACAGCAAGACCCTCATGGCATCGGCATTACCATACTCTCCATGGGTATCGTATTCGCCTGCCTCGCCCTACTCTTCCTCGTATTTTGGATTTTCGGAGCCTATATGAAGCACAAGCAACGCTTGGCCAGGGCTACAGAAAAGCACGCCACCTTATTATATAAGACTGGCAAAAAAACGATCGAGGTAACCAACGAGATAAGCCATAAGACCAACGTAATGCTTAAGGATGGCCTTACCACCAAGGGCATCGACAAGGAAATATACATGGCCGTTATCTCGCTCGCCCTACAAGAATATCTGGAAGATGTGCATGACATAGAGCCAGGCATCATCACCATCAAGCCTAAGCAAACAAGATGGAACGCTCCTAATTTTAACAACAACTCTAAACGATAAAACATTATGGCAAAATATCAATATACAGTAAAGGGAACAGACTATGAGGTAGAAATCCAAGACATAGTAGGCAACATCGCCAACGTAACCGTAAACGGCATCCCATTCGAAGTAGAGATGAAACAACCCGTGAAAGCAGGAAAGCAGAAGACGAAGATTTCAGAAACCACCTCTTCCGCATCCAGTACCACAACAGAAAACGATGTAGCTGCAGAAAAGCCGACAGAGCAAACTACCACTGCCGTTGGTAAGCCAGTAGTAGCCCCACTCCCCGGAACCATCAACGAGATCAAGGTAAAGGTGGGCGACAAGGTGAGCGCAGGCGACACCGTCGTCGTACTCGAAGCCATGAAGATGCAGAACAACATCGAGGCAGAGGCCTCAGGCACCATCGCCAGCATCAACGTAAACAAAGGCGATGCCGTGATGGAAGGTGACACGCTGGTGACAATCGCCTAACAAGTCAACATTCAACACTCAACATTCAACATTACAATTATGGACTTCATCATTCAGAACTTCAATGAATTCCTAACCTATACAGGCTTTTGCAACGCCTCGGCAGGAAACCTCATCATGATATTGGTGGGAGCCTTGTTTATTTGGCTCGCCATCAAGAAAGACTTCGAGCCTCTGCTCCTGGTCCCAATCGGTCTCGGCATCATCCTTGGCAACATCCCATTCCGTGCCGATGCTGGCCTGGAGATTGGACTTTACGAAGACAACTCGGTGCTCAACATCTTCTATCAGGGAGTAAAACAAGGTTGGTATCCACCACTCGTATTCTTAGGTATCGGAGCAATGACCGACTTTTCGGCACTCATCAGCAACCCTAAATTGATATTAATAGGTGCTGCCGCCCAGTTTGGTATCTTTGGTGCCTACATGATAGCTCTGCAGCTTGGATTCGAACCTAACCAAGCAGCAGGCATAGCCATCATCGGCGGAGCTGATGGACCTACAGCCATATTTCTATCAAGCAAGCTAAGCCCTAACCTAATGGGAGCTATCGCAGTATGCGCCTATAGCTACATGGCACTGGTGCCGGTAATCCAACCACCATTGATGCGACTACTCACCACCAAGAAGGAGCGTGTCATCAAGATGAAACCAGCACGTACCGTATCACAGACCGAGAAAATACTTTTCCCTATCGTAGGCTTGCTCTTGACCACTTTCATCGTGCCAAGCGGTCTTCCACTACTGGGCATGCTTTTCTTTGGAAATCTCTTGAAGGAAAGTGGCAAGACCACACGACTCGCCAAAACTGCAGGCAGCAGCCTCAACGATATCGTGGTCATGCTATTGGGCTTGACTGTGGGATGCTCCACACAGGCATCAGAATTTCTGACCCTCAACACCATCAAGATATTTGCCCTCGGCGCATTGGCATTCATCATCGCCTCTGCCAGCGGCATCCTCTTCGTAAAGTTGATGAACGTATTCCTGCCTAAGGGTAAAAAGCTCAACCCTCTCATTGGAAATGCAGGAGTCAGCGCCGTTCCTATGAGCGCCCGCATCTCCAACAATTTGGGATTGGAATATGACCGCCACAACTTCCTCCTCATGCATGCCATGGGTCCGAACGTGGCCGGCGTTATCGGTTCTGCTGTCGCAGCAGGAGCTTTACTGGGTTTCTTCAACTAAGGACAACGTGGTACGCTTTGCGTAACATGAAGTAGGAAGATGGATAGAAAAGAAATATGGCAAAAACACCGCACACCGCACAAAATCGCCATAACACGCTATTTATGAGCGAATTACAGCAGTGCGGTGTAGCGTTCACACCGCACAACACCGCACAAGACCACACACCTCCCTACCTCGATTTCAAGATAAACGAATAGCGTGCGGAGTTGTGCGGTGTTGTGCGGTGGTAAGGCAACACCGCACACAACTAAACAAACTGATACTCAATGTATTACGCCATATTGCGTGCGGTGTGCGGTCAAAACGGGCAAATGCCTCAATATACGGTATAAACCAATATGATGAAGAGCAGACTATCCGCCTAAGTTAACTTACCTATCTCTGATAGTTAGCTTGTCTATCTCTATTGGTTAGCTTGCCTATCCCAGTCAGACAGTTTGCCTGTCCTAGTCAGACAGTCTGTCCAATACTGTCTCACACAGTTTCAACCATTACCATGAATTTTACCAAAGACGAAGAGAACATTGTAGATTTTAGTACCATGTTATATTTTTAGCGATACTAAACATAATAAAGGGAAATTGCTAAGACTATCAGCAATTTCCCTTTATTATACTTTTCTATCTTCCAAGTATCAACTCTTCAACTTCATTGTCATCTTTCCGTCCGAAGAAACGACAACCTCCACTTGATAACTCGTCGAGCTGTCAGGCATCGCCAAGACCACATAAAGATGTACTCCCTCTGCATCTACCGACTTGAAGATGATGTCACTAAGAATTGCCTGTGCCAGAAATGCCTCAGGCACTTCCTTACTAAAGTTATCCTTGTGAAAATCTCTACCGAAAACTTTTCTTGCACCTTGAAAAATATTCACGTTGACGATGTTGTCATAGTACACATTGTCCACCTCCACGCCATCATCATTATAAGATGACTTGTAGACTTTATAAGAGGTAGGATTCACTTGCACATACAAGTGAAACTTATCCTCACCATAGCCAACGATCGTATCGCGCTTGACAAGTGTGTTTTGATTGAGAGCCACAGGACGCTCCTTACTAAACTGCTGAAGAAAAGCCTTGTCACTAGTCTTCACCAATTTTACCACATCTCCATTTTGCACTTTAAACTGGAAGATGTGGGCAGCCAACTTGACAATAGGATACTTCACTACATCAGCACCCTTCATCACGAGCGTATCGGAGGAGATATAAAAATAGGCTGGCAAACTCGTAGAATCAGGATAATAGATCGTGTCACCCTGCACACGAAATGCCACATTATCCTCGTCATCGCCGTTCAGCCAAATGCCCTGAAGCATTTTCTTCGCCTCTACATTCTCCTTGGCATCTTGCTTTTTATCCGTATGCGCGCAAGACAGCATCCCGAGAAGAAGACTCAGCAACATCAAATTAACACCTTGTTTCATTTTGTATATTTATAAGCATCCCAAACCTAGTGACAGGAATGCAAATTCTATCTTAGTCGAAAAAATCTGCCTCTTCAAAAGACGTGGCTCTATTAAGGTCTTTATCAGAAGTAAGCACCTCATCTTCCCCAATAGGCCATTTGATACCTATAGTAGGATCATTCCAACGGATGCTAGCCTCCTGCTGAGGCGCATAAGCATTATCTACCTTATAAGTGAATATGGCTTCCTCGCTCAAGACCAAGAATCCATGGGCAAAACCGCGAGGTATGAAGAACTGTTGCTTATTGTCTTCGCTCAGTTCCACCATGACATATTTACCAAAGGTCTTGCTACTTCTGCGCAAGTCTACAGCCACATCCAGCACCTTACCCTTGATAACACGCACTAACTTAGCTTGCGAGGTATCTCCCTTCTGGTAATGAAGTCCGCGAAGCACTCCATAACTAGACTTAGACTCATTATCCTGCACAAACTCCACGTGACGACCAATATGATCATCGAAGTCAGACTGTCTCCACGACTCAAAGAAATAGCCACGCGCATCGTCAAACACTCGGGGCTTTAATATCCACACTCCTTCGATTTCAGTTTCTATATATTCCATTATACCTTATTATATTAATACAGGCACAAAGATAATACTTTTATTTTGAATAACAAAACTTTTCCGACTTTTTCTTCTCCACATAAAATTTTTAGCAAAAAATAGTTGCTGTTATCAGATTATTTCATTACCTTTGCAATCGTGATTGAACTAGAAAGACATATAGAGATACTACTCTTGAGCAACGATTGCGTGATAGTCCCGGGCTTCGGTGGCTTCATGGCTCATCATGTAGATGCACGTTACGATGGCAGAGACAACATGTTTTTGCCACCGCTCAGAACTATAGGCTTCAATCCTCAGCTCCAGATGAACGACTCCCTCTTGGCTCTTTCGTATGTAGAAGCGTACGACATCAGTTATCCAGAGGCACTCCATCGCATCAGCGACGAGGTGAACGAGATGCGCCAGCACTTGGAGAACACCGGAAAATACGAACTCAACGATATCGGCACGCTATTCCTCTACGAGGATGGCAATATTGGTTTCGATCCATGCGAAGCAGGAAGTTTGACACCTGACCTTTATGGTTTGGGCAGTTTTGACATGCGCCCACTCACTGCATTGCCTAACTCCGAAACCATAGAGATGCAACCAGCCGTATTGGCAGTTAACGATGTTTCGGAGAATAAGCCTATTCGCAAGAATGAAGACTCTTCCACCAGCGTTATTGGCAACAATATCTTTACTGAAGACGAGGAAGAGGTTTCTGGTACAGAATTCATCAGCATCAAGAAGAGTTGGCTGCGCAATATGGCTGCAGCCTGCATTGCCTTGATAGCTTTCTTTACGCTCTCTACCCCATTGGGCACGCCAAAGGTACAGAAGAGCCAAATAGATACAGGGCTCTTAACCCGTGTGATATCCAAGGAATTGACGCAGGCTTCCCATGAGTTAGTGCTGAACACAAACAAGCAACCAGTAGAGACACCTGCAAACAGCAAGAACAAGATGACACAAGATAATGAGGTAACGACACTTACTTCTACCTATTACAGTATCGTCTTGGCTAGCCGTGTAACCAAGCGTAACGCAGCCACTTATGTAGATTACCTTCAGAACAAAGGATTCAAGGAAGCTCGCGTACTGATAACCGACAGTAATGTAAAAGTCATCTATGGCACTTATGCTACTGAGAATGAGGCCTACTCCACCCTCAACCGTCTGCACAGTTACGAGGCATTTGCCGATGGTTGGATCACCAAGGTAAAGGAGTAGCCCCTTGGCTATACAAACTTATATTTATTAGCACAAATTAAATTCTAATGAAACGAGTACGTTGCCCGAAATGCGATAATTTCATCACCTTCGACGAGACCAAGTACCAAGCAGGTCAGAGCCTGGTTTTCGTTTGCCCTAACTGCAACAAGCAGTTCGGCATACGTATGGGTGTATCCAAACTCAGAGAAACTCGCAAAGAAGAGCAACTGGACGAGAATGCCAACGAAAAGGGCTATGGCTCTATCGTGGTCATCGAAAACGTATTCGCATACAAGCAGGTCATACCTCTGCAAATGGGCGATAACATTATCGGCAGATACATGAAAAATAGCGGCATCAATTGCCCTATTGAGACTGTAGATCCTAGCGTAGACATGAATCATTGCGTCATCAACGTGAGCAGAGACAAGAAAGGCAAACTGAAGTACGTACTCCGTGACGGCCCTAGCTACACTGGTACTTTTGTAGACAATGAAATTTTGGGAGACAAAGAGCGCCGTGTCATCGATGACGGCACCCTCTTTACCATCGGTGCCACCTCCATCATTCTCCGCACATCAGACAGCGAGGAATAAGAGCATAAAATCCTAAGACGAAGTGCCATCTTTTCATTATAAAGCAGTACTTTTACACCGCATTTACTTACTATCTGAAAGAAATTACAGGCGAAATACAATCTTTTTGCAAATATTTTCTTTTGATTGAAAGAAAATATGTACCTTTGCATCTGTAAACTAGAATTATATCAGGTTATGGATGTAGCAATCGTAAAATACAACGCCGGAAATATCTATTCCGTAGTCAACGCTATGAAGCGTCTGGGAATCACCCCAACACTTACCGATGATGCCGAGACGCTACTGAAGTCAGACCATGTCTTGTTTCCAGGGCAAGGTCAGGCAAGGGAAGCCATGGAATATCTGAAGGCTCATAAGCTAGACCAAGTTATCAAGGACTTAAAACAGCCCGTATTAGGTATATGCGTGGGGCAGCAATTACTCTGTCGGCATTCTGAGGAAGGTGATGTAGACTGCATCGGCATCTTTGACGTAGACGTGAAGCGTTTCCAGCCACAGAGGCACGAGGACAAAGTGCCAGCCATGGGATGGAACGAGATTTACGACCTAGAGACCAAGCTCTTCAAAGGATTAGCCGAAAGAGGCGCAGATTCCATCAAAACGTCGGCAGCCCCCCAGCTCCATCCCTACTCCTATTTCGTACATAGCTACTATGTACCGCTCTGCGAGAATACCATTGCTAAGGCCAACTACATTCTCCCCTACAGCGCCGCGCTCCATAAGGACAACTTTTACACTTGCCAGTTTCATCCGGAAAAGAGCGGAAACATCGGCGAGCAAATACTGAGAAACTTTCTAGAGCTATAATAGCAAGCTTTATAACCAATATATAAGAAATATGATAGAACTCATACCTGCCATCGACATCATAAACGGTCAGTGTGTACGACTCACGAAAGGCGACTACGACCAAAAGAAGGTATATAATGACAATCCTGTAGAAGTAGCGAAACATTTTGAGAGTCTAGGCTTCACACGCTTGCATGTAGTAGACCTCGATGGTGCCAAGTCAAAACATCTCGTGAATGACGCTGTACTAAGAGCCATCACTTCAGAGACTTCACTTATAGTAGACTTTGGTGGAGGCATCAAAACAGAAGAAGACATCGAGAAAGCCTTTGTCGCTGGTGCCACAATGGTAACTGTAGGAAGCGTAGCTGTCACCCATCCTTCTCTATTCATCAAGTGGCTGGATAAATATGGCGCAGACAAGCTGATCCTCGGTGCAGATGTAAGAAACGGAAAGATATCCATCAACGGCTGGAAAGAGGATTCTACTGAAGACCTCCTGCCGTTTCTCAAGCAATACATAGACAAGGGCATAAAGAATGTGCTTTGCACTGAAATCAGCAAGGATGGAACCTTACAAGGCCCTGCCACCAACCTATATAAAGAGGTAATGGCAGCATATCCCCAGCTCCACCTTATCGCCTCTGGCGGTGTTTCATGCAATAAAGACATCGAAGACCTAGATGCAGCAGGCATCCCTGCCGTCGTGTTCGGAAAGGCCTTTTATGAAGGAAGAATCAAGGTTGAGGAGTTAGAAATCAGGAATTAGAAGTTTTATATTCCACAACTAAAAATTTGAATTATGGTTGAACAGAAAAGAAACAAAGGCTTGGCTAAGCGTATCATCCCTTGCCTCGACGTGAAGAACGGAGAGACAGTGAAGGGTACGAATTTCGTAAACCTGAGAAGCGCAGGCGACCCCGTGGAACTAGGAAAAGCCTATAGCGAGGCAGGAGCCGACGAACTGGTATTTCTAGACATCACAGCCAGTTTCGAGGAGCGCAAGACCTTTACCGACATGGTAACTCGTGTAGCAGCCGAAATAAACATACCATTTACAGTGGGTGGTGGCATCAACGAACTAAAGGATGTAGACAGATTACTTAACGCAGGTGCCGACAAGGTAAGCATCAACAGCGCCGCCATCCGACACCCCGAACTCATCAATGAGATAACAAATCATTATGGCTCCCAGGTATGTGTATGTGCGATAGATGCCAGGCTCGATGCAGACGGTTGGCACTGCTATGTAAAAGGCGGCAGAGAACGAGTGGAATTAGGACTGTTCGACTGGGCCAAGGAAGTGGCAGACCGAGGAGCTGGCGAAATTCTGTTTACGAGCATGGATCATGATGGTGTAAAGCAAGGATTTGCCAACGAAGCCTTAGCAAGACTGGCAGAAGAAGTAAGCATCCCTATCATCGCCTCGGGTGGTGCAGGCCAAAAAGAGCACTTCCGCGATGCCTTTACCCTAGGCAAGGCAGATGCAGCACTCGCAGCCAGTGTGTTCCATTTCGGAGAAATCGCCATCCCAGAACTCAAGAAATACTTGAGAGAGGAAGGAATCAACGTAAGAATCTAGAATGAACATTCGTTTTAGTAAAAATTACAATCAATAGAAACAAAGAGTAAAATATAACTTAAGATATAATGGAAATAGATTTTGAAAAAATGAACGGTCTTGTTCCAGCCATCATCCAGGACGCGGTGACTAAAAACGTCTTGATGCTAGGATTCATGAACAAGGAAGCATACGATAAGACCATAGAAACCAAAAAGGTGACATTCTGGAGCCGATCTCGCAACTGCCTTTGGACCAAGGGAGAAACTTCGGGCAACTACCTGAATCTCGTAAGCATACAAAACGATTGCGACCACGACACATTGTTAATAAAGGTGCATCCAGATGGCCCTACCTGCCATAAAGGCACAGATACATGCTGGGGCGAGGAAAACGAGCTAAACTCTATCCTTTTCCTCTCAGAGCTACAAGATTTTATCGACAAACGCCACGAAGAGATGCCTGAGGGAAGTTACACCACGAGCCTCTTCAAAAAAGGAGTCAACAAAATGGCACAAAAAGTGGGTGAAGAGGCTGTGGAAACCATCATAGAGGCAACCAGCGGGAACAACGAGAAATTAATCTACGAATCTTCCGACCTGCTCTATCATCTCATCGTACTACTCACCAGCAAAGGCTTGCGTATAGAAGACGTAGTAAAGGAATTACAGATGCGCCATGACCCAGACTGGGACAAGAAACGCCGTCTAGCCAAGAGCAAAGGTGAAATGAAATAAAACACAAGACAGAAACATGCTAATAGACTATCAAAACGTAAGCATATATCAAGCTGACAAATGCGTTCTCAAGGATGTCAACTTCCATATTGACGAAGGAGAGTTCGCTTATCTCATCGGCAAAGTAGGCTCTGGTAAAAGTTCGCTTCTAAAGACCCTATACTGCGAGCTTGACCTCGTGGAAGAAGAGACAGAAATGGCTACGATTCTAGGCAGAGACCTCAAGACTATCAAGCGCAAGGAGATTCCAGCCTTGCGCAAAGAACTAGGTATCATCTTCCAAGACTTCCAACTGCTCCATGACCGCACAGTGCGCAAAAACTTCGAATTCGTACTCAAGGCCACTGGATGGAAAGGCAAGAAGGACATAGCGAAACGCATAGAAGAAGTGCTCGGCGAAGTAGGAATGAGTGAGAAAATAGACAAGATGCCTCACGAACTGTCTGGCGGCGAACAGCAACGTGTAGCCATTGCCCGTGCCCTCCTTAACAACCCGAAGGTTATCATTGCCGACGAGCCAACGGGCAACCTCGACATAGAGACAGCAAGCCATATAGTGAATCTGCTGAAAAATATTACCAAGCAAGGCACAGCCGTGGTGATGACTACGCACAACATCTCTCTGCTAGACAAATACCCAGGTATCGTATATCGCTGCAAAGACGGAGTGCTCTACGATGTAACACGCGAATACAACCAAATCGACTTGAGCGAAGACGGTGAAGAGAATTAAAAACAAAATGGAGATTGGTGAGTAATGATATCTATAAGCCAATCAATCATTAAACTATAAAATTTAAACATTAAATATATTACGACTATGAAGGTAATGAAATTCGGAGGAACTTCCGTAGGCTCGCCAGAGCGCATGAAGGGAGTAGCCTCTTTGATTACAGAATCTGGAGAACCAACTTTCATCGTACTTTCTGCGATGAGCGGTACAACAAACTCTCTCGTTGAAATCTCTGACTATCTCTACAAGAAGAACCCAGAGGGTGCCAACGAAGTAATCAACAATCTGGAGAAGAAATACATGCAGCATGTAGAAGAGCTTTACTCTACCGAAGAGATGAAGAATACTACACGCGAATTCTTAAATGGCGAGTTCGACTATCTTCGTTCCTTCACTAAAGATCTCTTTACCTCTTTCGAAGAGAAGAGCATCGTGGCACAAGGCGAAATCATGAGTACCAACATGGTTGTAAACTACTTGAAGGAACTAGGCATAAAGGCTGTGCTGCTCAACGCTTTAGACTTCATGCGCACAGACAAGAATGCAGAACCAGACCCTCAGTATATCAAAGAGAAACTGGCAGCCATCATGGAGCAGAACCAGGGGTATCAAATCTACATTACCCAAGGCTTCGTTTGCCGCAACGCTTACGGTGAGGTAGACAACTTGCAACGTGGAGGTAGCGACTATACAGCCTCTCTCATTGGTGCCGCACTGCCTGCCGATGAGATTCAGATTTGGACAGACATCGACGGTATGCACAACAACGACCCACGTGTTGTAGAGCACACAGAGGCCGTACGCCAGCTCAACTTCGAAGAGGCAGCCGAATTGGCTTACTTCGGTGCCAAGATACTCCACCCTACTTGCGTCCAACCAGCCAAATACGCAGGTATACCCGTTCGCTTGAAGAACACCATGGACCCAAAGGCAGACGGAACCATCATCGACAACGTCATCGTGCGTGGTAAGATCAAGGCTGTAGCAGCAAAAGACAACATCACAGCCATCAAGATCAAGAGTAGCCGAATGTTGCTCGCTACAGGTTTCTTACGCAAGGTATTCGAAATCTTCGAGAGCTATCAGACACCTATCGACATGATTGCCACCTCCGAGGTAGGTGTGAGCATGAGTATCGACAACGATGCCCATCTCAACGATATCGTCAACGAACTGAAGAAGTATGGCACCGTTACCGTAGACTCCGACATGTGCATCATCTGTGTAGTTGGCGACCTAGACTGGAGCAATGTAGGCTTCGAAACCCTCGCTACAGATGCGATGAAGAACATCCCTGTGCGTATGATTTCTTATGGTGGTTCTAACTACAACATCTCTTTCCTCATCAAGGAAAATGACAAAAAGCAGGCACTGCAAAACTTGAGCAACATGCTGTTTGATAAATAAAAAGAGGGATATTCCAATTTAACTATAACACATTTTATATACTAAGAGAAAATATGGAAGGAACATTTCCAATAGACAAGTTTCAGAAGATACAGACTCCGTTCTACTATTACGATACCGCAGTGTTGCGCCAAACATTGAAGAAGATCAATGAAGAAGCAGGAAAACATGAGGGATTTGAGGTACACTATGCAGTGAAGGCAAATGCCAACCCCAAAGTACTCAACATCATCTGTCAGGCTGGCCTAGGTGCAGATTGCGTAAGCGGAGGAGAGATTCAGGCAGCCATCAACGCTGGGTTCCCTGCCAACAAGATTGTGTATGCCGGTGTAGGTAAAAGCGATTGGGAGATTAATCTCGGATTGGAGAAAGGCATTTTTTGCTTCAATGTAGAAAGTATTCCTGAATTGGAGATTATCAACGAACTCGCACAGAAACAAAATAAAATAGCACAAGTATGTTTCCGCATCAATCCTGATGTCGGTGCTCATACTCACGCCAACATAACCACTGGTCTTGCAGAAAACAAGTTTGGTATCGCAATGCGAGACATGGAAAATGTGATAGAAGAGGCTGCCCAAATGAAGAACATCAAGTTCTTGGGCTTGCACTTCCACATTGGTAGTCAGATACTTGACATGGGTGACTTCGAGGCTCTCTGCAACCGCATCAACGACTTGCAAGACCAATTGGAAAGTCACCACATCGAAGTAAAGAATATCAATGTAGGTGGTGGACTTGGCATCGATTACAACCATCCTAATCGTGTACCCATCCCAGACTTCAAAGCATATTTCGACACCTACGCCAAGTTCTTAAAACTACGCGACGGACAGAAATTACACTTTGAGCTAGGGCGTGCTGTAGTTGGACAAATGGGTTCGCTCATCACCAAGACCCTCTATGTAAAGCAAGGTTCAGTGAAACAGTTTGCCATCGTCGATGCCGGCATGACCGACTTGATTCGTCCAGCCCTCTACCAAGCATACCATAAGATAGAAAACATATCCAGCCACGAACCTGTAGAGACATACGATGTAGTAGGACCTATCTGCGAATCGAGCGATGTTTTCGGCAAGGCAGTCGACCTCAACAAGTGCCACCGTGGCGACTTGATAGCCCTTCGCTCAGCTGGAGCATACGGCGAGATTATGGCGAGCCAGTACAATTGTCGCCAGTTGCCCAAAGGTTACATTACAGAAGATTTATAATGAAGATGAGAAGCTAAGAGTTTCTTCCACAAAAAAGGAAGAAACCCCTTGCTTCTTTTCATCGTGACGAGAAAAAGAAATGATAACAATTAGTTTGACAACTTTAATCGCTGGCACAGCAATGGTGGTGTTAGCTATCCTCGGTTCGCTGACAAATCCATTTCTGCGCTCGTTGCGCTTTCCTAAGGAAACACCGCTACAAGACGAGGCTACAGGAGACTATACAGAAACACCGCTAAATACCGCAGTACCGCAACCTATTACCGTGCTGATTACTGCCCACGACAACAAAGCGGAATTAGAGCGCAATCTCCCTATGTTTTTGAAGCAGCAATATGCCGCCGACTACCAAGTCATCGTAGTCTGCCAAAGCACAGACAGTGAGACCATCGACTACCTGAAGCGTACAGCAACAGAAACCCCTCGCCTCTATTATACATACATTCCAGAGAGTTCACGCTACATGAGCCGAAAAAAACTGCAAATCACACTGGGAGTAAAGGCAGCAAAATATGAATGGATCATTCTGACAGAGCCGTCCTGCAAACCAGAGAACAGTTTTTGGCTCTCCGCCATGTCTGCCAAATGCCAAGAGCCCAACCATCTAGTACTAGGCTATGTGGCACTCGACAAGGAGACTAAGGGAATAAGACGTTTCGAATATATCCGCAAGGCATTCTATCTACTCCGACGTGCACAACGCAGCTATGGCTATCGCAGCCACATGCCAAATATCGCATTCCGCAAGAGCGACTTCATGAGAGAACAGGGCTACCAAGGCAATCTAGAATATGTACGAAGTGAATATGACTTTCTTGTCAATAAATATGCCCAATTTGGAGATACAGCAGTAGAGCTATCCCCGAAGGCATGGCTCACGCAAGACGAACCTACAGACAAGTCTTGGCACAACGACAACCTCAGTTTACTCGCAGCCCGTAAGTCGCTTGAGAGAGTTGGATCCATGCGCACATTGATGTTTTTTGACCATCTTATACCACATCTCAGTCTTGTAGTATCCATTGCTGCATTAATCATCGCCATCATCTACAAGGATTGGATATTGACTGGTTGCGCAGCCTTTGCCATCCTCCTCCTCCTCTCACTCCGTATGATGATAGCTCGCAAAGCGATACAGTATTTCGACAGTAGCATCAGCACCATCAAGCTGCCATTCTATGAATATGGCATTATTTGGCGTAACCTTGCCACCCGGATAAGATACTGGAAGGCAGACAAGAATGACTTTACCAGCCACAAACTTTAACTTAACGCAGAAAAGATGAAAGTATATTTGTTCATTTCCAAAGAGAAAAAGCTTCTGAAGATGTACTTGCCTTACACAGATGCACTCTGCCAACAATTCGACATCACCAAAAACTTAGCTGATGCCGACATCGTATTGATACTTGGAGCATGGACAATAAAAGGTGCCCAACTGGCTCAACAAGCGAGGAAAATGGGCATTCCATACATCGTTTGCCCATTAGGAGACATATCCCATAGAAACTGCACCAATCCTTACCTGAAACGCCGTCTTCAGATCCTCGGTTACCAAAAAGCCATGCTCAGGAATGCAGCACTTATCATAGCAACAACTCCAGCAGAAAGCGACTATCTAAGCAAACTTAATTGGAACAAAAATCTCAGATTGATACGTTACTTTGGATATAGTCATCTCACTACGGAAGACAGTATGATAGAAGATTGGAATGGCATCAACACAGCTACATTCTCCAACTATGAACGCCACAAGGCAGAGATAATAGCCACGCAAACAAAGGATGCCATTGTCGCTCAAATCATGCAGATCAAGAGCCGTATGCCTCACCAGAACATTCCCCAAAAATATCTGGATGATCTACACACCCTACTCTACGCAGATGATTACGACGAGGATGCCATCAATGAAGAGCTCAATAAGTTGAAACTTTCCAACTACGCTGCTGCAGTGTTTCAAGCCATGACAGAAAAAACGGGGCTTACCGAAGGTTTCATGCCACAACCAGCACATAAAGGCAGGAAGAGCAAGGAGATATTGAAATATGTAAAATAAGCAGCAGATATACAACATGCAACAATAAGAAAGAGGCTTCTGTAAATCACTTGACAGAAGCCTCTTTCTTATTATTCTAACTTAAAAATTTCACTTGGAGTCTTGCGCTTCAACACTTCCAACAGAAAGTCCTTACCTGGCACGATTCCCTTGCTACGCAAGATTTGCTCCACTGTTTTGCGAGCTAATTCTGGGTGATTATTCTCCTCACTGAGATGACACAGCCATACATGCCGTAGATTCGGCGTAGCATACTCAGCAAGAGCCTCAGCACACGCATCGTTACTCAAATGTCCATTAGGACCTAAAATGCGATCTTTCAAATACTGAGGATAATGTCCTTGCTGCAGCATCTCTACACTATGGTTAGCCTCTAGCACCAGATAATTGGAACGACTGATGAAATCATGCATCTCTTCAGTAATATGTCCCACATCTGTGATCAGACAGAAGGCAATTCCCTTACACTCGATGAAGTAACCTACATTGTCTGTGCTATCATGAGGCACCCCAAAAGGCGTCACGTTAAACTCCCCCACCACAAAAGGAGTCCCCTTCTCTATAACATGGACAAAATGGGGCATAATTTTCTTACGAACGCAATAGTTGCGCTCGATGCCCTGATGAACTTTACGGGTCGTGTATACTGGTAGTTGATAGTCTGTACTCAGACACCCCACCGACTTCACATGGTCGGCGTGGTCATGAGTGATGAGGATGTGATGTACATCCTCAAAGCGAAGTCCATAGTTATGGAAATGCTTCTTCAATGTTCTGATACCTACTCCTACATCTATCAATATCGAATCCGTCTCAGTGAAAAGATAGTAGCAATTGCCACTGCTTCCACTGCCAAAGGATATAAATCTTAGCATTTTAATTGTTATTTTACTGCAAAAGTAGCAAAAAAGATTCTTATTACAAAGTTTTTTACTATCTTTGTGCCGAAAATAAGCAAATAAATAGAATTTTTAATAATTGAAAATCATGTTCAAGAAGCCCACAATGAGCATTTTCGGGATTGTACTCCTCATAATGACAGGCATTTACGCATTGACGGGGTGCCAGCCACATGAAGGTAGCGAAGACCAACTGAAAGCAGACGCAGACTCGTTCGCTACTTACTATTACAATTGGCATTTCCCTAAAGCCATTAAGTATTGCACTCCCGAATCCGAACGTTGGCTTCGCTTTGCCGCCAGCAATGTGCACGAAGCTGACATCACTCAACTGCAACAGAAAGCAGAAGACGCCACCATTGAGATCAAAGAACTAGACTTTGCCGATAATGAGACGAGTGCCGTTGTCACCCTCTTAATCCACAATTTTCTACAAATGGACACTATAGGACAAGAAGCTCATCTCGTAGAGCAAACATCCATTTCCCTCCCAATGGAAATACATCAAGGTATTTGGAAAGTGAAACTGGATAAATGTCCATAAAGGCATTTATCCAGTTTCACTTTTGTTAGTACGCCTATTTGCCAGCTGATTTAGAATGGCAATCCTACGGCAAAATGAAAGGCGAAATCACGGCTCAACTTCGGATAAACAATAGCCCAATGTTCTTCCTTAGTCTCATAGGCAGGATTTATAGCCTTCATACCCATGTCGAAACGAAGGATGAAATAATCAAAATTGAGGCGGATACCTAATCCGTATGCCATAGCTATCTGCTTGTAGAATTCATTTATATTAAACTGACCGCCAGCCTGGTCGGCATAATCACGAAGCGTCCAGACATTGCCTGCATCTACAAACAATGCTCCCTGAAATTTCCAGAAAAGAGACGTACGATACTCGGCATTCAGGTCGAGTTTAAGGTCACCAGTCTGATTGATAAAGTCGATACGTCCATCCGTTCCCTTGAATTTACCAGGTCCCAATTCTCGCACTCCCCATCCTCGTACAGAATTAGCTCCACCTGCAAAATAACGCTTTTCAAAAGGAAGTATCGTACTATTGCCGTAAGGATAAGCTATCCCCAAACCTGCATGAAGAGCAAGAGCATTTCGCTTATCAAACTGCATCAGATGGGTATAGTCAAAGTCAAACTTAGCGTACTGCGCATACGCTATGTTAAATAAGGTGTGCTGTCCCCCAGAATTAGTTCTGAACCCGAAGGCTTTAGAGACTCCGTTAAGCAGATTTCCCGAAGACTCCACATTCAGACGAAATGCATCGACACCGTCACTATAACTCAGTCCGAATCCCATCTTCATAATGAAAAGATCCTCGTAATTATAGCGCAAGATGGCATTACGATTGTCTGCATTGTCTAGGTAATCACGCTTGAAAGTTTCTGAAATCCAAGGCATATAGACATAGTTGAGGTCTAGCAGATCAAATCGCCAAGCTAAATGATGACGAGGTTCTGTCCAACGATAACGCCATGCCGTAGAGAAGACTCGGCGATGAAATTCTGGACGATTCTGCAAATCCCAACTGACAGACAACTCACTACTGGCAGTCTGCCTACGGCGAAAAGTCTTGGAGAGAAAGGGTGCTACAAACCTAGGGAACACCAACTTGCTCTCTATGGAATACTCTGTATAGTTTTGGTCTTGATAACCCTCCAATCCAGTAATCGCCTCATAAGCACCACGCAGTTCGATGCTAAGCTGTTCGCTGCCACGAAAGAGATTGCGATTCGTATAAGTGAGAGAAGCAGCCGCCCCTAAATCGCCAGCCGTATTAGTACCCTCCGGCTGAAAAGCAATGGTAGATGGCTTGTTAGTGCTTATCAAAATATTGCAGTCTAGCAATCGATTGCGAAAACGCTCATTTGCAGAATCAGCAATCGTATTACTGTCTGCCACTTCCGAGAATCTGATATTGGTATACTTTACCGCTTGAAGACGAGCAAAATTATTATAAGTACGCTGCAATGCCGACATGCTATAAGGCTGTCCCTGCTTCAGAGCAGTGGCATTACGCAGCACCTGTCTGCGCAAGTGAATACGATTACTGTCATTGCAGAGAAAATTGATGTTCCGCATCTCATATCGAGGATGCAGCATCTCAGGAGCATTTCCGCTTGCCTTGTACTTCATAAGATGTAGTGTCACATCAATATCTTTGCCACCAGCAATCGTGTCGGCAGAAAACTTGATAAAGTCCTTATGAAAACGATAAAAGCCATCATCAGCCAAAAGACTGGCAATTCGCTTACGCTCGTTATCCAAAGCCTCCACTGTAAAACGCATACCAGGCTTCAAGTGCTGATTTTCCACACTGTCCAGACGCAAGATACGCTGCACATTCTCATCCTGAATATCATACACTACCTTTCCTATCAAAAAAGACTCCCCTGGATGCAGCATATACTCAGCATCCAACTTTTTCCCCTTCTTAGTCGTATAGAGCGACACACCTGCATGCATGAAGCCTTGGTTTTGCATCGCTGTCAGCAGATCCTGACAGCTCAATCTAGCTTGCAAGGAGTCATAAATGACAGGCTTCTTACTGAAGGGATTCTTGAAAAGAGAGAAAAGCTTCGGCTTCTCCTTTTGGCGCACATACTGCCTGAGCAATCCAGCATCATAACCTGCCGAATCGCTCTTCACCTCCACCTTATTTAATATATACTCCCCTTCAGGCACGTATTTACTGGTCGAGCAGGCGCCTAGTGCAATCGGTAAAGAGAGTATGCAAATTTCCTTTAATCTCAAAATATATTAGTTTTAGAATTGCAAAGATAATGTAAATAGAAGGAAAAACAAAATATTTTAGCATTAATTATTTTGTATTGTCTGTAAATTGTGCTACCTTTGCATCGTTTAATGACTTTAAAGATGATTAGCAAGAATAAGATTAAATATATCCATTCGCTCGAACTAAAGAAAAACCGCAACAAGGAAGGCAAGTTCGTAGCCGAAGGACATAAAGTAGTAGGCGACTTACTCACACTACAAACCGCCGACCTCATCATTGCCACAGCCGACTGGCTACATGGCAAGCACTTCGGGGCAGAAACGGAGGTCATCGAGGTAACGGAGGAAGAGCTGAAGAAAGTAAGTTTCCTACAGCACCCTCAGCAAGTTCTCGCCGTCTTCAGACAAGCTCCACACGCCCTCAAAGACATGGCAGACGAATTGCGCCCCAAGGGATACGAACTGAGCCTTGCCCTTGATGGCGTACAAGACCCAGGCAATTTGGGCACCATCATCCGCATAGCCGACTGGTTTGGTATCAGCCACATATACTGCAGCGAAGACACCGCCGATGTATACAACCCCAAGGTAGTACAAGCCACCATGGGTAGCATCGCCAGGGTAAAAGTACAGTACGGAGACTTATTGGAGCTGATAGAATCACTACCCGCTGACATACCCATATATGGTACACTCCTCGATGGAGACAACATCTATGAACAGCCATTGGAAAACAGAGGCATCATCGTGATGGGCAACGAGGGAAAGGGTATTTCTCCTACCCTAGCCAAGAGAGTGAACCACAAACTGCTCATTCCTAATTTCCCTGAAGGAAGAGCCACTGCCGACAGTCTCAATGTGGCAATTGCCACAGCCATCACTTGTTCAGAATTCAGAAGACAATGTAAATCATAATGTTAGAAAGCTATGGTAACAAACGATTTATCTAAAGCTCGCAGCATGACAGCTTGTATGAAAGCGTCATACAAAGCCATGATTGGCGACATCCGAAAAATGGCAAAACAGACATGGAGTACCCATATACCCTTTGCCATTCTTCTCACCATCGTATTCTACTTCCTCATTCCCAATAAGTCGCTGCACGATTGGGGAGTAGCAAACCCTTGGGCTTCATTCATCCTACAGTCTATCATCTATATCGCCACCATCGTGTTGGCAATAGTGGCTTTCATTCACACCTTGCCTATCAAACAAATACGCCAGATAGGCACAAAGCAAAGGAAGCAGCTAGCTGTCATACGCATCTTCCGCCACTTCGGAGGATATCTATTGACAACATTTCTCGGCATCATGATACTATGCGTTGTGGCTTTCATTGCCGCCTTGCCGTCCATCATTATCATCATTGCCCAACTCTACTCACAGCTAGGGGCCCTGGAAGGCGACCCTCTGGGTGTACCCACCTACTTTACCCCTCTACTATTTCTCGTTCTTTTTATCACCAGCATACTCTTCATATATGCCTTAACATGGCTTGGCATCACTTTCGCCTACCAATACTCCTCTTACAAAATACAAGACGAAGAGAGAGAGAAGATGAAGAATATACCAAAAGAGACCGAGACAGAAATAGAAAAGAATCCATCATATTAACATAAATATCATCATGAAACAAACTAGAGTATTATTCATCGACCGTGACGGAACCCTCATCCAAGAACCAGAGGACGAACAGATAGACAGCTTTAAGAAATTAACCTTCACCAAGGGGGTATTCCGTAACCTGGCATTTATCACCCAACACACCGACTACAAACTCGTAATGGTAAGCAACCAAGACGGACTCGGCACTGCATCATTTCCCGAGGACACTTTCTGGCCTGTTCATAATTTCATCATACAGACTCTAGAGAGCGAAGGCATCCGTTTCGACAAACAACACATCGACCGCCACTTTCCTGAAGACAACTCCCCCATGCGCAAGCCTGGTACAGGTATGCTGACGGAGTACATCAACAACCCTGAGTTCGACTTGGCCAACAGCTATGTAATAGGTGACCGAGAAAGCGATGCCGAACTCGCCAAGAACTTAGGATGCAAAAGTCTTATCCTAGGCAAGGACGGTATGGACTGGGACAAGATAGCAGAAATACTTTTCGCTGGCGACCGCATAGCCGAAGTAAAACGTACTACTAAGGAGACAGATATTTATATCAAAGTAAATCTTGATGGCAGCGGAAAATGCGACATATCTACAGGTTTAGGTTTCTTCGACCACATGCTAGAACAAATAGGCAAGCATGGCATGATGGACCTCACCATCCATACCAATGGAGACCTGTATGTGGATGAACACCACACCATCGAAGACACAGGCATCGCATTGGGCGAATGCCTTCTCCAGGCATTAGGAAACAAGCGCGGCATTGAGCGATATGGATACTGTTTGCCTATGGATGACTGCCTCTGCCAAGTGGCACTCGACTTCGGTGGAAGACCTTGGCTTATCTGGGACGCAGAATTTCATCGTGAGAAGGTAGGAGAAATGCCAACAGAAATGTTCAAGCACTTTTTTAAAAGCCTCAGCGACGCAGCCAAAATGAATCTCAACATCAAGGCAGAGGGCGAGAATGAGCACCACAAGATAGAAGGCATCTTCAAGGCACTGGCTCGTTCACTAAAAATGGCAGTAAAAAGAGATATCTACCATTTCGAACTCCCTAGTTCGAAAGGTATGCTCTAAAAAACTGTAGTTACCCTAATAATTCAAAAGTGAATCTGTACCTAAAAAGCCAGATAATGTTCTGATATATGAACATTATCTGGCTTTCGTTACAATACTACAAACGATTTATAGCTACTCCTTGCCAGAGATAACAATTGTCTTAAACCAATCCTTCAAGACTCCAGCATACTGATCTTGCGAATCAGAAAGCAAAATAACTGTTTGTGAACCATCCTCCAGCCGAGGCCCCAAGCACATCCCCTCATAATTGGCAAAAGACCGGTCTAAGAGAGATAGCTTTGTTTTCCACTCACAAAGGAGACGTTTATTAAGAAAAGGAGCATGATCATCTAGATTTACAATCATATTAATTTTAGTACCTTGTAAAGGATTGACAATATACAGCTTGCACTTACAGAATGAACCTATTTTGATTTTCGGTATAAAAGCCTCTCGCTCCAATACTAGAAGTTGCCCATCAGGCAAGGCACACAATTCACTTACGCCCATCACATAGGTTTCTGCCTTTCTGTCGGCAGAAGGGACATCCATCAGATAAGCATACTCAGTCCTATCCACCCCTAATGTATCGTTCTTATCGGCTAGGCAGGAGTATCTAACAAGACGCAACTTGTTTCGCACACGATTCTCAGGTGTAGCAGGGACACCATCCCTACGCAACGTACTTTCAGGAACAGTCCACAGATAGCTGTGCAATGAATCATATGCCAACGACTCATAATTATAATTCGGATAAAAGTCATCCGCTTTCCACCCATCGTCGCTCCAAAACCGATGCTGCTGCAAGGAAGGAGATATAAGATATTCCTTGAGTCTACATTTTCCCTCACTAGCTACCACTATCATAGAATCCGAAACTTTAGCGATTGCCTCATGATCAAATCCTGTCTCTTTCCCCAACCATGGTTTCTCATCATGCAAGGTTCCATCCACATACTGAGTAAAACCCAAGTTTTCCACTCTTTCCAAATCACCAGTCTTGGGATTTATCTGAATGCGAAA
Source organism: bacterium (assembly GCA_963657075.1). Lineage (GTDB taxonomy): Bacteria > Bacteroidota > Bacteroidia > Bacteroidales > Bacteroidaceae > Prevotella. The sequence continues at coordinate 3,594 of CAVKLF010000001.1, read as the reverse complement.
ATTAAAGAACAAAGCACTATCAGACTTATCACTCACAACGGCATAAATATCATCATGAAGATGAGTGATACCACTATAGTTACCAGCAGGCACAGTCTGTGGGAAACATTTCTGCGCATTTTCCTTCACCAAATGCCAGTCTTGTACATCACTCCTTTTATCGTCTGATAACACTTGCGCTGCAGCTGTATAACAAGAAAAAAGAAAAGCGCCACAAAGCGCCATTCCTAACATCTGTGTGTTACTACAATTCATTAGTCCCGTTCCCCCTGTCACTTACAAAGTTGTATAAGTAAGCACGAAATCCATGGTTAATTCGAATTCCACACGAACATTCTGCTTACGTTTCAAGTTTTCTACATCGCAAGCCCAATCCGACATCGTATCAAATGGTTTCACACACATGTCTTCAAACTGCAAGTTATCCTCAGAAAACAATTTAAAGACAGTTTCTTTGGCACACCAGTGCACCAACAATGAGTCAAGTCCTTCTGCATGCTCATCCTTACGAAGAAACTTAGGTGCGACACGCTCCACCCTATCGCTGAAATACTCGATATCCACTGCCACTTCCTGAGTTTTCGACAAGATGAGTGCAGCATACCCCTTAGTATGACTCACGCTGATATGATAGCCTCGAAACAAGGGTTTGCCTGCATCATTATGGGTAATATCGCAAGCATGAGACAATAACCCCTTGGAAGCTCCATTGATTTTCAGCATCTCGTACATCAATGCACGAATGGCAAGAAACTCCAGTTTCCTGCCATCGTTCTTATATCTTTCCTCCAAGGCTTGGCGGCAAGAGAGCAAATGAGGATATTGTTCAAACAATTGCTCCACAGTCTCCTCCATCTGCCACAAGCCTAAACTCACACCCGGATAAACATCTCGTATATTGATTAGTGCCATATATTATTGCCTGTCTTTAGTTATTATTGCTGTCATTATTTCTTAAAGGATGCACTGTCACCTTGATCTTACTGATACGGCGTTCTTCTACATTCATCACCTCAAATGTATAGTTCTTATAGTCTATCTTCTCATGAATACTTGGGAAATCGCCCTTGATTTCAAGCAGTAGACCAGCCAAGGTATCAGCATCCCCCTCCACTTCCTCAAACTCCTCATCATCTACATTCAGAATTCGACAGAAGTCTGTCAATAGGGTTTTCCCCTCAAAGATGAAGGTATTGTAATTCAGCTTGGAATAAAACTTCTCCTCTTCATCATATTCATCATTGATTTCGCCTACAATTTCCTCTAAGATGTCCTCAAGGGTCACGATACCACTGGTTCCTCCAAACTCATCCACCACAATGGCAATATGCACTTTATTGTCCTGGAATTCCCTAAGCAGGTCATCTATCTTCTTGGTCTCAGGTACAAAATATGGAGGGCGAATCAAACTTTGCCATCGAAAATTCGGACCTTTTGAAAGATGAGGCAGTAAATCCTTGATATATAATACACCGCGAATATTATCAGTATTATCCTGATAGACTGGTATACGACTATAATTATTATCCACGATGCACTTCAACACATCAAGATATGAACTTCTTATATCCAAATCTACTATATTCTGGCGGCTTGTCATCACTTCCTTGGCAGTCTCGTCGCCAAATCGTATGATACCTTTCAGCATACTCTGCTCGTCCTTGATGTCATTCTTGTCGGTCAATTCCAATGCTTGTTCCAAATCATCTACGCTGAGCACATGATTTTCCTTTTGAATGATCTTCTCAGCTAACATGCCACTCTTCAACAAGACACTTTCTATAGGCCAAAACAATTTGCGAATCAACATAATGCCTCCCACACAACGGCGGCAAAACTTAAGGGCATCCTGACGGGCATAGACCTTAGGCATAATCTCACCAAAAAGCAAGAGAAGAAAAGTAAGAATGACAGTAGTTGCAAGAAATTGAATCCAATAAGCCTTTTCGCCAAAGCTGACGACACCACCTATCGCATAATCCAAGAGCATAATGATCATCACATTCACAAAATTATTGGTGATCAATATAGTAGCCAACGTACGTTCAGAATCATTGCGCAACACCTGAATTTGCTTGTCTGCCTCAGTTTTCTCATCCTCCAATTCTGATACATCTGTAGGCGTAAGACTAAAAAATGCAATTTCCGAACCACTAGCGAAAGCAGACGCAACAAGTAATATTGCCGCCAATATGGTAGCAATCCAAACCCCTGAAGACGGCGCTGAGAGCGAGACCGCATCAAGAGCCTCAGTTATAGTCGATATATCCAATTTTTGAGCTAAAATTAACAGAATAGTCATGTTCAATTCTCTGCAGGGCGAGCAGAAAGCATTTCCATGTTATCTACATAAATCTCAGTGATGTAGCGACGCTTACCTTGCTTATCCTCATAAGAGCGATAACGTATCTTCCCCTCAACATAAAGACGATCGCCCTTATGTACATACTTCTCTACCACCTTAGCCAGCCCACGGTAAAATACCAAGTTATGCCAATCTGTATGATCAGGCACCTGAGTACCATTGGCCAAAGTATAACCTTTTTCGGTTGTAGCAAGTGTAAGTTGAGCCACAGCTTGATCTGCATCATAATAGTGCACCTCAGGCTCCTTCCCTACATTACCGATCAACATCGCCTTGTTCATAACATCATATATTTTTATGCAATACTATTTCCACATTCCCAAATAGCGGAAATGAAAGTTCTTTCCCTTGGCTGAAGGAAATTGGCTACGCTCATCCACACGCTCACGCAAATGTTCCACGATGCGATTATAGCAATCCAGCCCGGACATCGCCTTTACCTGAGCCACAAAATGAGTGTCACGATATTCAAACTTACCAGTCTCAGGCACCATAACCACACGCTTGAAGTCCAACGTTCCCTCGTACCAACCTGCAGATTCCTGTGTCAATACTTGCGAACCAGGGGTTTCCTTAGAATGCGAAGTCCCCGCCCCTGCACGCAAAGCTTTTTTATCCTTAAAATCCTGCATGGTGGCTGCAGAAGTTTTAATCACGATAAAGTATACACGTGGACGAACCTTGTAACGCTTAGGATACCCCAAGTCGCTCGCAGCATACTCTCGTATATCAGCTTCCAATTCTGCATCCAAAGAAATTTCAGGAATACTTTTCAAAAAAGCTATAGCTTCATCGACATTATGTACTAATGTCTCTTGATCAAAATATCGCAAATATAAATTCATAAATGGGTATGTTTCTCGAATTCTAAAAAAAAAGAGCGGAAAACGGGACTCGGACCCGCGACCCCAACCTTGGCAAGGTTGTGCTCTACCAACTGAGCTATTTCCGCAAAAATAAACAAAAAAGTGAAGAGGAGGAGACTCGAACTCCCACGACACAATTGTCACTACCCCCTCAAAGTAGCGCGTCTACCAATTCCGCCACCTCTCCAACATTTAACCATTCAGAATATCCGTGCCCAAGACAGGACTCGAACCTGCACGTTGTGAAACACACGCACCTGAAACGTGCGCGTCTACCAATTCCGCCACCTGGGCTTTTACAATAATTCAAAGAAGAGCGGAAAACGGGACTCGGACCCGCGACCCCAACCTTGGCAAGGTTGT